>DATJEI010000025.1:0-20712 GCA_035496735.1 Bryobacteraceae bacterium | reverse complement strand
ATGGCACAGTTTTAGGCATTCCTATCGAGCGTGGCTTCAAGAGTCAGGGGCGCCATTCGCTGTACAGCAGGAACTCATGAAACACGCCTCCATTACTACGACGATGAACGTCTACGGAAAGGTCATGACGGACACCAAGCGCCTGGCCAATAGCAAAGTAGTTCAGATGGTTTTGGGAGAGCCGGAACCTGCCCTCGAACAACCGAAAATGGCTGTTGGGGCCTAATGAGGTCTGGTCGGTTGTTACGATTCTCGGTAAGTTGCTTTTGTTTTGTTGGTTGCGGGGGAAGGATTTGAACCTTCGACCTTTGGGTTATGAGCCCAACGAGCTACCAGACTGCTCCACCCCGCAACGTTATGGTAGCGCAGCGGGTTCCGCGCGTCAAACTTTCGAGCGTTAAATCCTGCTGGTGTTGCTGTGTAGTCGTTCAGCGAAATGTCACCCCAAACTGTTCAGGGAAGTTGTCACGCCCCCGAAACCTGGAGGTGGACTTTGAGTCAAAAGCAATTAACTGAGTTTGTTGCCATTCTGGTAGAAGGGTTCGGCACCCCGACGGCTCGGTATCGCAACTAACACCCTACGCTCCGAAGTAACGAGGTATGAGACCGTGCGGTGGAATTCCGTGTAGGCGGCTGGAATTCCTGCGGCGGCAATAACACGCGGGAAACATGATGGGTGGAGTATTATGTCAGATGGAGTTGCAAATGAGGAGACCCAGCATGCAGCGCTCGTCGCTTTTATCCAGATTGCTTTTCTGTACCACGGTGGGAGCCTTGACGCTGTTTTGTGCCTCGATGCCATTGAAGGCTCAGCAAGCCGCCGGCGCGTTCACGGCGGAGCAGGCCTCGAATGGGGGCGGAGTCTACGCGCAGAATTGCGCAGGCTGCCATGGAGTGAATCTGGAAGGCTCGGGAGACGCGCCGGCGCTGGTGGGGGGCACTTTTCTCCTCAAGTGGCGTCCGAAAATGGTCAGTGAGCTTTTCGGCGATATCCTGCAAACGATGCCGGCGAGTAATCCGGGATCGTTGGGCGAAGCAGCTGCGCTGAATGTCACCGCCTATATTCTGCAGCGTAATGGAGCTGCGGCGGGCCAGCTAGCGCTGACCGGCGGCGCCACCATGCTGATCGGCACCGTTGCTACCGGCCGCGCACCGGCGAATGTCCCGGCGCAGGGTGGCAACCGCAGGCCTGCCGGAATATTTGGAGCCGGATCGTCGGACGGGCGCACCGATGGCGCTATAAAACGCGGCGTAACGGTAGCAGGTGAAGTTAAGAATTACGTCCCGGTCACTCCAGAGATGCTCAAGAATCCACCGGCGGGCGACTGGCTCATCTTCGGCCGTAATTATCAACGGCACAGCTACAGCCCGCTCACTGAGATTACCCGCGACAACGTCAAAAGCCTGCAATTAAAGTGGACCTGGGCGATGAACGATTCGGGAGCCAACCAGACCACGCCCCTGGTGCACAACGGAATCATTTATCTCGCAAGCCCCAGCAATATCGTGCAGGCACTCGACGGCAAGACCGGCGACCTGATCTGGGAAACGCGCGTGGGTCCGGATCAAGCACCGGGCTATGGTGGCATCCGTACGATAGCGATGGCCGAAGATAAAGTCTTCCTGGCGACCAGTGACGCCCACATGGTGGCGATCGATGCGCGCAACGGAAAGATCCTGTGGGATACGCCGGCTTCGGACAAACCGCACGTGGCGACTAGCGGCGATATCGTGATCGGGGACAAAGTTTTGATGGGCCTGACGGGCTGCGCGCATTTCGATGGCGAGGGTTGCTACATTTCCGCGTTCGATATCCATACCGGGAAGCGAGCGTGGCGGTTTTATACGATCCCGCGGGAGGGGCAGCCGGGCAGCGATACCTGGGGCAAATTGCCGATGAACAATCGCGCCGGCGCGGAGACCTGGCTGGCCGGAAGCTACGACCCGGATCTCAACCTCACGTATTGGGGCGTGGCCCAGTCGAAACCGTGGAATTACCTGAGCCGCCATCTGACGCCTTTCGACAAGACGCTCTATGCAAACTCCACTGTCGCGCTGAATCCGGATACCGGCAAACTGGCCTGGTATTTCCAGCATGCGCCGGGAGAATCGTTCGATCTGGATGAAGTTTTCGAGCGTGTACTGGTGGACATCGGCGATCAAAAAGTGTCGTTAAGCGCCGGCAAGGCGGGAATTCTCTGGAAGCTGGATCGCCGCACCGGACAGTATCTCGGCAGCAAGCAAATGGTGAATCAGACAGTGTGGGCGGAGATCAATCCGAAGACGGGAGAGCCACGATACCGGTCGGATCTTCTCGAGATGCAGCTCAACAAGCCGGTCAACGTCTGTCCCAGCACTGAGGGCGGAAAGAATTGGCAGGGCATGAGCTACAACCAGCCGACCGGATTGATCATCGCCCCGCTCAGCCAGTCCTGCATGGACTTTACCGCGCGCGAGGTTGATTTTAGCGGCAACGGCGGAGGCAGCGGTGGAGATCGTAAGTTCCTGCCGATGCCGGGTACCAACGGCAACATCGGCAAGCTCGCGGCGTACGATGTGAAAACCTTGAATGAAGTGTGGAAGTACGAGCAGCACGCGCCGTTCCTCACGTCGGCTCTGTCAACCGCAGGCGGCTGGGTGCTGGTCGGCGATATCAACCGCGGCGTGCACATCCTGGACGTGAAGACCGGAAAGATGTTGTGGGAGACGCGGCTCGGCACCTCGGTGCAGGGCTTCCCGGTGACTTACAGCATCGATGGGAAGCAGTACGTAGCGGTGATGACCGGACTCGGCGGCGGCAGCCCGCGCAACGTTCCGGCGGCCATCGCACCCGACATCAAGATCCCGCAAAGCGGCCAGGCGCTGTACGTATTCGCGCTGCCATAGATGCTTGGCTAGTGTGTCATCGCGTAAATAATGTAGTTGACGCCGATGCGGATCCCCAGGGCAGAGAAGCGCTCTTCATAGCGCGGATCGTCGGCCCATTCCCATGAATCGCCCAGGTCCGAGTCCATGGTGAGGGCGACCATGATGCGGCCTTTGTCGTCGTAGATACCTCTCCAGTAGGGCGGGCAGTCTTCGCATTTTTCAGTGACTCCGGTGCTGAGATAGCGCGCGCCGGGAACCTGATAGCGGTTATCCAAATCATAGACGGAGTGGAAAATCGGCGACGCGTTGTCCAGATCCACTGCTGTCCGGCCGGGGAGAACGCGCTGCATGCTTTCCTCGAAGACTTCCCACTGCGCCGATCCCCAGAAATCGTCACCCATGAAGAAACCGCCGCGCAGCAGATACTCGCGCAGCTTGGCGGCCTGGCGATCGGTCAGTTGCCATTGCCCCACCTGCACCGCATAGAGCCAGGGCCAGTTGAAGACGTCGTCATCGTCATCCAGATTTACCGGCTGCTCCACCGGACGCGCGTCGATGCGGCTCAAGCGGCGCAGCGCAAGCAGGAAATGGCGATCCGCGCGCGGGTAGTCCTGGGTCCAGATGGAGTTGCCGTGGGTCCAGTCGCCGCGAAATCGATAGAAACCGCCAAAACCAAGGTTGCGCCGTCCGGTATAAGGCGGGTACATCAGGCGTGCAAAAGTCCACTCGGCATTTTGGCGCCAATCGGTGGGAAGGGCAAAATCGTTGTATTCGATGCCGGGGTATTCGCGGAAGGGACGCTGAAATGCGTAAAGACTTCCTAAGAGTGCGGCCACTGCCGCGGCGACTCCAAGAAATATCTTCGAGCGCATCCGCAACAAGCGTAGCACTGTCTCTGCGGCGCTTCGGGGCAGTACAAGTAGCTATCGGCCTGGTCTTTGCTGCTCGGCCTGAATCGCGTGGAACATCGCTTCCTGGATGTCCGCTTCGTCGAGACAGCCTGCCTTGTCGATGAAGGGGTTCGCGCCGCCCTTCTGCCGCCTCGCGTACTTCTCTGGAAGTTTGTACTCGGCGGGGTGATCGCCCAGCGGGACATCGCACGGCAGGGAGCGTACGACCTTGAACGTGCGGTTGAACTCGTCAATGATCGCAGGCGTGAGCGTCCCCGGCGAGCGTAAGCTGCCGCCGAAGACCACATCGTATGTTTTCCCGGCGTCCTGCACCTTCATCGTCCAGGTTGTGCAGCCACGGGTATGGCCCGCCGTCAGATGCGCGACAAGGGTCGTGCCACCGAGCGTCACCGACTCTCCATCGTGCAGGATCTTGTCGATCGGGTGCTCCTGGCCGCCGGGTTTGATCGCCTTGAGCGCGGGCACATCCTCGGCCACCACCATCACCTGCGCGCCGGTTAGCCGCTTGACCATTGCATCGCCCTCCTGGTGATCTCCGTGCGCATGATTCCCCAGTAGAATCTTAATGTCCGAGAACTTGAAACCCAGTTGCTCGACTGACTTCTTAATGACCGGCACATTCCGCTCATAGGTGCTGTCGATGAGGATGTTCCCTTGCGGCGTGACGATGAGGAACGAACTCAGCGTCCTGGTGCCCACATAATAAATATTGCCGATAATCTTGTGCGGGGGAAACGCTGTCTCCTGGTCTTGCGGAGTGCCCATATTGCGCGAAAGTATCGATCGCGGCGTAAGCGTCTGCCCCTTGACAGTGACCGCCGGATGGTCCGGAGCTGGTGGGGCCGGCGGCGGGGTCGGTGTCTGTGCTTGCACGCCCGCTGCGATCACACACATGCACAGACTCAACTTGGACATATTCATCATTGCCGCCTCCACAGTTGGGGTTTGAGACTCCAATTATACGTCTGAGGCGTGCCCCGCCCGTCTGAAACTTCAACTACAATGTCTGGTGGCTGGGATCGGAAAGCAATTCCGGCCGGAAAGAAGATAGACCATGCGAAACGTAACCTCAACTGTTCTTGTCTTGGCGTTCGTATCGTCCCTGCCGTTAGCAGCCCAGCATATGCCTCGTGGCACCGCAACCGATGTATCGAAAGCTGAAATCGAGGCCACTCTTCAGAAAACGGCGACGGCTCCCGTGAGCGACCAGGCAATCCGCGTGGTCAGCATCAATAACGAGTACAACGTCGGAGTCGGCGTGGTTCATCGCGCCAGGACCGCGCCCCCCAACAACGGCAACGGCATCGAGCACAGCCAGATCACTGAGGTCTATCACGTGATCGAAGGCAATGGGACGTTGGTCACGGGAGGCACTATCGTCGGCGCCAAGGAAACGCCGGCCGATAGCCAGGTGGTCAAGGTGCTTAACGGTCCCAGCAGCGGCGGCGGCGCGGTCGAGGGTGGAGTCAGCCGAAAACTTGGTCCGGGCGATGTGGTCGTCATTCCACCCAACACGCCGCATTGGTTCAGCGAGATCACCACGGATCAGATCGTGTACCTGGTGGTTCGCGTCGATCCGCACAAAGTGCTGCCCGCCGGTTACGGAATGAAATAACGTCTGCGAATATTGACCGCTTACTTAGCGCTCGGCCGTTCGGCTTCGAGACGAATCAGCTTCAGCACTTCGCTGCGGCTGGGAAGTTCGGTCTGGCCAGTGGGGAATCGATTGACGCTCAGGATGTAGGAGAGAATCGCCGCATTCGTCTCGCGATTCAACGATTGCGGATTGTTCAACGGCATGCTGGTGCGAATACGGTCGAACAAATCGCCAACCGTCAGGCCGTTCCAGTTGGCCAGAAACTCACCGCCCGCAAGTGGCGGCGCCTGCTCGCCGCCCGACAGCGAACCTCCATGGCACGCCATGCAATATTGGTTATATAACGACTGCCCGCGTTGCGCCTGCTCCTGGGTATAGACGCCGTCCCATACCGAGCGCGACGGCGCGTCTTGTGCATACACGAAGACGATTGCCACCACGCTCAGCAGAGCCACCGCACCCAAACTCTTCATCGGCAATCAGTCCGCCGACGG
The DNA here is from genome assembly GCA_035496735.1 of Bryobacteraceae bacterium. GTDB lineage: Bacteria > Acidobacteriota > Terriglobia > Bryobacterales > Bryobacteraceae > Palsa-187. The sequence goes on along the minus strand of DATJEI010000025.1, from coordinate 14,842 downwards.
CAGGCTGTAGGCGATGTATTCGCCGGAGTAAGCCCCCCCGCTCACGGCCACCACGATGTACTGCTTCCCGTTCACCATGTAGGTCATGATGCCGCCGCTCTGCTGTGCCGGCATGTAGACTGCGCCCACCTCTTTGCCGGTGAGTTTGTCGTAGGCCCGCAGCATCGCGCCGCGCGGATGATCGGCCGTGGTGGTCACTTGCGGATCGCCTGCCAGCACCAGCGATTTGGTTACCGCCGTCACCACCCCGCCCGTCTGTCCGGTGCGCGGCAGGTTCATTCCTTTGAGCAGCGGATGATTGCGGATGGCATCGGGCGTCTCGCCGTGCGCCACTTGCCAGGTGATCTCGCCCTTATCGAGGTTAATCGCGGACAGCGTCCCATAGGGCGGCTTAACCAGCGGCAGGCCTTGAACATTTAACGGATTCGCAGGCGCAGGAGCCGGAGCAGTCGTACGCGGCAGCGGCGCTGCATCCGCGCCGGCATTCTCTCCCGGTCCTCGGGCGATGCGGATCTCCTGCCCGTCGGTTCCCAAAATATAGTTCATGTCGGAGACATCCTTCGGCGCGTGAACTAACCCGATAGGCGTCAGGCTCGCGTTACTTGCGGACACGAATACGGTATGCGTCTCGGGATCGTAGGAACCGCCCCACCAATTGCTGCCGCCCCCGGCCGTGCCTAGCGTAAGAGTCGCCAGCAGACCGCTCGCCTTGCTTGCCGTCGGCGGCGTAAAGATCGGACCCAGCTTGTATTTCGCGGCGATCGTCATGGCCTGATCGTGGAGGGCGGGCGTGAAGTCGACCAGGATGTCGGGCGTCACGCCATTACGGCTATAGGGTGGAGGCTTAGTCGGAAAGGGCTGCGTTGGTGCGTACCATTCACCCTCGACATTACCCTTTTCCACCGGGCGTTCTTCGATTGGCCACACCGGTTGTCCGGTCACGCGGTCGAATACGTAGAGGATTCCTTGCTTGGTTGGCTGAGCTACGGCCTTGATCGCGCGGCCATTGACGTTGATGTCGGCCAGCAGAGGCGCCGAGGAAATGTCCATGTCCCACAGCGGATGATGCACCAGCTGGTAAAACCACTTGCGCTGGCCCGTCTTCAGATCCACGCAGACCAGGCTCTCGCCGTACAGGTTATTGCCGGGCCTGTGCCCGCCGTAGTAATCTCCGGTCGGCGATTCCACAGGCAGATATACCAGGCCCAACTGCTCGTCGACAGTGACCTGCGTCCACACCCCGGTATTGCCGGTGTATTCGGCGGAACCCTTCTCCCACGTCTCATAACCCGGCTCACCTTTCAGCGGAATGGTGTGGAAAATCCACAAGCGCTTGCCGGTGCGGACATCGAAGCCGCGCACGTAGCCTTTGTTGTTGTGCATGCTCTTGGCCGTCATACCTTCGCGAAAGGCCGCGCCGATGATGATGGTGTCCTTCGCCACGACGGGTGCCGATTGCAGGCCGATCTCGCCGTCGATCAGCGCGATGGTCTGATCGTCATCCAGTTTGAGATCGACCACACCGTCCTTGCCGAAGCTCTTCACCAGCCCGCCGGTCTTGGCGTCCAGACAGATGAGCCGATAACCCGGTGTGACGTAAAGGATGCGCTCTTCCTTGCCGTCGGTCCAGTAGGCGAGTCCGCGCCCCGAGAGTTGCCGGGGAGCGGCGGCGCCCCGCGCACCTTCGTGTTCCCCATGCACCCACAGCAATTCGCCGGTGGCCGCGTCGAGCGCGATGGCCGCGCGCCGCGATCCCGCGGTGGCATACAACACGCCGTTGATCATCAGCGGCGTTCCCTCCAGCTTGAACTCCGGACGATTGCCGATGCTCTCGGTCCGGAAGTGCCACGCGATCTCAAGCTTGTTGAAGTTCGACGCGTTGATCTGATCCAGCGGGCGGTACCGCGATCCGGCAAGATCCGCACCGTGTGTGGGCCACTCGCTGTCTTTGAAACGCGCCTGAGCGGAAAGCACCACCGCGCCACCCAATAGGCCGGCAACGAACACAGCCTTCCCTGTTCTTCGAAACATGTTCTATTCTCCTGATAACTTCGCGGCCCGCGAAACGAAACTATCGTAAGCAGTTCCGCGTGTCAAGGGGCGATAGGCGGGCGACAGCCTCCGTCTTCCCTCACGGCCGCCAAGAAAGCAGTAATCCATCTATAACGCACTACCTTCGGCTGCGTGTGGCTACGCAATGTGATACATTACTTTGAGCTTGAGGTTTTGAAAAAAGAGGAGAGAAACATGTCCAGTTCCGTCATGTTGCGAAGACTTGTATTGACCGCGCTCCTAGGGGCCACCTTCGTTTGGATCGGATCGGTTATTGCCGCCGAAATGACTCCCGCGCCATTGAACCCTGCGGCGATCAACATCCAACTGCCGAAAGATATCAAGTGGAAAGAGAGCGAATCCGGTTCCGCCACCTATGTCGTGGCCGGCGACCCCAGCAAGCCGGGGTTTTACGCGGTCCTGACCAAGTGGCACGCGAATCACTCCAGCCGTCCGCACTTCCATCAAAATGACCGCTACATACAAGTTCTTTCGGGAACCTGGTGGGTGGGTACCGGAGCCAAGTACGACCCGGATCACACGACTCCTGTTCCGGCCGGCAGCTTCGTGAAACACTTCGGCAAACAGATCCACTACGACGGCGCAAAGGAAGGCGATACCGTATTGTTGATCATGGGTGACGGCCCTGCCGCCTCCACTCCAGCTGAAGTGAAATAGGATCCCTGCGCAAGATCCGTCGGCGCGCCACGCGCGGGGGGGGCGCCGACGGAGCCGGCAACGGTCGGCTTGCAAGCTGGCCTTGGTGCGCTCCCGTCTTTTATTAAGATTAGTTCTTTATCCGCCAGTTCCTGTTCAAAATCTGCTATCCTGCCGATTCTTCCTCTATGTTGCGCCGCCGTTCGCTCCTGGCATTTCTTCCTCTTGCAGTCCTTTTCAGCGGCTGCAGTGCGCCCCGCCGGGTTGCCGCGGAAAGCCTTCCGAAGGAGCAGCAGATTGATAGCGTTCCGCACGCGCGTGAGGCCAATGACGTGGCCCGATATCTGGCCGGCATGCCGGGAACACCCGGCAGTCCCTACGCGGCTCTGGAGGAACGCGATGTCTGGAAGGAGCATCGGCGCATCGTCGATGCAGCCTGGCTCGAAGCGGCGAGCGAACAGTTCTCCGGATTGCGCAAGTTTCAGATGGATGAGCTGAGCGATCCGGCGCTCCAGACAGCCACCGTGTTCTATCCCTTCAGCGGACCCGACTCCCTGACCACCACGCTCTACTTCCCGCATAATCCGCTTTACGTAATGGTGGCGTTGGAGCCGGCCGGCACTTTGCCTACGCCCCGTCAGATCGCCGCGAAGCAGACGCCCCAATATCTGAGCGCCATCCGCGAAACCATGGCGTCGGAACTGGGCCGAAGCTTTTTTATTACGCGGCAAATGGACCGCCAATTCCGCGGCCAGGTTACCGATGGCCTGCTGGTGCCCATCCTGCAATTGCTGGTGCGCTCGGGCCACACCATCGTCGGCTTTCGCTATGTGCGCCTGGACGAGACGGGCCAAGTGATTGATCGGGCGGCGGCCTACCACGCGTCCACGCGCTATGGAAACAAGGGCATCGAAATCGAATTCCAGAACGACGCCGATTCGTCGGTTCATCATCTGTTCTATTTCTCGGTGAATCTTTCTAACGACAGGCTGCGCGAGAACACACCATTCCAGTTGTATCTTTCGAACCTCACGGGAGCGGTTTCGATGCTGAAGGCGACCTCTTACATGCCACATCAGCCGGGATTCTCCATGATTCGCGACGCGCTGCTTCGCAACAGCCGCGCGATTTTGCAGGACGACTCCGGGCTGCCCTTCAAATACTTCGCGAAGGACCAATGGAAGCTTCAACTGTACGGAGAATACACTCGGCCCTACGGCAGCTTCCGCTGGGAAGAGCAGGCGGATTTGCGGGAAGCGTATCGGACCGGCGGTGCCAGGCCGCTGCCCATGCACGTGGGTTACGGCTTCCGGCGGATCACTTCTAATCTTCTGCTGGCGACCCGCCTTAAGTAATGTAGACTGGCGCGTGTGAGCCTCGTGCCAGACACCACCGCCGGTCTTTCAGGAGCAGAAGCTGCCCGGCGGCTGCGCGAAGCCGGATTTAACGAGCTGCCTTCCTCCAAGCCCAAGAGCTTGCTGCGCATCGCGGGCGATATGCTGCGCGAGCCCATGCTGCTGCTGCTGGTTTCCTGCTCGGTGATCTATTTTCTTCTGGGAGATGTCCGCGAGGCCCTGGTTCTATTCGCGTTCGTGAACCTGGTGATTGGCATTGAGATCTATCAGCAGCAGAAAACGGAGCGAGCTCTGGAAGCCTTGCGCGATCTGGCGAGTCCCCGGGCACTGGTGATTCGGGACGGTCAGCGCCAGCGGATCGCCGGACGCGAGGTGGTGCCCGGCGACATTTTGGTGCTGTCCGAAGGCGACCGGGTCCCGGCGGATGCAACGTTGTTCTCGGCGACAAATTTGTCAGTGGATGAATCCTTGCTAACGGGCGAGTCGGTGCCGGTGCGCAAACGAGCCGCCGCCGATGGCGGCTCGGAAACCGGGTCCGGCATGGAAGTTCCCGGCGGCGACGACCTGCCCTTTGTATATTCGGGAACACTGATGGTTCGCGGCGCGGGGATGGCTCGCGTGCTGGCCACGGGGTTGCGGACCGAGTTGGGCAAGATCGGCAAGACGCTGCAAACCGTAGTTTCCGAGCCAAGTCTGGTTCAGCGCGACACGCGCCGTCTGGTACGCATCATGGCAACGGCGGGGCTCTCGTTGTGCACGCTGCTGGCGTTGATTTACGGCATCACGCGCGGGGACTGGCTGCGCGGATTCCTGGCTGCACTCACCATGGCAATGTCGGTGCTGCCGGAAGAACTGCCGGTGGTGCTTACGGTATTCATGGCGCTGGGGGCGTGGCGCATGTCCCGTGTGCGGGTGCTGACCCGTAATATGCCAGCCATCGAGATGCTGGGCGCGGCCACGGTACTGTGCGTGGATAAGACCGGAACGCTGACGCGGAATCAGATGGAAGTCACGCGGCTTTTCGCGGGCGGGGAATTGCTGGATGTTTCCGAGGCGGCCACGCCCGCCGCGCTGCCGGAGCGATGGCACGACCTGCTGGAATTCGCGATGCTGGCGACGCAGGTCGAGGCGCACGATCCCATGGATCGGGCTATCCAGCGATTGGGCGAGCGCACGCTGTCGGGAACCGAGCATCTGCACGAGGATTGGTCACTGGTGCGGCAGTATCCACTGGCACAACACCTGCTGGCGATATCGCAGGTCTGGCGTTCCCCCGATGGCGCCGACTCCATCATTGCCGCCAAGGGCGCGCCGGAGGCTATCGCCGATCTGTGTCATCTGCCGGATGCCGCAGTGACCGCGGTCCTGGCCGCAGCGACCAAGCTGGCCTCCGAAGGCCTGCGCGTGCTAGGCGTGGCCAAGTCGCACTTCAGCTCGCAGAATCTGCCGGGCGATCAGCACGATTTCACTTTTGAACTGCTGGGCCTGATTGCGCTGGCCGATCCGGTGCGGCCTACGGTTCCGGACGCGGTGCGTGAATGCCGTGAAGCGGGCATTCGCGTGGTGATGATCACCGGCGATTACGTGGAGACGGCGAGGAGTATTGCACGCCAGGCGGGATTGGACCTATCGGCCGGAACCATCACCGGGCCGGACATGAACGCGATGGACCCCGCGACTCTGCGCGAACGGATTCGCGATACCGGCATCTTCGCGCGCGCCGTGCCGGAGCAGAAGCTGCGGCTGGTGGAGGCGCTGAAGGCCAATGGCGAGATCGTCGCTATGACCGGCGATGGTGTCAACGACGCCCCCGCGCTGCAGGCGGCGAATATCGGCATCGCCATGGGGGCACGCGGCACCGACGTAGCGCGCGAGGCCGCCGATCTGGTGCTGCTCGACGACGATTTTTCCTCCATCGTGAAAGCGGTCCGCATGGGCCGGCGTATCTTCGACAATTTGAAGAACGCTATGGAATATATTCTCGCGATCCACGTTCCCATCGCCGGACTTTCGTTCCTGCCGGTGCTGTTGGGCTGGCCGCTGATCCTGGGGCCAGTGCACATTGCGTTTCTCGAGTTGATTATCGATCCGTCCTGTTCCATCGTCTTCGAAGCAGAAGAAGAGGAGGCAGACATCATGCGGCGGCGCCCGCGTTCCTCGTCCGAAAGCCTGTTCCAGCGACGCTTCATATGGACCAGCCTCCTACAGGGTGCCGGGATGCTGGCGGTCTCGCTGGCGATTTTCGCGGTGGCGTATTCGCGCGGGCAGGGCGAAACCGACGCACGCGCGCTGACGTTCACTTCGCTGGTGCTGATGAATCTGGCGCTGATCGCAACCGACCGCTCGCGGTCGCTCAGTGTTTGGAAGAACCTGAGAAGGCCGAACCCGGCCATGTGGTGGGTGACGGGGTCCGCGCTGTTGCTGCTGGCGCTGGTGTTGTATGTTCCCTGGCTGCGGTCTTTGTTTCACTTCAGCACCCTGCACCCGGGCGATATTGCTCTGTGCTTTGGCGCGGGCGTCGCGGGCGGAGTCTGGTTTGAAGCAGTAAAGAAGCTGAGCCGCGGCGCTACTTCTGGCTAGCGGTCAACGCCTGGTCCAGATCCCACAGAATGTCGTCGAGATCTTCCAGGCCAATCGACAGGCGGATCATGTCCGGCTCGACGCCGGCGGCCCGCTGCTCCTCGGCGCTCAACTGCTGATGGGTGGTCGAAGCCGGATGGATCACCAGGCTGCGCGCGTCGCCAACGTTGGCCAGATGCGATAGCAGTTTGGCACTGTCGACCAGCTTGCGCCCGGCCTCATGCCCTCCCTTGACGCCGAAGCAGAATACCGCGCCCGCGCCCTTCGGTAAATATTTTTTCGCCAGGTCGTGATACTGGTTGCCGGGGAGGCCCGGATAATTCACCCAGGTGACGTTCCTGTGGCCGGTGAGATATTTCGCCACCGCCATGGTGTTCGCGACATGCCGTTCCATGCGCATCCCTAGCGTTTCGATCCCCTGCAGGAACAAAAACGAATTGAAAGGGCTCAGGCAGGACCCTATATCGCGCAAGCCTTCCACGCGAGCCCGGATAATGAACGCGATGGGCCCGAACACTTCGCTGAAGTTCATGCCGTGATACGCGCGCGACGGCTGATTGATCTGCGGGAAGGCGCCCTTGGTCCAATCGAACTTGCCGCCGTCGACAATCATGCCGCCGATGGAGTTGCCGTGTCCGCCCATGAACTTGGTGAGCGAATGCACCACAATATCCGCTCCGAAATCGATGGGACGGCACAGATAAGGCGTGGCGAAGGTGTTATCCACAACCAGCGGCAGATTGTGCTCATGCGCAATTTTGGCGACGGCCTCGATATCCAGCACGCCTCCGCGCGGATTGGAAATCGTCTCGCCGTAGAGGCATTTCGTTTTGGGCGTAATGGCTTTGCGAAAGTTTTCGGGATTGTCGGGGTCGACGAAGGTGACGTTATAGCCCATCTTGCGGAAGCTGACTTCGAACTGAGTGTAGGTGCCGCCGTAGAGCGTGCTGGCCGCCACCATTTCATCGCCCGATTCCAGCAGGCTATTAATGGTGATAAATTGAGCGGACTGGCCGGAGGACATGGCGAGACCCGCCACTCCGTTTTCGAGCGACGCCACGCGCTGCTCCAGCACGTCGGTCGTCGGGTTCATAATGCGCGTATAGATGTTGCCGAACTCCTGCAGCGCGAATAAATTGGTGGCGTGCGCCGAATCCTTGAACACAAACGACGTGGTCTGGTATATGGGAACCGCGCGGGCGCCGGTAGTGGGATCCGGCTGATAACCGTGATGCAGAGCGCGGGTATTAAATCCAAAGTTACGATCAGTAGTTTCGGGCATAGGGTCCATTCTATACGACGGAACGGCGCGTCCAGAACTCCCTGGTTTCCCCTCCGTTCTGAAGTTGCGGGGCCGGCAAGCCGGCCCGTGTGGATGATAAGATTTGTTGCCAGGAGAACTTTCACTTTATGATCGTCGTGCGTAACAGTTTCATTGCCAAGCCAGGGCAGGCGAGCAAGCTGGCTGCTCAACTCAAAGAGATGGCAGCCGCCGGGCAACTCAAGAATCATCGCGTTCTGACAGACGTGACTGGTGAATTCAACCAAGTCGTGATGGAGTACGAAGTGGAGTCGGTGACGGGATTCGAAGAGATGTTCAAGAAGTACACCTCGGACCCGCAGATTCGCGAGAAAGCGAAGGGTTATACCGACCTGTGGACCACAGGCAGGCGGGATCTATTCCGCGTGATGTGACGAACCGGGCCGCTAGGCGCGGGCGGTCATGGACCTGGCGCTTTCAGCCGCGCTCTCTTTGTAGAGTGCTCCGCCCGCCAACCCGGCAAGGATCATTTCAAAGGCCTCCAGCGCGACCGAGGTTAATCCCAATCCCACCGGATAAAGGTGGAAAAACACCGGAACAGCGGTGGCCAGAGCAAACGCCAGCGCCCATACGGTCAAGCCGGCGACGATCGCGGTGCGCGGACCCGCGCCGAAGCGCGGCCGAAGCCCGGCGTAGAGCCACACCGTAATGATGCCGGCCGCGATTCCCCACAGGTTGAACGCGACGATCTGCTTCACGGACATTGTGTCCGACGTTTTACCGAGGGCGATAAATGCGTCGGCCCACTGCTGCTTCAGGATCACTCCGTTCAAAATTCCTTCACAGACGTCGATGACGATGCCGGCAATCACTCCGCCGAGAATTACGCGAGCCAGGTTTATTTTGCTCATACTTATCGGATGATCTTAATCTGCGGCAGCCTCGAGTGCAACGGGCGGCCCAAAAGGGGGAGCGCGATAGTGCCGTTTAACGGGCTTTCTTGCCGCTGCCCATCGCGGCCGCGATCACGGATTCGCGGTCCCCGCGAGTCCAGGCATCCTGAATCTGCTGCTCGCTCAGGCCGGCGATGCGGCCGGTGAGGACGAAGGCCGGCAGCGCATGCTCCAATGTTTTCCAGCGTGACATTTCCACCAGTGCCGGCAGAGCGCGGTTGCGCAACTGCTCCAGCATGGGAACGTCGCGGCGGTCGGTCAAAATCTGCAGAGCCTTCAAGGAGCGTTCGCGGTCGGACCAGGAAAGCGAGTTCAGCATCTCTATGAACCACGTCGGCTCCAGCTTGATTCCGGAATCAGCGTGCAGTCGCGCATACACCGCCAGCGCGACGATGGCGCGCGCCGCATTGGCGCGGACTCCGGGATCGGTGTCGCGCAGCGCAAATTGCAGATCTTCGGCCACCTGATCTTTTTTCGGGGCATAGCCAATCAGAAAGGTCGCAATCGCACGCTGCTCGTCGTCGGCGGAGTTGCGCAGGACGTTGCGCAGTTCGCCCAGGTGCGTCTCAGCGACATCTGGAAACTGCAATTGAATTTCGCGAACCAGCGGATCGGCCATCAGCGAGTGGCCGCGGGTAAGGTCTTCAGCGGCCGAGCCGCGGCGCACCGCATCCTGAAACGCATCGAAGTAGCGCCGGTAGAGCGCCGTAATTTCGGGGGCCAGCGTAACTTCGCCTTCGGGAGCTTCGCGCAGATCGAAGTGCACCGCGCCGCGCTCTTCGACGCCGATGTACAGCACGATTTTGCCTTCGTCGCAGCACACGGCTTCGAGGTGCGACTCAACCACACCGGGGATTTCGTCCAGGCGCTCCTCGATATTGGCTTTCGAGGGCGGGAAGGGATCACCTTCCTTGAAGCCGAGAGTTTTCTGAATGCGCTCCCGGGTAACCTTGTTCAGCCCGTAAAAATCGATGACGCCGACGGTGGGCGTCGGGGAGGAGGAGACTCGCACCGCCGCCGGCGTTTGCGCGGTTCCCACGTGGACGGCTGCCGGGACTTGTGCCGCCCCAAGGCGGATCAGCGCTATAAGTGATAATGACGCCGTTAGCAGCAGCCGCATGCAGACTTTAGACGTGCGGCCGCCCATTCCGGCTACGCCTGCTTTTCAGCCAGCGGCCCGACGATAGGCAGTACCCAGCGCTCACGGTTATATGCCTTATACATCAGCATCAGCCAGAGGATGAAAAAACCCAATCCCACGATGGGATACAACATGAGTGCAAGGATGGTTCCCAGGAAGGGGATGAAATGCAGGAAGCTCACGACAATCATGAGCCCGATGAATACAAAAAACGATGCGATATGGACAAATATCGATTGGAACGCGTGAAAGCGGATGAGCCGGTTCTGGTTATAGGGCGTCAGCACCAGGAACAGGACCCCGGTGAGCAGTCCCACCAGGTAACACAGCGCACAAGCCATATTTTCCTCGAGGCCCGCAGCCTGTACCGCAGTGCCCGGGGGCGGCAAAGGAGCCGAAGCCGGCGGCGGGGGTGGTGGAGCGGCGTAAGCACCAGCAGCATCAGGCGGCGGCGCGGACGGCCCTGGAGCCGCCGCGGCTGCCATCGGGGTACCACACTTTGCGCAGAATCTTCCTTGAACCTCAGCACCACAATTCGAACAAAACGCCATTCGGTTCGTCCTCCGTCAATCAAATGTACTCGAAACCGGGCGCAGGCGCAATCAGAAACGACGCAATGAGAGCGCTGAAATGAGCAATTGTGCGGGACCTAACTGATAATGCCCTTGCGCACGGCGTACAAAATCAGTTCCGGGACACTGTGCAGGTTCAGTTTTTGCAGAATGTGCGTGCGGTGAGTTTCCACCGTGTAAAGGCTCAGGCCCAGCAGGCTGGCGACTTCCTTGTTACTGCGGCCTTCCGCGACCAGTTGCAGCACTTCGCGCTCGCGGGCGGTCAACAATTCATAGGTATCGTCGGAGCCGAATTTCTGCAGGCGATAGATGTAGTCTTCTTTGAGCAGCGCCCGCACACCTGGGCTGAAGAAGGATCTGCCTTCGATAATGGCCTGTATGGCGGCAATGAGGTCTGCTTCGGCCGAATCCTTCAGCAGGTAGGCGCGAGCCCCGGCTTTGAGGGAGCGCAGCACATAACTCTCATCGCTGTGCATGCTGAGCATCACAATGGCGGTATCCGGAGCTCGGCTCAGAATCTGGCGCGCTGCTTCCACCCCGTTGAGATGCGGCATGGCCACGTCCATTACCACCACGGCGGGCTTCTGCTCGGCGGCGATCTGCACCGCTTCGCGTCCGTCGGCAGCTTCGCCGATCACTTCAAAAGTTTCGTGGCGCTCCAGCAGCAAACGCAAACCGGCGCGCATGACTGTATGGTCGTCGGCGAGTAGAATCCGAACCACCCCTGTCGTGGATTTGGTCGTATTTGTCATTTAACTGGCCAGCGGCAGCACCACCGCGATCGTCGTTCCGGAACCTGGCTTGGAGTTCACGCGCAGCGCGCCGCCCAGATGATGGACCCGTTCCTCCATGCCTACCAAGCCCAGGCCGCGCACCCGCCGTGCGTCGAAGCCGCGCCCGTCGTCCTCGACGGAAAGCACAATCTGGGCCGCCTGCTGCTGCACTTCCACTTTCACGTTGCGGGCCTGCGCGTGGCGGGCGCAGTTGTGAAGGGCTTCCTGCACTACGCGGTAAATGCAAGTCTTGTGCTCATCCGGCAGCTCGCTCGCATTTTCATCGGCCGTCACCTGGACCCGCAGTCCGGTGCGCTTGGAAACTTCGCGTGCCTGCCATTCGAGGGCCGGCACCAGACCGAGATCGTCCAGCATGGAAGGACGTAGCAGCAGGCTCATATTGCGGATCACCTGCACGCTGGCCTCGGCCAGGCGCTTGATCGATTCCACATGGCGGCGAATGTCGGTGGAATCGGGCGATACCCGCGCCGCCGCGTTGCCGGCTTCCATCAGAAGAGCAGAGAGGGATTGTCCCACCTCATCGTGCAGTTCGCGCGAAATGTTGCGGCGTTCTTCCTCCTGAGCCGAAACCAGACGGGCCGAAAGCTCCTGCAATTCCTGCCGGGCGCGTACCCCTTCCTCATAGCGCTGCTGGAGTTCGCCTTCCATCAGCAGCGTGCGGCGCGCGGTGAAAGCTGCCAGGCCGATGCCCACGCCCATGGTGATCGCGAGCAGCCACAGAGTCCGCCAGCGAAGGGCTTCAAATGCCGCGTTCGCTTTGGTATTGGCCGAGGTTAGCTGAACTTGATTGATTTGGTCGATGCGGTCGATCAACACCAGTAGCGCGGTGCGCCGCCGCACCAAGTCACCTGAGGAGTAAGGATTGTTTTTTCCGCCGCCCGCCGTGAGAACTACCGACTGCCGCAGCTTCCAATAGTCCTGCACTTCGTTACGCAGATTTTGAAACAGGGGAGTCTCTTCCCCCTCCGCGGCGGCGACGCCTTGCGCGATTGCCTGGTCGGTCGTGACGCGGACGGTGTCCCACTTTTGCACCTGATCGCTGGCCGAAGCCGGATCGCTGGATAACAGGTAATCGCGAAGAATGATGGAGGATTGATAAATTCCGGAGCGAATCTGTTCGAGCGACTGAGCGCGATGCAGATAGTTCTCGCGCAAATCGGCTTCGATCCTCTTTACCTCACGCAGCCTGATCAAGGAATCCAGACCGCCTGCCAGCATCAGCGCCAACAGGCCCCCGAAGCCTGCCAGTAGCAGGCGGCGGCCACGCTGCAGTGAGTTGCGCAACATTCCCTTCTCAGTCTACCCGACACACGGATTGGAGGAATACTGTCGCGACAGGATTGCCAGCCGACCCTGCGCTGACGCCTACTGAAAATGATCTCATTGCTTCCATGCAGCGGAAAGCAGAACATGAAACTGAGACTTTTTGGAGTCTTTAGCTTGATCGGCGTAAGTTTTACGGGAGCGTGCCACAAAACCGCTCCGGTTGCGGCCCGGACGCCTGAACCAGTTCAGGTGGCGGCCGCTCCGAAAACGTCTGTCGCGTCCCCGTCCTCAGGCGCGGCAGCGCCGGCGAGCCGGCCGGTCAACCAGAATCTACGCTCCGGCATGAGTTCACAGGAGCGAAAGGTTCTAAATGCCCGGCTGGCCCATCTTGCAGACGCGCTATTCGACTACGACAAGAGCTCGATTCGTACGGACGCCGCTAACGCCTTGCAGGACGATGTGGGAGTGATCCGCGCCATCTTGGCGAATCACTCCGCTGAGAAGCTGCGTATTGAAGGCCATCGCGACGAGCGCGGCTCGGACGAATATAACGTGGCGCTGGGCGACAAGCGCGCCCCACGGTGACGGAGTTTTTCGAGACCATGGGAATTTCGCCGGCTCAGTTGACCGTCATCAGCTACGGCAAGGACAGGCCCGTCTGCACGGATCAGACCGAGGATTGCTGGCAGAAGAACCGGCGAGCCCACATCGTCGCGCAAAACTAGAGGCTTCATAGAGTCTCCAGGTCATCTCTCTCCCCGGACAGAATGGGTTCTGTTTCGGGGAGAATTTTTTGGGCCAGGCGCTAACGACCCGTTTTCAACCTCGCACTTCTCCGCGCTTACCTGTGCATTGCTACACTGAGGCTCAATGGCCGGCGGCCACGAGAAAACCGCCTCCGGCCAACGAAAGCCGAGGGATACGCATGAATTGGTATTACTCCGATGGCGCAAAGCAAGTAGGACCGATTGAAGAAACCGAACTCAACCGGCTGGTGACTCTCGGCGCGGTCCGCTCCGATACGCTGGTATGGCATGAGGGACTGCCCTCCTGGCAGCCACTTGGCGTGGTGCGCGGTATGCATCCCGCAGCGGCCGTTATCGCGGGCCGCCACTACGGTGGATTCTGGATCCGCTTTCTGGCGCGTGTAATCGACGGCATCCTATTGGGCGTGATCAATGCGGTCGTACGAATTCCACTCATGCTGATGTTCGGCATTGGGACGATGGGCATGCGAGGCCTGGGGCGAGGTTCGGGCGCCGGCTTGATTTTTGCGCCGGCGATGATGGGCGTGCTGGGCCTGTCGGCGCTGATCGGGGTCGCGCTTGGGGCGGCCTATGAAGTCTATTTTCTTTCGACCAATGGCGCGACCCCTGGGAAGATGGCGCTGGGACTGCGCGTGATCCGCGCAGACGGAGGACCGATATCGCCGATGCTGGCTCTGGGGCGGCATTTTGCGATGTGGGTCAGCGCATTTATTCTGATGATCGGCTACATCATGGCTGGATTCGACCCTGAGAAACGTGCCTTGCACGATCGAATTTGCGAAACGCGCGTCATTTATTCTCGCTAGAACGCGCGGATCGAGGCGGGGCTGGCGCATAGGCATGCCGTGGCCTTAACGCGGCCTCGCTGATGCGTGAACCTGCGCGGTTGGATGATGAGCCAGACTGTATGGGCCAGTTCGAAGCCGTATATGGAAGGTCAATATCTTGCCTAGTCCAAAAAAAGATTTATCGGTCCTATTTCAAAGTCATTGTTAGAAGACCACATGAATCCTGCTATTCTTCTTGTGTCGTTGGGTGAAAAACGAGCCGATTCCCTGTCCGAATGCGACCCCAACGGCGATCCTGCTTCGCTTTCGCAGAGCTGGTTTTAAACTGCTCGTTAACCCGAGCCGTTAACCAACGTCGTAAACCACGTTGTTAGACCAAGGCCGTTAGTGAGCCATCTGGCAGAAGTGTGTTCGACAGATTACGGAATCGGCTCTCCTGTGATTCCGCGGGGCGATACCGCCGGTGGTGACGCGCGCAGTGCGCGATTCAGGCGCGGCGCAAGCGCGTCTTGCAGTTTAGGGAAAACAGCCGATGCAGGCAGGAAGAGATGGAGCACTATGCAGTGGATTCCAGTGGCGCCCGCCGAGACTATTCCGGCTGGCCAGGCCCGTGAAGTGCGTATTGGAGATTTGTCGATCGCGGTATTCAATATTGG
>DATJEI010000024.1:0-3902 GCA_035496735.1 Bryobacteraceae bacterium | reverse complement strand
TATGCTTCTCCTATGAAACTCTGCCTCGCCGCATTGCTTCTCCCCGCCACGCTCTTCGCCCAGCCGAAGTCGCTCCTGATCGAAGACATGACCTGGACCGAAGTTCGCGACGCCATCGCCGCCGGAAAGACCACTGCCATTTACTACGCCGCCAGCATCGAAGAAAACGGACCTGGGGTCGCGCTGGGCAAGCACCTGTTCATCGCGCACCACACGGCCCAGAAGATCGCCGAGCAGCTCGGCAATGCACTGGTGTATCCCACCATGCCCTTCGCGCCCAACGGCGATCCCGTTCTGAAGAATGGCCTCATGGAATTCCCCGGCACCATCAACGTTTCAGAGCAGGCGTTCGGTCTGATCGCCCATGATGTCGCGATGAGCGCGATCTCGGCAGGGTTTAAGAATGTCTTGCTCATGAGCGACCACGGCGGAGGCGGGCAGGAAGCCCTGAAGCGTGTAGCCGCCGATCTCGACGGACTGTATCAGCCCAAAGGCATTCGCGTGCTGTACATTCCCGACCTGTACTTCAAAGAGAAAGAGGCGATGCGAAAATACCTGCCCGAACACGATCTCCCGGTCGACAATCATGCGGGCACCGACGACGTTTCCGAGGTTATGTTCGTCGATCGGGATCACAAATGGATCCGCCGCGACAAACTAGTGAACGATACCGGCAAGCTGGGCGTGAAGGGCGATCAGACCAAAGCCACGCCCGAAATGGGCGAGATCTTCATCAACTACAAGATCAAGTACGCGGTGGATCAGATCCGCCAGTTGCTCAAGTAAGGACGCGCATTCACCGCGCGATGCTCGCCTCCTTCTCGTGCCTCGCTAGCCGCTTGCCGCTTTGACCAACTCCGCCGCAGCGCCGCTCCGCTCTAATATCGGATCGAAGTTCTTCCCTCGGAAACGCGTGCGAGTGCAAAGTGCAATGGGGCCTGCCTCCCGTTCGGACGGTTCGGCGTAGGACGGCCCATGTCTGTCAGCCGAACCGCACAAGAACCAGCGCTCTACAGTATGTGCAAATCCCGGCCGGTCATCTGTTTAGGCGGTGTAACGCCAAACAAAGCTAGAAGTGTGGGCGCGATGTCTTGCAGAGCTCCGTTCGCCCGCAGCGGCCGCCGCGCCTCGTCCACCACGATGAATGGCACCGGATTGGTGGTGTGGTAGGTGTGCGGACCCTTTGTCACCGGATCGATCATCATCTCCGCGTTGCCATGGTCGGCTGTGATGATCCAGCGTCCGCCCTTCCGCCGCACCGCGGCGTAAATCTGGCCCAGGCACGCATCCACCACTTCTACCGCCTTCACGGTCGGTTCCATTTTGCCCGAGTGGCCTACCATATCGGCGTTGGCGAAATTCATCACGATCACATCGAAATCGCGCTTCTCAATCGCGCCGGTGACCAGGCTGGCGATCCCCCCGGCACTCATCTCGGGCTTTAAGTCATACGTCGCAACTTTAGGAGAAGCAACCATTTCCCGCTCCTCGCCCGTGTAAGGTTTCTCGTTGCCGCCATTAAAGAAATAAGTGACATGCGCGTATTTTTCGGTCTCCGCCACCCGCAGATTCTTCCAGTTCATCTCCGCCATCACGTTTGCCAGGATTTGGGTCGGCAGTTCCTTCGAAAGCACAAACGCCGCTGTCTGTCCCTTGTCGTATTGCGTCATGGTGGTGAAGTGCAGCTTCAAGGGAGATGCGGTAAGTACCTGAGTCATCTCGCGCCCGCGATCCGCCCGGTAATTGAAAAAGATGCAGGCATCCTCTTCGCGAATGCGGCCGGTGGGTTCGTTTAGTTCTGTAGTGATGACCACTGGCTCGATGAACTCGTCGGTCACTCCCTTTTCGTAGGAGCGCTTGATGGCGGCGACCGGGTCCGTCGCCTTCTCGCCGACGCCGTCCACCATCGCGGTACGCGCCCGCTCGATGCGTTCCCAGCGTTGGTCGCGGTCCATGGCGTAATAGCGCCCGGCCACCGTCGCGATTCGCCCCACGCCGATCTGCCGGATCTGCCGCTGCAACTGCTCGATGAAATCGGCCCCGCTTTCGGGCGCCGTATCGCGGCCGTCCATAAAGCAGTGGATGGCGACATCGGCGACGCCCTCGCGCTTGGCCATTTCAATCAGCGCGTAAAGGTGCGTATTCATGGCGTGCACGCCGCCATCGCCCTGCAGTCCCATCAGGTGCAACCGCCGCGTGCGCGCATGCTGCATCGCCGCCAGCAGGGTCGGATCCTTGAAGAATTCGCCGCTCGCGATCATATGGTCGATGCGCGTCACGTCCATGTGGATCACGCGCCCAGCTCCGATGTTCAGATGCCCCACCTCGCTATTGCCCATCTGGCCGTCCGGCAGCCCCACATATGGCCCGGAGGTATGAACCAGCGTGTTAGGAAATTCGCGCACGATGCGGTCGTAATTCGGCTTGTGGGCCGCTGCGATGGCATTGCCTTCCGCCGCGCCCGCCGGCGAATAGCCCCACCCGTCGAGAATCGTAAGAATGACGGGACGCCCCGCCATGCCGCTTAGGCCGCTCACTGCCGGAACGCCTTGCGGCCTGCGTACTTTGCTGCCGAACCCAACTCCTCTTCAATGCGCAACAGTTGGTTGTATTTCGCGATACGGTCCGTGCGGCTCGCGGAACCGGTCTTGATCTGCCCCGCGCTGGTCGCCACCGACAAGTCGGCGATGAAGGTATCTTCGGTCTCGCCCGAGCGGTGCGAGGTGATCGACGTGTAGCCCGCGTCCGACGCCATCTTAATCGCTTCGAGCGTCTCCGTCAGCGTGCCAATCTGGTTGACCTTGATCAGAATTGAATTGGCGATGCCTTTCTCGATGCCCTGCGCCAGCCGCTGGGTGTTGGTGACGAATAGATCGTCGCCCACCAGTTGAATCTTGTCGCCGAGCTCCACTGTCATGGTTTTCCAGCCCGCCCAATCGTCCTCGGCCATGCCGTCTTCAATCGAAACAATTGGGTATTGCTTTACCCAGTCGGCCCAGAACGTCACCATCTCATCCGAAGTCCGCTCGCTCTTATCGGATTTCTTGAAGACGTACTTCTTCTTGTCCTGATCGTAAAACTCGCTGGCCGCCGGGTCGAGCGCAATGCCGATCTGATCGCCGGGTGTGTATCCGGCCTTAGTGATGGCTTCCAATACCACTTCGAGTGCCTCCTGATTGCTCTTGAGGCTGGGCGCGAAGCCGCCTTCGTCGCCGCCCGCGGTGGAATAGCCGCGCTTCTTGAGCACGCTCTTCAGCGTATGGAACACCTCAGCGCCCCAGCGCAGCGCTTCGGAAAACTTCTCGGCTCCGTAGGGCACAATCATAAACTCCTGCGGATCGACGGAATTATCGGCATGTGCTCCGCCATTCAGGATGTTCATCATAGGCACCGGCAGCAGGCACGCGTTGACGCCACCCAGGTAGCGGTAGAGCGGGGCATCGTGCGACGCCGCCGCGGCGCGTGCTACCGCCATCGAAACCGCCAGCAGCGCGTTGGCGCCTAGCCGTCCTTTGTTCTCGGTGCCATCCAGCGCAATCATGTGCCGGTCAATCGCGATCTGCTGTTCCGCTTCCATGCCCGCGAGCGACGGCGCAATCTCTTTGATGATGTTCGTCACCGCCTGGCGCGTGCCCTTGCCCAGATAGCGCGATTTGTCTCCATCGCGCAGCTCCACCGCTTCATGCTCGCCGGTTGAAGCGCCGGAAGGAACCGCCGCCCGGCCGATGCTGCCATCGGCCAAATGTACGTCTGCTTCCACGGTGGGATTGCCGCGGCTGTCTAGAATTTCTCGTCCTGCGATGCGTGTGATTTCCATGATGTAAGTTGGGGTGAACTTACAGAGTAAATGGAACTCGCATGTTGGGGCAACTGAAACGCCCCGAAAAGATTGGTGCCCAGGA
>DATJEI010000023.1:0-30079 GCA_035496735.1 Bryobacteraceae bacterium | reverse complement strand
AGGAGTTCTTCTTTCATCGCACCGGGCATTCGATCGGCACGGAGGTTCACGGCTCGGGCGCAAATATGGACAATCTGGAAACTCACGATGAGCGCAGGGTGATTCCGTGGACCTGCTTTTCTGTGGAGCCCGGAATCTATCTGCCGGAGTTCGGCATTCGCTCGGAAGTGAACGTGTTCGTGGGGGATCGCGAAGCTCGGGTCACCGGCGAGGTGCAGGAGAAATTGGTTCTGATATCATGTTGATGAAAATCCTATGAAGACCATTTTCATTTCCATGCTGGCGTGCGGAATCGTGCTGGCGCAGGCGCCGCCGGCTCCCAAGAAGACCGCCCCAGCCGCCAAAAAAGCCGCCCCGGCCGCCGCCAAAAAAGCCGCTCCAGCGGCTGCGCCGAATTTGCTAAGGCCGGGCACGCTGAGGGCCAGGTCTCCCGAAGTTTACAAAGTCAAATTCACCACCACCAAGGGCGATGTGATCATACAAGTGAATCGCGCCTGGGCGCCGATGGGCGCGGACCGTTTCTATAACCTGGTGAGGGGCGGCTTCTATAAAGACGCGGCGTTTTTCCGCACGCTTCCGAATTTTATGACGCAATTTGGTATTCCTGCGCGCCCGGATGTAGCGGCGGCTTGGGAGAACGCCAAAATTCTGGATGATCGGGTGACGCAATCCAATAAGCGCGGGATGGTAACCTTCGCTACTGCCGGACCGAACACGCGCACGACCCAAGTCTTCATCAACTATGGGGACAATGTTTTTCTGGATGCGCAGGGGTTCGCGCCCTTCGGACAGGTGATCCAAGGGATGGATGTGGTGGACAAGTTTTTCTCGGGCTATGGCGAAACGCCGAATCAGGCCCGCATCACAGCGCAGGGCAAGGCGTATCTGGATAAGAGCGTCCCCAACCTGGACCGCATCATCACCGCCGTAGTGCTGCCGGCGGATGCTCCAGCGACTGCGGCCGCTCCCGCGGCGGACGCCAAGAAGTAGCCGGGACATCGCGCGCTCGACATCGCTCACTTTATTGCACGCTGTGGAAAAGTTCTGCAAATTTTCGATTTGCAATTTGCCGATCGAAGCGCGTAAGTTGGAACGGTCACGGAGCTTGCCATGGCCACCATCGATCTCACTTTTGAGCGAGGACTTCCCGCCAACGTCGATGCCGAGCGTTTTGTGCTCGGCTCGATTCTGCTGAATCAGGACACCTATTTTCAGGTCGCGGGAGCGGTTGAGCCTGAAGACTTCAGCCTCGAAAAGCACCGCCGCATTTTCGCGCGCATGAAGGATCTGTACGACCGCGGCGAAAAGATCGACCGCGTCACGCTCGCCAATGAGCTGATGAAGCAAGGGCAGATCGAATCGGTGGACGGGTTCTCGTACCTGGTCTCGCTCGATGAAGGGCTGCCGGCGCTCAGCAATCTCGATAGCTACGTCCGCATCGTCAAGGACAAGGCCACGCTGCGCAAGCTGATCTTCAGCGCGCAGAAGGTGATTGACCGCTGCCTGATCGGCGAAGAGGAACCGGACGAAATTCTGGCGGGCGCCGAAGAGTCGCTGCTGAAACTCGGCGAAGCCCGCTCCGGCGAACGTCTGGAATCGCCAGCCACGGTAATCGGAAAATTTCCGGGTGGCGTCAACGCGTTTCTGGATCCCAGCCAGCGCGTGAGCGGTCTCAGCACCGGCTTCGCCAAGTTCGATGAAATGACGGGCGGCCTGCACGGCGGCGAGCTGTTGATCCTGGCGGCGCGTCCTTCGATGGGCAAGACGGCGCTGGCGCTGAACATTGCGCAGCACGTGGCCACGCATCCGCAGATGCGCAAGCCGGTGGCGGTGTTCTCACTCGAAATGTCGTCAGCAAGTTTGCTAACGCGTCTGCTGTGCTCGGCCGCGCGCGTCGATCAGCACAAATTCCGTGCGGGATATTTAAATGCCGACGAGCGCCGCAAGCTGCAAGTGGCTCTAGCCGATTTGACCGACTCGCCGCTGTTCCTGGACGACACCGCGGGCGTGAATCTGATGGACATCCATTCGAAGTTGCGACGCATGCAAGCCGAACACGGCTTGAGCCTGGTGGTGATCGACTACCTGCAGTTGATGAGCAGCCGCGGTCGCAGCGAGAATCGCAACCAGGAAGTGAGCGCCATCTCGCGCGGCCTGAAATTGATGGCCAAGGATCTGAATGTTCCTTTCCTGGTGTTATCGCAACTGAGCCGTGCGGCGGAGACCCGCATTGGCGATCACAAACCGCAGTTGAGCGATCTGCGCGATTCGGGATCGATCGAACAGGACGCGGATCTGGTGGCATTCATTTTTCGTGAAGAAGTTTACAAGCGGGATCGGGAGGACTTGCGTGGCCTGGCCGATCTGATCGTCGCCAAGCAGCGCAATGGGCCGATCGGCAATGTGCCGCTGCGTTTCCTGGGGCAGTTCACACGATTCGAAAATCGCGCGGAAGACCTTCCTGAAGAAGCTTAAATAAACGTTGTCATTGCCCTCATTAAAGTACTTACACAAAAGGGTTTAAGAATGTTTTTTCATGAACCTGCGCCGCGGGAGCCGCGTCCATGGTGTTGAAAGCGCCTGAGAGATGGGCGCCCTCGAAAATGAAACGCGAACGGCCTGCTCCGCGGGTCGTTGGCAACCAAGGAGAAGTACTTTTATGAAAATCCTGATGACCTCGTTGTTCGTAGCGGGAACCGCACTGATGGCTGCCCAGACCGGCAAGACGCCTGCTCCGGCCGCCTCCTCTTCCACCACCGCTCCGGCGAAGGTGAAGAAGCATCATCACCACAAATCCAAGACCGGCTCTACCGCGGCTGCCGAAACCAAATCGGCCCCGGCCAGCACCGCGCCAGCGAAATAACATCGGATCGGTGAACGCCAAGCGGCGGCTGGGCACCGGCGTGTCCGGCCGCTCAATTTGGGTTTAGCCGGCACACTAGCCAGCGCTTTCCGGGACGGTCCGTCTTGATGCTAAACTATAGCCCTTGGCACCCCGGACTCTAAATATCGGGTTGAGGCAGGTTGGTGATCCTGCAACGGGGCTCAAAAGGACCTTTGACAATCCATCTGATCAACCCCAGCGATTCCGCATTCGGAACCGCCGTCATCACGCCGCGTTGGCTGTACGTGCTGGCGACCGCGACACCAATCGAATTTGGCGATCCGGTAATTTGCGACGAAACACTTGAAAGTCTGATCCCCGAGAGCATCGCGGCCGGCGACGTCGTCGGCATCGGCATCCACACCGGCAATGCTCTGCGCGGTTACGCCGTGGGACGCCTCGCGCGCGCGCGTGGCGCCTATGTAGTATTCGGCGGCATCCATGCCTCGCTTTATCCGGAGGAAGCTCTGGAATTGGGGCACGCCCACGCCGTCGTCAAGGGCGATGGCGATTTAGCGTGGGGCCAGGCGCTGCGTGATTGCGCGCGCAACGCACCGCGGGAAATCTACGAAGGCGGCCGCGTGGCGCCGGAAGATTTCAAAGCCGCGCGCTGGGATCTGCTTCCGCGGGACCGTTACATGTGGGCTTCGGTGCAAACCGTTCGCGGCTGCTCCAAGCACTGCTCCTTCTGTTCGGTATGGCGCACCGACGGACAGAAACCCCGGCAGCGCCCCTCCGACGTGGTGATTGAAGAGATCGTCGCGCTGCGCCGCCTGGGATTCCGCTTCATCGCGCTGGCCGACGACAACTTCTACCCGGTCTCGCTCACCGACATCAAGAATGCCGAGCGGCAGGGCAACCAGTATAAGGTCGACGAGTTGAAGGCCATCCGCGAAGAGCGATTCGAATTGATGGAGCGACTGGCGGACCTGCCGGGCGACTTGACCTTCTTCACGCAGATCACTATGGAATCGGCCGAAGACGGCAGGTTTCTCGACGCCATGCGCGCGGCCCACATCCGCGGCGCGCTGGTGGGCGTGGAGGCGGTAACGCCGGAAGGCCTGAAGGCGGTGTTCAAGGACTTCAACTGCTCTGGCGAAAAGCTCGTCAATCAACTGCAGGAGTTCCGCCGCCACGGCCTTCACGTGTTGGGCTCTTTTATTTTTGGGCTGTCCACTGACCGCAGCGATACTTTCGATGCGACGCTCGAACTGGCCCACAAGGCTGGTCTGACGTTCGCGCAATTCGTCATGCTGACCCCGTTTTGCGGAACCGTGGACTTCGAGCGCTGGGAAAAGGGGTTCGGCGATCAGATCCCGACCGTGGCCGGCACGCCCATCACCCGCTATTGGCTGATCCCGCCCGATCAGAGGCCTAAGATGTTCATGCCGCATCCCACCATGAACTCGGAAGAGATGCGTCAGCGAACGCAGGGCGTATGGGACCGCTTCTACAGTTTCGGTGCGGTATGGAAGCGATCGAATTGCACCCCAAATTTGAGAGCCCGCCTCGCGTTCATTTTCATTTCGAAGTTGTACCGGCAGATGTACGCGAGCACCGGCATCGCCACCGATAGCGCACGGCGGAATCGCGCCAACAAATGGGCCCGCTTGATCGCCAAGCCCTGCCGCCGCTTGTTTCAAGGTAAGCCCATGCCGGGATTGCAGGCGCCACCGCGCAAGAACGCCGATGCGGAGGTAGCTGCCACGGGAAATCGCGGACTGCTGAACGTGATTCAGTAGGCGGTTTACGCGGTTGGCGTCATTTCGACGCGCACCGGCGGGTTGTAGTAGAGGAAGCGGCCGCAGCTTTCGCACGTCATCAAGTGGTCGCCCTTCTTCAAGTCCTGCAGATATTGAGGACGCAAAACGATCTGGCAGGCTGCGCAGCGTCCGCTGGTGGCTTCGGCGATCACTACTCCATGCCATTTCTTGCGGATGCGCTCGTACTCGGCGAGCGTGGCCTTGGGAAGTTGGGCGGCTGCCTCGGCTCGCTGCGCCTGAAGTTGCTGTAGTTGCGCCTGGTCGGCCGCCGTGCGCTCGCGGGCACGGCTCTTCTCGCCCTCGACCAGTTGCTTCTCTTCCTTGAGCGCGGCTTCCGCTTTCTTGACGGCGACGTCCAGGGATTCCGATTCCGACATCAGTTCCAGAATGCGGTCCTCGGCAGATCGGATTTCGTTCTGCAAATATTCGATTTCGTGCTGGAAAGCTTTATATTGTTCGTTGGTTTTGGCGCCGAGCATCTGATCCCTCAGCTTCGAGATCTTCTGCTCGTGCAGCTGAATGTCGCCTTCGAATTTCTTGCGGTCCTTCTGGTTGGCGGTGAGCGCGGCGCGGTCGGCTTCCAGGCGGCGCTGGTGCGATTCCAGCGTCTTTTCGATGATTGCGATATGTTTGGGAAGCGCGGCGACTTCTTTTTCGAGCTCTGCCATCCGCAAGTCGATGGCCTGGAGCTGACTCACCAGACGCGTATCTGGGTGCATGAAAACTTATCTTAACACGCGCCGCGAAGCGCCACGCTTAAAGCAGCACCAGCCAGACCTATAGCCTCTTCGCACGACCTTCCGCTAGAAGGATCTAACGCCGCTTGGTCCGGATGACGATGGGCGTGCCCGTGAAATCGAAGCGCTCGCGCAGGCGGTTGGTCAGATAGCGCTCGGCGGAAAAGTGCAGCTTGCCGGCCTTGTCGGTGAACGCGACGAAGGTGGGAGGCCGCACGTTGGCCTGCGTCATGTAGTAAATCTTCATGTCGTATTCCCATTCGAGCGACGCCACAAAGCGGTTCAGTTCTCCGGTGGCGATGCGCCGCGAAGCCGCCTCATAGGCCTTCTTGATGAGCGGCAGCAGCGCGCGCGTGCCGATGCGCTTTTCAGCCGACACAAAAGCAATCGGCGCGTATTCCAGGAACTTCAGGTTGTCGCGGACCTGTTCGATGAACCTGCTTTTATTCTTGTCCTTCGAGGCGTCCCACTTGTTCACCACCAGAATGATGGCGCGGCCCTCTTCGTGAGCGTAACCGGCGATAGTTGCGTCGAGCGCCAGCACGCCTTCGCTCGCATCCATCACCAATAGCGCCACGTGCGACATGCGCAGATGGCGGCGTGCCATCACAACGCTCAGCTTCTCCGCCATCAGCTTGGTCTTGCCCTTGCGGCGGATGCCGGCCGTATCGACGAAAACGTATTCGGTTCCCGCGTCGGTGATCTTCTCGTCGACGGCATCGCGGGTGGTGCCGGCCACTGGTGAAACGATGGCGCGCTCGCTGCCGGTCAGTGCGTTCAGCAAAGTCGATTTGCCCACATTCGGGCGGCCGATGATGGCGATTTTGATGGGCAAAGTAGGCTCTTCTTCCGGCTCGGCCTCGGGACCGGCGTCCTGGCCCCGCACTTTCTTGCGCGTCACCGGTTCGGCCGTGAATCCTTCAGTGACGTGGTCGAGCAGGTCTTCGAATCCCAGGCGGTGCTCGGCAGAAATTGGGAACAGATGCTTGAAACCGAGCGAATGAAATTCGTGCGTCAGGGCTTCGCGCTTGGGGCTGTCGATCTTGTTCACCGCAACCGAGACCGGCTTGCCTAGTTTATGCAGCATGCGCGCCAGGTCGCGATCGACTCCGGTAATTTCGCTACGGCCGTCTATCAGAAAGATTACATGCGAGGCTTCCTCGAATGCCATCCGCGCCTGCTTCAGGATCTGCGTCGGAATCATCTCATCGTCGTTCAGGATGATGCCGCCGGTATCGATCACATCGAATTTGCGCCCGCGATAGGTGGCTTCGCTGTAAATGCGGTCGCGCGTGATGCCGGGTTCATCGCCCACGATGGAGCGCCGCTGGCCGATGATCGCGTTAAACAACGTGGACTTGCCGACGTTGGGCCGTCCGACAATGACCACCGAGGGGAGGGAAGACACTCCTTCTATCATCGCTTAGCGCAAGAAGATGCGTGGCGAAACTAACGGATGGCGGCCGCGACCCGAAGACCGCGGCCGGTAGTACGGTCGACGAAATAGCGCTTCACCCCATCGCCTTCGACCACGGCGATACCGAAGTCGGTTGCAGCTAGGAGTCTTCCGCCCACTTGTTCCCCTGAGCCATAATGATGTTCACCCTAATCTGCAGGTCCAAACGGCGATATAGTAATGCTCATGCTTACTCGACGAACGGCAATTCTGGCTCCTTTGGCGGCAGCGGCGATACCAGCCATCCCGGCGCGCGCGGCCGGCGGCAAGATGTCGCTGAGCCTGCACCAGACCACATCGCTCGCGGCCGGCTTTCGCAAGTCGCTCGAAGGCTGGTCCCGCGCGGGCATCAAGAACGTCGAAATCAACGATCTCATGCTGGATGAGTTCCTGAAGACCGACACGCTGGCCGCGGCGCGAACCTTGCTGAAGGATCTGGGCCTGACCGTGGTTTCGAGCTCGGCTCGGCAAGTTGACCTGTATATTCCCGGCGCGACGCAAGTCACCGCGCTCGAAGGGTGGAAAAAGCGGTGCGAGTTATTCGCGTCGCTCGGAGCGCAGCGCATCTATAGTCCTGCCGTCACCACCCGGAAAGTCACAGCCGAGGACTACAAGGGTGCGCCCGACTGCATTCGTCAGGCCGGAGACGTCGCCAAACAGAATGGCATCCCCGCGATGATTGAGTTCACTCGCATCTCGACCTTCATTGCGACCTTGCCAACTGCACTCAAGCTGATCCGGGAAGCGGCCCATCCCAACGTACACCCGATGCTCGATTGCTATCACTTCTGGTCCGGGCTGAGTAAGTTTGAGGATCTGGACATGATCCGTCCCGGCGAGATCGCGCATATGCACTTCCAGGACGTGCCGGACATGCCCCGCGAACTAATGGATAATACGACGCGCCTGATTCCGGGCGATGGAGTTTCGCCGCTGGTGCAAATTTTACGCAAGATGTCGGAGAAAGGGTACTCGGGGGCGTTGTCGGTAGAGTTGTTCCTGCCGGAATTCCAGCAAGCCGATCCTTACGAGATGGCCAAACGCATTCAAGAGAAGGCCGAGGCCTTGATGCGCAAAGCCAAAGTAATATAGGCCGCCAGGGGCGGGTCTGGGCCAAGGAGGAACCGCGTGAAGAAGGCGCCGATCATCTTTATGGTGCTGGCTGGCGCTGCCGTTTTCGCACAGCGTCCGTCGAATCCCGCGCTGCTGATTCCGCAGGCCGCGCCCGAGCTGGACTATGTGGCGGTTCCTAACCCTCTTCCGCTTCCGGAGGGAATCAAGATCGGCGCGCCGTCGGCCATCCGGTACGATTCCAAAGGCCACATGTTTCTGCTGAATCGCGGGCCACAGGCGCTGGTGGAGTTCGACCAGACCGGCAAGTTTATTCGGATCTTCGGCGATGGGCTGCTCAAGCGAGCCCACGGTTTGCGCATCGATGACGCGGGGAATCTGTGGGTTACGGATGGATTTGCGCACGTCGTCATGAAACTGAATCGGCAAGGCGAGATTCTGATGACCCTGGGCACTAAGGGAGAGGCCGGCAAGTGGGATGAAGCGACGGGATCGCACCGCTTCAATCAGCCCAACGATCTAGCCTTCGGCCGCAACGGCGATATATTTGTGGTCCAGGGGCACACGCCGGAGGGTGACGGGGGTGACCCGCGGGTCCTGAAGTTCGATAAGAACGGGAAATTCATCAAGACCTGGGGTGGCAGAGGAGCCGAGCCGGGTCAGTTCACGGAAGCTCACGGAATTGCGGTGGATGCGCAAGGCTTGCTGTGGGTGACGGACCGCGAAAATCAAAGAATTCAGATCTTTGACCAGGACGGAACGTATATCCGCGAACATAAGTATGGCGGTTTGCCGAGCAGCCTGATCATCGGGGACAAATACATTTGGGTTGCCAACGGTTTTGCTGGCCAGCTTCTGCAACTGGATATGAACGGGAAAGTTCTCGCGGCGATTGGAAGGCTGGGGAAGGGAGTTGGCGAATTCACCGAGGCTCATTCGGTTACGGTGAGTCCGACGGGGGAGATCTGGGTAGGCGATTCTGTCGGCAATGCGGTGCAGAAATTCGTGAAGAAATAACGCAAGGCCGATACCTCCGAAAAACTATTGACTCCTCCTGCCATTGGAGCGAAAATGCAATCGCAAAGGTGCGGATTTAAGCGTGCGAATCGGCCGCGCCGGCCGCGGCTTGAAGCAGGAGGTAACGTCATAGAACCCGACCAGATAAGGGGCGGCGCAAGCTGAGCGGTTTCGAATCGGAGCGTGGCTGAATCTCAACAACAGGTTGCAACAAATGCACCTGCTTGCGCGGTTCGCGCAGCTGAGGCCAAAGGAATTGCCCGGAAGTAGCCGCCCCCAACCATTTTTCGTACCTTTCTCACTGTTTTTGGAGTCTCCGCCGCCTGCCGGGCGCTTGACAAACGGCTAAACCCAATCCTAGCATTGAGTTTGCAGCGCAGGAGGCGGATTTGATCAAACTCGACATTATCAATGAAGTGGTCAACCGGACGGGGATCACGAAAACCAAGGCCGAGATGGCCGTTGAAACCGTCTTTGAAAGCATGAAGCGCTCCTTGGAGCGTGGCGAGCGCATCGAGTTGCGAGGCTTCGGCATCTTCAACGTGCGGCCCCGCAAGACCGGGATCGGGCGTAATCCGCGTACGGGAGCGGAAGTCGCGATCCCGCCGGGCAAGGCGGTCCGCTTTAAGCCCGGCAAGGAATTGCAGGCGCTCGAATAAATTCCCACGTGTCCACGAACGGCTATCCGCGGCCGGGCGAGGCTTTCGAAAGTAATCTCTTCGAAGACCTGCACGAGTCGGATCTAGGCATGCCGCGGCCGCGCCAGCGCTATTGGCTGCACGCCCTGCTGTTTCTGCTGACGCTGCTGAGCGCTACGGTGGTGGGCGCGGGTCTCCAGGAAAGTTTCGCTGCCAACCGTCCAACCAATTTTGACGCCGACCTCTACGGTTATGTGCGCATGTGGCACGATCCGTGGTTTCTGCTGCACGGGCTGCCATTCTCGCTCACGCTGCTGACCATTTTGATGGCTCACGAGATGGGCCACTACCTGACGGCTCGCTATTACCGCGTGGACGTTTCGCTGCCGTATTTTCTGCCGGCTCCGACGCTGATCGGCACCCTGGGCGCGTTCATCCGCATCCGCTCGGCGATCTACTCCAAGCGCGCGCTATTCGATATCGGCGTCGCCGGGCCGCTGGCCGGTTTCGTGACGCTGCTGGCGCCGCTGGCGGTAGGCTTGTCGCTGTCGAAGGTAGCGCCGGACGTGGTGCGCCGTGGCGATTTGATTTTCGGCAATCCGTTATTGCTGAGGTTCTGCGAATTGGTTTGGTTTCCGGGCGTGCCCGCCGGAGATATCTACCTCCATCCGGTCGCGCGCGCGGCGTGGGTAGGCTTGCTCGCGACGGCGCTGAACCTGTTGCCTATCGGCCAACTGGATGGCGGGCACATTCTTTATTCCTTCGTAGGCGAGAAGATGCGCTGGCTGTCGCGACTCTTCGTTGCGCTGCTGGTTCCGATGGGGTTTTACTTTGCCTATAGCTGGCTGGTGTGGGCCGCGCTGCTATTTTTTTTCGGTATGCGCCATCCGGTAATTTATGATCCCTACCCGATCGGGCGGACGCGGACCTGGCTGGGTCTGGCCGCGCTGCTGATTCTGATCCTGTCGTTCACTTTGTCGCCGGTCCGGGCCAACGGTTTGTGAAGATCTCGGCCACCATCATCACTTATAACGAGGAGCGGAATCTGCCGCGCGCGATGGAGAGTCTGCGCTGCGCCGATGAGATTGTGGTGATCGACAGCGGCTCTACCGATCGTACGGTAGAGATCGCGAAGAATTTGGGGGCGCGAGTAGTGGAGACAGTGTGGCTGGGCTACGCCAAGCAGAAGAATTTTGCCGCAGAACAGGCCGCCCATGACTGGATCCTCTCGCTGGATGCCGACGAATCTCTCAGTGAGGCGCTGGAGGCCGAGATCTGGCGCGTGAAGAAACACGGACCGCAATACGACGCTTACACCATGCCGCGCCAGGCCCGCTACCTGGGCCGCTGGATTCGGCACTCAGGCTGGTATCCCGACCGCAAGGTGCGGCTTTACGATCGCCGCAAGGCCAAATGGGTGGGCGATTATGTTCACGAATCGGTCAAAGCGGAAGGCACCGTCGGGCATCTGGATTCGAACCTGCTCCACTTTACCTGCGATTCGCTGTCGGAACACTTGAAGACCATGGATCGCTACACAACGCTCGCGGCCGCGCAGTTGATCGACGCGGGAGAGAAAGTCACCTGGGGTCGCCTGATTTTTGAGCCGCCCTGGACGTTCTTCCGCACCTACTTCGTAAATCTCGGATTCCTGGACGGCGTCGAAGGCCTGGCGATCGCCAACCTGGCGGCGCTGTACAACTTTCTGAAGTACGCCAAGGTGCGTTTCATGAGTCCCGGGAGATAGCGTGCGAACATTGCACGTAGATAGCGGGCGCGAAATGCGCGGAGGGCAGTGGCAGGCGCTGTATCTGGTCGAACGGCTGCCGGACGCGGTGCTGCTCGCGTGCGCGGGGTCGCCTTTGTTCGAAGAAGCAGCCCGGCGCAAGCTGGACGTGCGGGCGCTTACCTTTCGCGCATTGACGGCGTCGGCGAAGCAGGCCGACCTCGTGCATGTCCACGATGCGCGCTCACATACGTGGGCGGCAATCGCGGGTGTGGCTCCCCTGGTGGTGTCGCGGCGGGTGGCGTTTCCGGTGAAGCGCGGCTTCTTCTCGCTGTGGAAATACGCGGGCGCGGCGCTGTATATCGCGGTGTCCAAATATGTTGCCGCGCGGTTGATGGATGCGGGAATCCGCGGCGCTAAGATACGCGTGGTGTATGATGGCGTCCCGATACCCGAGCCTGCCTGCCCCCAGGCCGGCCGTGTGGTCGCGCTGGCGTCCAAGCCTGTGGAGATTCCCGGCATTTCTGTCGATCTGACTATTGACTTGTGGCGGGATTTGTCGACGGCCAGCGTGTTC
The DNA here is from genome assembly GCA_035496735.1 of Bryobacteraceae bacterium. Classification (GTDB taxonomy): domain Bacteria; phylum Acidobacteriota; class Terriglobia; order Bryobacterales; family Bryobacteraceae; genus Palsa-187. The sequence continues at coordinate 18,210 of DATJEI010000023.1, read as the reverse complement.
GTCTATAAGAGCGAGATGGAAGGGCTGGGGTCGGCTGCGCTGGCCGCGATGGCTGCGGGGGTGCCGGTGGTTGCATCGAACGTCGGAGGACTACCCGAGGCAGTGGAATCCGGCAAGACCGGTTTCCTGGTCAGCGACGGCGATTTTTTGACACCAGTCCGGCGGTTGCTGGAAGATGCCGCGCTGGCTGCGCGAATGTCCCAGGCCGCGCGGGAGCGAGTGCAACAAGAGTTTTCGGTGGAAAGAATGGTGGAGAGAACCGTGGGTGCTTATCACGAGGTATTAGGATGATTTTCGTGCTGCTCGCATTCCTGGCCGGGCTGCTGATCGGCAGCTTCCTGAATGTGTGCATTTACAGGCTGCCACGGGACCTCTCGGTGGTCACGCCGGCTCGCTCGTTTTGTCCCGAGTGCGAGAAGACCATCGTATGGTTCGACAATATCCCGGTGATCAGTTATTTCCTGCTGGGCGGGCGCTGCCGCCATTGCAAGGCGCGGATTCCAGCGCGCTATTTGCTGGTGGAAATCGCAACCGGCGCAGCCTTCGCGGTGTGCGTCGCTTATCTGGGATTAACCGTGCCCGCGCTCAAGTACGCGATTTACTCGGCGATCATGATTGCGCTGATCGCGTCGGATCTGGAAGAGCGCATCCTGCCGGATGAGTTCACGCTGGGGGGCACGGTAATCGGGCTGGCGTTCTCGCCGTTCGTGCCCCTGGAACATTATTTCGCGGCAATGTTCATTCCTTATTCCGCGGGCGAGCGCTGGCAGTCCTTCGGCGAGTCAGCCTTCGCGGCTGTGGTGGGCAGCAGCTCTATCTGGATGGTCGGATGGCTATACCAGAAGTTCCGGCACCGCGAAGGACTGGGCTTTGGCGACGTTAAAATGATTGCGATGATCGGGGCGTTTGTGGGCTTGCGATTGTCGCTGATGACGCTGATTCTGGCCTCCATTGCGGGTTCATTTCTGGGGCTGGCCTACATCAAGCTGACCAAGAAAGACGCGTCGACGTATGAACTGCCGTTCGGCAGTTTCCTGGGCGCAACGGCGCTGCTGGTGGCGCTGTGGAGCAACGTGATTTCGGCCGGAAAGTAAAGCTACTGCGGAGGCCGCAGGAGAATTTTCAGGACTCCCTTCGTCGCGGCGCGCGCGAACGCTTGCGGTGCGCGGTCCAGCGTGAATTGGTCCGAGATCAGATCTGCAACGTTTACCTTCCCTGATGCCAGCAGGCGGATCGCCGGGTCGAAGCGGCCGCAGCGCGATCCGACGAGTGTGATTTCGTTGACGATCACGGGGGCGGTGTCAATCTCCACCAGGCCGTGAACCGTCGACTTCATGATGATGGTGCCGCGCGGTTCACACATCGTCACGGCGGCGCGCAAGCCTTGGGTGGAACCGGTCGCGTCCACCACCCAGCGGTAGGCGCGTTCGGGCAATTTCTTCGGCAGGAGTTCGGTGGTCACGCCGGCCTTCTCAACCAAACACATCTTCTCGCGATGACGCCCGAATAGGTGCACGCGCGCACCTTGGGCTTGCAGGACCTGCGCTATTAGCAACCCTAACTTTCCATCGCCCAGCAGCGCCACGCCATCGCCCTTGGGGATCCTCACCTGATCCAGAATCTCGCAGGCCGCGGCCACAGGTTCGATAAATACGGCGTGCTCGGAAGATATGGAATCGGGCACCCGGTGCAAGTTATGGATGGGCAGCGTCAGGAATTCGCGGAACGCTCCGGGGTGCTTCACGATACCCAGGACGGTGCGGTTCGGGCAATGGCGTCCAAGGCCGCGCGCACACCATTCGCAGTGCCCACAGGCGAGATTGATTTCGCCGGCGACACGCCGCCTGAGCCACTTTGGTTCGGCTGGACTCTCGACCACTTCCCCTACAAATTCGTGACCGGGCGTGCCCGCGAAACCGTAGTATCCACGTTGCAGTTCGAGATCCGTGGAACAGATGCCGGCGGCCAGCATGCGAATGCGGGCGAAGCCCTGCGGGATGCGAGGCAGCGGCTGGCGGCGCACTTCGACGCGGCCGGATTCGAGATGAACAGAAAGCATGCTGATCTACACTTAAAGTGTCTACACTTAAAGAATATGTCTTCCACCGTGCAGGCCGAGCTGGTCTGCTTTGAGGCCTCCTGCCGCGAGCGGTTCGCGATTACCGACGTTCTGTACAATTGTCCGAAATGCGGCGGATTGATCGAAGCCACCTACAGCGGCGCGCGGCCGAGCGCCGGCGAGATGCGCGATCTGTTCCGGCAGCGTCGCTTGAGCCATGCGCCTCTCGATACCAGCGGTGTCTGGCGCTATCGCGAGCTGTTTCCTTTCCTCAACGACCATGGGCGCGTGGTGACGCTGCGGGAAGGGAACACGCCGCTATTGGACGCTCCACTTGCCGCGCAATACGGCGGGCTCGACCAGATCACCTTCAAGCATCAGGGCTTCAATCCGACGGGATCGTTCAAAGACAACGGTATGACTTGCGGAGCGTCGCAGGCGCGGCGGCTGGGGATGAAGCGCGTGGCTTGCGTTTCCACTGGCAACACTTCCGCTTCGATGGCAGCCTACGCGGCGGCGGCGGGACTGGAAGCGCTGATCTTCCTGCCCCACGGCAACATTTCTTTTGGAAAACTGGCGCAGGCGCTGGAATACGGTGCGCGCACGCTTGAAGTAGAAGCGAACTTCGATGAGATTCTGGCGCTGGTGCGGGTGCTGGCCGAGCGGCTGGGGATCTACCTGCTGAATTCCATGAATCCCTTTCGTGTCGAAGGGCAGAAGAGCATCATTTTTGAAATGCTGGATCAGCGCGATTGGAATCCGCCGGATTGGATCGTGCTGCCCGGCGGCAATCTCGGCAACACTTCGGCCTTCGGGAAAGGTCTGCGGGAAGCGCGCGAACTGGGGCTTATCGCGAAGATGCCACGGCTGGCGGTGATCCAGGCGGAGGGCGCCGCGCCGTTCTACGAAATGTTCCACAAGGGCGGCGAGTTGCATCCCGTGACGAATCCCGAGACGCTGGCGACGGCAATTCGCATCGGCGATCCGGTCTCCTGGCCCAAGGCTTTGCACGAGGTTCGTTCGTCGTGCGGCACGGTAGAAAAAGTCACGGAGCAGGAAATCGCCGACGCTAAGGCCATGATCGGCCGGGCGGGCATTGGTTGCGAACCGGCTTCTGCGGCCACGTTGGCGGGCATTCGAAAGCTGACGGCCGCGGGCGTGATCCGCAAGGACGCCGATGTGGTGGCGGCGCTGACGGGCAACGTCCTCAAGGATCCGGATTACATTTACAAGTACCACACGGGAAAATTGGAGACGCCCAGCGGCGCAAAGATTCGCTCCACTTTCGGCAACCAGCCCATTGTCGTCCCCAACGACGCCGACCGTATCGCCGCGCTCTTGCAGTAAGGCTCGGTATAATCGGATCTGTGAAAAAATGCGCGCTGGCGGTGGCTGTCCTGGTCCTGGCGGCCTGCTCCAAGAACATCCAGAATCCGGAAGCGGTGAAGCAGGGAGTGCTCGACTACCTCAAGCAGCGCGCGCCCACCATGGGCCTGGATATGAGCGCGATGGATGTCAACGTCGGGTCTATCTCCTTTGAGAAGGACATCGCGCGGGCCAATGTATCGTTTGTGCCAAAGGGCATGCCGGGGGGCGGCGGCATGTCGATGGATTACGTCCTCGAACGCAAAGGCGACAAGTGGGCGGTCAAGGGGCGTCAGGTGAGCCCCGGTAACTCGCATGGCGACCAGGCCCTGCCGGGGTCAATGCCGCCTGGGTCGCTGCCGCCGGGACATCCTCCCACGGATCGGGGTCAATGAAGACGGTCGCAGTACTGGGCGGAGGTCCGGCAGGTTCCTTCGCGGCGGAGCGGCTGGCGAACGCCGGCCTGCGGACCATGGTCTTCGACGAGAAGTTGGCGTGGGAGAAACCCTGCGGCGGCGGTCTCACATATAAGGCTTATCAGCAGTACCCGTTCCTCATCGATAATGACACGCCTAAGAAGTTGATCCATGACACCACTCTGGCGGCGCCGAATGCCGGGGAAGTGAAGATGCCGTTGTCGCGGCCGCTGGTGATTTATTCGCGCCTGGACTTGAACCGGATGCTGCTGCTGCGCGCCGAGAGGGCCGGGGCGGCCATCGAAAAGACGCGCGTACTAAGCATTGAGCGCCGGGAGCGCGGCTGGCGCTTGCGCACACAAGGCGGAGTGGCCGAGGCCGACTTTTGCATTGTCGCCACCGGGGCGCGTAATCCCCTGCGTGAAGTAGGCACTGAGTGGAGCGCGAAAGATACCATGAGCGCGCTGGGTTATTACGTGCCGGCATCGCGCGATCAAATCGATATTCAATTTCTGCCGCAGCTCGAAGGATACATCTGGGTGTTTCCGCGCTGTGGACACCTGTCGGTGGGCATTTGCGGAAAAGGCGAGCCAGCTCAGGCTTTGAGGGTCCGGCTGGAACGTTATATGGATGAGCGCGGCATGGCGTGGCGCGGGTCTAAGTTTTATAGCCACATGCTGCCGTCGCTCGAATCGCCGGGATGGAAGAACAATCGCGTGGCCGGCGATGGCTGGATGGCGGTGGGTGACGCCGGCGGACTCGTGGATCCCATCACGGGTGAAGGTCTGTACTACGCTATGCGCTCGGGCGACTTGGCGAGCCGTGTAGTGCTGGACGATGCCCACGGAATCGTGGAAAAAGCCGCGGCGTATCGCGCCAGCCTGGCGCGGGAGTTCGCGCTGGATCTGGAGTTTGCATCTACCTTGGCGCGGAGGTTGTTCCTGGGCACATTCCTGTTTAATTCAGTGCCTGCGCGGATGATCCAATTCATGCGCCGCAGTCCGCGCTTCCGCGACTTAATGCAGGACTTGTTCGCGGGCACACAGCCGTATGTCGAACTGCGCGGCCGTTTGCTGCGAAACCTCAGCGGCACGCTGCAGGAAGTGCTGATGAATCTGCTGCTGAACCGTGTGGTCCCGGAGAGCTCCCGCGCCGGGTTATGAAAACATCACGATCGGAAGCGCTGTTTGCGCGGGCGCAGGCGCTCATTCCGGGTGGCGTGAATTCGCCGGTGCGGGCGTTCCGTAGCGTCGGCGGCGTGCCGCGATTCATCGAGCGGGGCGAAGGTTCGCGCATCTTCGACGCCGACGGCAATTCTTATATCGATTACGTGGGCTCGTGGGGGCCGCTGCTGCTGGGGCATCGTCCCAAACCGGTGATGGACGCGCTGCGCGAGGCTCTGGAGCGCGGCACCAGTTTCGGCGCGCCTACCGAGGGCGAAGTCGAATTGGCCGAGCTGATCTCGCAAGTGGTGCCCTCGATGGAGATGCTGCGCCTCGTGAATTCCGGCACCGAGGCGACGATGAGCGCGCTGCGCTTGGCGCGCGGATTCACGGGCCGCGATTTGACGGTCAAATTTGAAGGCTGCTATCACGGGCACGTCGATTCGCTGCTGGTGAAAGCCGGGTCGGGCATGGCTACGCTGGGGATCGCGGATACCGCCGGCGTTCCGAAAGGGTTTGCGGAAACTACCCTTGCGCTGCCTTACAATTCGATTTCCGCGGCCGAGCAGGCATTCGCCGAGCGGGGCGGACAGATCGCGGCGGTGATCGTGGAGCCAGTGGTTGGCAACATGGGTTGCGTCCCGCCCGCGCCGGGATTTCTCGAAGCGTTGCGCGAACTCACGGCGCGCCACAGTGCGCTGCTGATCTTCGATGAAGTGATGACGGGCTTTCGCGTGGCGCTCGGCGGCGCGCAACAGCGTTTCGGGATCAAGCCGGACTTGACGACGCTGGGAAAGATTATCGGCGGCGGGTTACCGATTGCCGCGTATGGCGGGCGCGCCGAAATCATGCGCAAAGTCGCGCCGCTCGGTCCGGTGTATCAGGCGGGGACGCTGTCGGGGAATCCGCTTTCGGTGGCGGCGGGACTGGCGACGTTGCGTTACTTGGTTGCTCATCCGGAACTTTACGAACAGTTGGAAGCCCGCGCGGCCGCGTTGACGGCGTGGACTCCACCGGGCACCACCATCAATCGCGTGGGTGCGATGTTCACGTTTTTCTTCTCGCCCGATCCGGTTACCGATTGGGACTCGGCCAAGAAGTGCGACACCGCGCGCTTTGGGAAATTCTTCCACTTCATGCTGGAGCGCGGCGTGTACCTGGCGCCCTCGCAGTTTGAAGCAGCGTTTCTGTCGACCGCGCACAGCGAGGAAGACATCCGCTACACGGTAGCGGCGGCGCGCGAGTTCTTCGGAGCTTAGTACAGATCCAATTCCACGGGCGCGCCGGCGCTGCAACCGAGCAGGCTGGCGGCCGAGGTTTGGTTGGCGGCGATTTCGAGATAGCCTGAGCTGCCGACGATCACGAACAAATCGCCCACTTCGGTTTCAGCATATGTAAGCGCCAGGCGATGGATGCGCTGGCTTCCGGAGCGCATTTCGAAAGGGCGTGCGTTAATGCCGGCAAAGTCGCGAGCCGTGAAGTTCGTAATCAAGTTGCCGAATCGGTCCACTTTGAGAATCGTCCCGCGCCACGCGTCTTTGCCGGCCGGCGAAGGCCGCGTGATACCGATGCGTATATAGTCGTGAATCAGTTTGCCGAACGCCGCGGCCTGCGCGCCCTTCGCCAAATGCGCGGCGGCGGGAGCGAATACGTCGCGTCCGTGGAACGTGCGGCTGATCTTGCGGCGCATCAATTTCGGATTCGAGATCGCGCGAACCTTGTGCGGAGCTGCGTCGAACACCATCGAGAGCACTCCATTATCGGGCGCGATAAAGAAGTGCCCGCCGGCTTCGGCGAGGATGGGACGCCGCGCGCTGCCGACGCCGGGGTCGACCACCACTACGTGAATGGTGCGCTTGGGGAAGTAGGGCCACGCTTCCGCTATAACAAAGGCGGCTTCGGGCACATTGTAGGGAACGATGTCATGGGTGATATCGATGACGCGCGCCTGGCCTGCGATCCCGGCGACGATGCCTTTCATGGTCCCCACAAAGTGGTCAGAAAGCCCAAAATCCGTGGTAAAAGTGATCAATCGATTTGCCATGTGCTGATAAGATTGTAATGAACGCCGTGACCCGCTATTATTTCGATCACAACGCCACTACGCCGGTATCGCCCGAAGTCTTTCAGGCGATGGCTCCGCTGATGACCACGGTGTTCGGAAACGCGTCGAGCATCCACCAGTTTGGACAGGAAGCTCGCGGTGAATTGGACCGCGCGCGGCGCACCGTAGGGGCGACGTTGGGCGCGAAGGCGGAGGAAATTGTTTTCACGGGCGGCGGCACCGAAGCCGACAACATGGCGATTTTTGGCACGACTGGCCACGTTGTTACCACCACGGTTGAGCACCCGGCCGTTTTGCAAGCTGCCGGTCAGTTGCCTGAGGTGACCTTCGTTAATGTAGACGGCCGCGGGGTGGTTGATCCGCAGTCGGTGCGAGCGGCGATTCGTCCCGGCACCACTTTGATCAGCGTCATGCATGTGAATAATGAACTGGGCGTGATTCAGCCGGTGCGTGAGATTGGGGAAATTGCTCGCGAGGCCGGAGTCCTATTTCATTCCGACGGCGTGCAGGCCATGGGCAAGCTTCCGGTGAACGTCGGCCAACTCGGCGTGGATTTGTACTCCATCAGCGCTCACAAAATTTACGGCCCCAAGGGGATCGGCGCGCTCTACATTCGAAAGGGCGCGGAACTGCGGCCACTACTTTACGGTGGTCCGCATGAGCGTAAGATGCGCGCGGGTACGGAGAACGTGGCGGGTGCGGTGGGCTTTGGGCGCGCTGCCGAGTGGGTAATAGAAGAGAGCGCGGCCGAAGCGGCGCGGCAGTCGGCGCTGCGCGATCGGCTGGAGCAGGGAATTCTCGCGGGTGTGGCGGGCGCACATGTGAACGGCGCGGGGGCGTCCCGCGTGGGCAACACTTCGAATATTCGTTTCGACGGCATCGATAGCGAGCCGCTGCTGATTGCGCTGGACCTGCAGGGTTACGCCGTATCCAGCGGATCGGCGTGCTCGAGCGGCGCGACCGAGCCGTCGCACGTGCTGGCGGCGATCGGGCTCACGCGCGAGCAGGCGCGGTCCAGCGTGCGTTTTTCGCTGGGGCGGTCGAATACTCTGGAGCAGGTCGACTCGCTCATCGATGCCGTGGTGCAAGTCGTGACGCGGCTGAGAAAGCTGGCGCCGGCTTATGTCTGAGTGCACGATCGCCGTGGCTATGTCGGGCGGCGTGGATAGCTCCGTGGTGGCGGGAATGCTGAATCGCGCGGGCGAGCGCGTCATCGGCATGACCATGCAGCTCTGGAATCAGAAGCGCCTGCCGGACATTGCTACGGCTAAGCCGACGGGCCGTTGCTGCTCACTCGACGACGTGTATGACGCGCGCCACGTCGCTCAACATCTAGGCATCCCGTACTACGTGCTGAATTTCGAGCAGCGCTTTGAGGCGCAGGTAGTGAAGCCGTTCATCGCCGAATATCTGGCCGGCCGCACCCCCATCCCGTGCACGCTGTGCAACAACTTCATCAAGTTCGACCAGTTTCTGGAAATGGCGGAGGGCATCGGCGCGCACGAGATCGCCACCGGACACTACGCGCGGATCGATTGGAACGGCGAGAGCGGACGCTGGGAAATGCGCCGCAGCGTGGATGGCAGCAAGGACCAGACCTATTTCCTGTGCGGTCTCAAGCAGGATCAACTGGCTCGCACGCGTTTCCCGCTGGGCGGGATGGAGAAGACTCAAGTGCGGGAACTGGCGCGTGAACTGGGCATCCCCACCGCCGCCAAGCCCGACAGCCAGGAAATTTGTTTCGTCCCCAACGGCGATTACGCGGGGTTCATCGACAGCTACTTTAAGGAGCAGGGAATCGCGCCGGCCGAAACACAGGGCGAGATCGTGACTGCCGATGGCCGGGTGGTGGGCGAGCACGCAGGCGTTCATCACTTTACCGTGGGTCAGCGGCGCGGGTTGGGCGTGGCGGCCGGCGAGCCGCTCTACGTGATTGCGACGGAGCCTGCTTCCAAGCGTGTGGTGATCGGGCGCAACGATGATCTGCTGCGCGGGTCGATGCACGTCCGAGACGTCAACTGGATTTCGATTGCCGCGCCCGCCGCTCCTGTGCGCGCCGAGGTGAAGATCCGCAACAAGCACGCCGCGGCGGCAGCCACGCTGCATCCGGTGTCGAACGGCGCGGGCGATGCCACACGTATCCAAGTCCGCTTCGACGAACCGCAGCGCGCGGTGACACCCGGCCAGGGAGCGGTGTTTTATTCCGGCGATCTGGTGCTTGGCGGTGGCTGGATTGAGTGAGTGAGCCGGCGTGAAGACCGTCGAATACTGGCTCGCGCGCTTCGTGCTGGCGACGCTTTCTGTCACCTCGCTTTCAGCGGCCAACGCGCTTGCCCGGGGCTACGTCAGGTTACTGGATCTAGCCTTGCCGCGGCTGCGCCGCACGGCTCTTAAAAATCTGGAAATGGCCGGATTTGCCGGCCGCGAGCGCATCACTACCGGCGTGTTCGACTCGGTCGCGCGGCTGGTGGTCAGCTTCGCCCGGTTTCCGCAGATTACTCGCGACAACGTAGCGGAATGGATTCGCTACGAGGGGCTGGAAAACTTTCAACAAGCGCATGCGCGCGGGAAAGGCGTGCTGGTGGCGACCGGACATTTCGGCAACTGGGAGCTAAGCGCGTTCGCGCACGCCTACCTATTCGCGCCGATGCACATTGTTGTCCGGCCCATCGATAATGCACGGATTGACGTTCTGGTCGAATCGCGGCGCCAGCTTTCCGGTAACCGCGCCATCGCGAAGAAGGATGCGGCGCGCGGTATTCTGCGGGCACTGGCGGCGGGCGACGCAGTAGGCGTTTTGATCGATCAGAACACCACGCCCGACCAAGGCGTGTTTATCGATTTTTTTGGCGTCAAGGCCTGCGCCGGCAGCGCATTTGTGAAACTGGCGCAGCATAGCGGCGCAGCGGTGGTTCCCGGTTATGCGTTGTGGTCGGATAAAGAGCGACGTTATGTGTTGCACTTCGAGCCCGCGGTGGAAATGACCGGCGACGTGCAGCAGGATACGCAGCGCGTGCATGCACGCCTGGAAGCCGCGATCCGCAAGAATCCAGATCAGTGGTTGTGGATCCATCGCCGCTGGAAGACGCGGCCGCCGGGCGAGAGGCCGATTTATGGATGAAATGGCGATGATCAAACGCGTTTGCGTGTTTTGCGGATCGAGCCCAGGTGCGCGTCCGGCTTACGCTGCGGTTGCCGCTGCGCTGGCGCGTTGCCTGGTTGCCCGTGGAATCACCATTGTCTACGGCGGCGGAAACGTGGGATTGATGGGAGTACTGGCGGACACGGCTCGTGCGGCCGGCGGCGAGGTCATCGGCGTCATCCCGCATTCGCTGGTCGCCAAAGAGGTGGCGCATACCGAAGTGCCCGACCTGCGGATCGTCGAATCCATGCATGAGCGCAAGGCGCTGATGGCTGAGCTGGCGGATGCCTTTATCGCCATGCCTGGGGGCTACGGTACTTTCGAAGAGTTCTGCGAAATTCTGACTTGGACTCAACTCGGCCTGCAACGCAAGCCCTGCGGGATTCTGAACGTCGAGGGCTACTACAACCATCTGTTGCAGATGTTCGACCACGCGGTGGCGGAGCAATTCGTCAAGCCAGCGCATCGCAAAATGTTTATCGCGGATGCGGATCCGGAATCTTTATTAGATCGCTTGCTTGCCTACCAATTGCCGATCGTCGATAAATGGCTCGTCCGGGAGGAAACCTGAAACCCGGTTGCTAATCTTTCGGCGACGACGAGATCGTCTCGAGAAACAGAGCGAGAATCAAGAATCCTGCCAGGGTGGCCGAGACGATCATAGCTTATGGATTCATCATGAGCTAAAAGGGTTCACCCAAGTGTGAAATCGCCGTGAAAAATTCATGAAGTTCCTGCGGGGCCGCGAACGCCGAGGCTTTCCGCGGGCCGATTCTGCATAATAGTTCTCTGGAGATCGCGTGAAAGCATTCGTTAAGGCAAAAGCCGAGCCCGGACTGTGGATTGAAGACATCCCCGAGCCGACGATAGGCATAAACGACGTTCTGATTCGAGTTCACCGCACCGGAATTTGCGGCACCGACGTTCACATTTACGATTGGGACGAGTGGGCTCGTTCCACTATCCCCGTGCCGATGGCCATCGGCCATGAATTCGTCGGCGAAATAGTGGAAGTCGGCTCCAACGTCATCGATTTTCATCCCGGCGAGTTGGTTTCGGGAGAAGGCCACGTGGTCTGCGGGCGCTGCCGCAATTGCATGGCGGGCCGCCGCCACCTGTGCGCGCATACTTCGGGCGTAGGCGTGAACCGGCCGGGTTGTTTCGCCGAATTTATTGCTCTGCCGATGACCAATATCTGGCGTCACGATCCGCGCGTCGATCGCGACGTCGCGGCTATTTTCGATCCCTTCGGCAATGCGGTGCACACGGCGCTGGCCTTCGAAGTCCTGGGCGAAGACGTGCTGATCACCGGCGCCGGTCCCATTGGAATTATGGCGGCCGCGGTGGTCCGCCACGCCGGCGCGCGCTACGTGGTGATCACGGACGTCAACGAATACCGGCTGGATCTGGCGCGCAAGGTGGGTGTGAATCTGGCGCTGAATGTGAAAGAAACCTCTATTGAGGAAGCGCAGAAGACTCTGGGCATGCAGGAAGGCTTCGACGTGGGACTGGAGATGTCGGGCAACGCCAGCGCCTTCCGCGACATGATCCACAATCTGTCGCACGGCGCGAAGATCGCGATGCTCGGTATCCCCGCCGGGGAGATGGCGATCAACTGGCGCGAGGTGATTTTCAACATGCTGACCATCAAGGGCATCTACGGCCGCGAGATGTATGAGACCTGGTACAAGATGACGGTGCTGCTGCAATCCGGCCTGAATATCCTGCCCGTGATCACGCACCGCTTCAGCTACCGGGATTTCGAAGAGGGCTTCCGCGTGATGCGCTCCGGGCAGAGCGGCAAGGTGATTCTCAATTGGGAGGAGCTGATTTAGCGATGTTGGGCGCGTATCAGGCATTTGTCGAAGCGCAACTGGAGGAAATTCGCGGCGCGGGATTGTGGAAGCCGGAACGAGTGCTCCATTCCGCGCAGCGCCCCGACGCTGAACTGCAGGGCGGCGACAAAGTGCTGGTCATGTGCGCGAATAATTACCTGGGCCTGGCCGACGACCCGCGCATCCTCGCCGCTGCACGCAATTCGCTCGACCGCTGGGGCTACGGGATGGCTTCCGTCCGCTTCATCTGCGGGACGCAGGAGCAGCACAAGCAGTTGGAGCACGAGATTGCCCGCTTTTTGGGCACTGAAGACACGATCCTCTATTCCTCCTGCTTCGATGCCAACGGCGGGCTGTTTGAAACGCTTCTGGGCGCGGAAGACGCTGTCATTTCGGATGAACTAAATCACGCGTCGATCATCGACGGCATCCGGCTCTGCAAAGCGCAACGGTTCCGCTACAAGAATCGCGACATGGCGGATTTGGAACAGCAGCTCAAGGTGGCGCAGGGCGCGCGTTTCCGCATGATTGCCACCGACGGCGTTTTTTCAATGGACGGCTACATCGCACCCCTGCGTGAGATCTGCGATCTGGCGGAAAAATATCACGCGATGGTGATGGTGGACGATTCGCACGCCGTGGGCTTTGTTGGCGAGACGGGACGCGGCTCGCACGAGCATGCGGGAGTGATGGGCCGCGTGGATCTCTTCACAGGCACGCTCGGGAAGGCTCTCGGTGGCGCCAGCGGCGGCTACATCAGTGGGGCCAAGCCGCTCGTCGCTCTGCTGCGCCAGCGTTCGCGGCCCTACTTGTTTTCCAATTCCTTGCCGCCGTCGATTGTGGCGGCGTCGCTCGAAGCTTTGAAGATTCTCACGGCGTCCAACGAGCTCCCGGAGCGCCTGCGCAAGAACACGGCGTTCTTCCGCAAGAAGGCGGCGGAGCTGGGTTTGCAGATTCTACCCGGCGAGCATCCCATCGTTCCGGTGATGGTCGGCGATGCCGCCAAAGCCGCGCGCATGGCGGAGTATCTGCTCCAGAAAGGCATCTACGTGATCGGATTTTCGTATCCGGTGGTGCCGATGGGCAAGGCGCGGATTCGCACCCAGGTTTCGGCGGCGCATACGACCGACCAGCTCGGCTGGGCCGCGGAAATGTTCGCGGAAGCCGCCGCAAAGGTTGAGTAGCTACTTCTTGAACTTCACGAACCCGAAGGTCAACTTCTTTTCGACGCCGTCCACCCGGTCCAGCCGCACGACCACTTGATCGCCAATCGAGAATTGCCGGCGATGGCGCACGCCCATGATCTTGCGGATATTTTCGCGGTACTCGAAGCGGTCGCCAGGAAGCGTATCGAGCGGCACCAAGCCCTCGATGAACATGTCCTGCAATTCGACGAAGAACCCGAAGCGGGTGGTTGAAATAATCAGCGCGTCGAACTCGTCGCCGACCCGGTCGATCATGAACTTGACCTTTTTCCACTCGACCAATTCACGCTCGGCTTCGGCCGCGCGGCGCTCGGCCTCCGATGACTGGTCGGCAATCGCATGCAGGTCCGCCGGATACTGCTTGCCATCCAGATGCGCGCCTAAGATGCGGTGGACGATGAGATCCGGGTAGCGCCGGATGGGCGACGTGAAATGTGTGTAGCTGGTGGCGGCCAGCGCGAAGTGGCCGACATTCAAGTCGCTATAGCGCGCCTGCTTGAGCGAGCGCAGCATCAGATAGCTCAGGATACGTTCTTCAGGCTTGCCTTCGATCTTGGCGACGAGTTTCTGGTAATTGCGCGAAGTGAGCAGAGGGTTGTCGAGCGCCACAACTTCGGTTTTGAATTTCTTCACGGGAGCGGCTCCGGGAGTGAGCGAGTAGCCAAACTGGGTGGCGATTTCCTCGAATTCGATTACGCGCTTGGGATCGGGACGATCGTGGATGCGAAAGATCATGGGCTCACCCGCGGCCTCGATGTGCGCGGCCACCGCTTCGTTGGCCGCCAGCATAAATTCCTCGATCAGGCGGTGCGCGATGTTGCGTGGGGCCCGGGTCACGGCGGTCATGGCGCCGAACTCATCGAATTCGAGCAGCGGCTCGGGCAGGTCGAAATCGATGGAGCCGCGGCGTTGTCGCTTCTTGTTCAGCAGCAGCGCCAGCTCGCGCATCATATGGAAACGCGGCACGAGGGCCGCGTAACGCATGTTGAGTTCGGGATCGCCTTCAAGAACCTTGTGTACCGCCGTGTATGTCATCCGCTCGGCGCTGCGGATCACGCCGCGCGTGAAGTCCTGCGCGACTACATCGCCATGGTTGTCGATTTCGAGCAGAGCGCTCATCACCAGGCGATCCTCGTGCGGGCGCAGCGAGCACTGATCGGTGGATAGCTCCACAGGAAGCATGGGCACGGCTCGATCGGGGAAGTAAACGCTGGTTCCGCGCAGCAGAGCTTCGCGATCGATCGGGCTGCCCGGGCGCACGTAGTAACTCACGTCGGCGATGTGCACGTGCAGCGCCCAGTGGCGGTTGGGGAGGCGCTCCACCCACACCGCGTCGTCGAAATCGCGCGCCGTCTCGCCGTCGATCGTGACAATGTCGTACTCGCGGAAATCGCGGCGCTTGGCGATCTCGTCCTCCGGGATCGGCCCGGGGATCGTGCGCGCCTGTTCCAGCACGTCGTCGGGAAACTGATGCGGGATGTGGTGCGCGCGGATCAGGATCTCGACGTCGATCCCGAAATCGTCCGGACGGCCCAGGATCTCAATGATGCGTCCCGCCGGCCGGTCGCCATCGTCGCCATAATCGACGATCTCGGTGGTGACGATCAAGCCGTCCAGGTCTTCTTCCGAATGCACTTCCACCCCGCGCGCGCCGACGCGGTTGACCGACGCGCCGCCGGGTGGAATCGCCATGCCTTCCGGAATCTCAATCCATTGGCGAATGCGCTCGTCATGCGGGATCACATAATTGCCGCGCCGGCGCACCCGGAACTCACCCACGATGCTGCTGTGCTCCCGTTTGACGACTTCGACAATCTCGCCGTGCGCGCGTCCGTCGCGCTCCAGACGCTTGATGCGAAGCGCCACCCGGTCGCCGTGCATGGCGCGGTCAGCTTCTTCTTTGCCCAGATAGATGTCGCCCTTCAGTCCCGGCACCGGCTCTTCCGGTGTGACGAACCCGTAGCCATCGCGGTGCACGCTCAGACGCCCGTGAATCAGGCGCGGTGATTTCTTCTTCTGCGAGTGTCCCCTTTGCAGATGGCCCTTCGGATGTGGCGGCACGATTCATTTTATAGTGAGAAGGCATATGGACCTGAAGACCGTCCGCGTGGTAGTCCCCGAAAACGGAAATATTATCGTCGGCCATAGCCACTTCATCAAGACCGTGGAGGATCTCTACGAGGCCATCGTCAACACCGTGCCGCAGATGAAATTCGGCATCGCCTTTAACGAAGCTTCCGGCGACTGCCTCATCCGCGTGGACGGTAACGATCCTGAGCTTGAGGGCATCGCCACTGAAAACGCCCAAGCCATCGCCGCCGGACACACCTTCGTCATCGCTCTGCGCAACGGCTATCCAATTAACGTCCTGGGCCGTATTCGCGAGATCCCCGAAGTCTGCAACATCTTTTGCGCCACCGCGAACCCGGTCGAAGTGATCCTGGCCGAGAGCGAGCAGGGGCGGGGAGTCCTGGGCGTCATCGACGGCAGCGCTCCCAAGGGAATCGAATCCGCCAACGACCGGGAATGGCGGCACGGGCTGCTTCGCAAGATCGGATATAAGCGCTAAAGCCAGCAAATAGGCAGTTTTTGCCGTCGCTTCGGCCGCTTTTTACCTTTGACTCCCTGGATTTTTGGTGGCATACTACTGCCGTATTGGAGTGTCAGGTTTGAGTCTCCGTCCGCTTAGGGGTCCTACCGTTCCGTCCCGCCGGGTGTCGCTCTGCTGCAGCCTCCACTTACAAGGAGGAGCGTAACGTGAAGAAGCTTTTTGTGGGGAATCTTCCTTACACTGCGAATGAGACCGACGTGCAGAACTTCTTTGCCGATCACGGAGTTACCGTCGATTCCATCACCGTCATGCGGGACCGGTTCACGGGGCAGGCGCGTGGCTTCGGCTTCGCGGAAATCAACGACGATACGGCAGCCGCGCACGCGGTCGAGGTCTGTCACGGCAAGGAACTCATGGGCCGGACTCTGGTGGTCAATGAGGCCCGCCCGATGGCTCCGCGCGAAGGCGGCGGGGCAGGCGCTGGCGGACGTCCTCAGCGGCGCGAACGCTACTGACTTCCGCGGCACCCTCTAAGTTCTGGTCCGTGCGCCGGTGGTGCGCTGTCCCCCGATCTGTCTCCCTGGTCTGTCCCATATGATGGTGGGGATGACTCACAAGGCACGCTGGCTGGCCGCCGCCCGTAGCGCCATGCAAACCGAAGCTGAGGCGGTCCTGGCCGCCTCCGAACGCCTGGGCGATAGCCTGCTGAGCGCGGTGGATTTAATCGTTGGCCAGCCTGGAAGTGTTCCCGGCAAAGTAGTGGTTACCGGGATGGGCAAGTCGGGTCACGCGGCTCGCAAGATCGCCGCTACGCTGCAAAGCACCGGCACGCCGGCGGTGTTCCTGCATCCCACGGAGGCCGGGCACGGAGATCTTGGCGTCTGTCAGACCGGGGATTGTGTGGTCATGATTTCCAAAAGCGGGTCGACCGAGGAGTTGCTGGATCTGGTCGCGCCGCTGCGCGGATTCGGCACGCACTTCATCGGAATTTTGGGCAACCTGCGCTCTCCGTTGGCCTCTGAAATGGACGTGGTGCTGGACGCATCGGTGCTGCGCGAAGCTGACCCCGATGGCTACACGCCTACAGCCAGCACGATGGTGGCGCTCGCGCTAGGGCATGCGCTGGCGGTGGCGCTGATGCAGGCGCGCGGCTTCACCGCCGAACACTTTAGACGCTACCATCCAGCGGGTCAACTGGGCCACAACCTGCGGCTGCGGGTGCGCGATGTCATGCACGCGGGCGACGAGGTGGCCTGGGTGAAGGCAGACGATTCGCTGAAACACGTGGTCATCGAAATGTCGCAGCGGCCGTTGGGCGCCGCCTGCGTGATCGCCGCGGATGGACGATTACTCGGACTGATTACCGACGGCGACGTACGCCGCGCGCTGCGCAACCACGATGACATCCGCCCGCTGCGCGCCTCCGCGGTAATGACGGCTTCGCCGGTACATATCGGCCCCGACGCGCTGGTGCACGAGGCTTTGCGCCTGATGGAGGACCGGCCTTCGCAGATTTACGTTCTGCCGGTGCTCGATGCCAGTACCCGAGTCTGCCTCGGCCTGCTGCGCCTGCACGATATTTACCAGACCCGCCCGGTGGATTGAGGCGCGCCCTAAAGTTCGTCATCCGATCAACCGATCCGCCGCAGAGGTGTCCCCATGCGCATCGCGTCTCTGGTCTTAATGGCTTCGGTGGCAGCGCTGGCCGGCGCGGGAGGCGGACCAGCCATATACGTAGTAGGGAACCTTGGCGGCATTTCGCCGGGCGACGAAGGGACGCTGGTGCTGCAACATGACGCCGTGGTGTTCCGCTCCGGCAAGACCGTTCTTTCGCTTCCCTACAGCGACATCCATAACGTGGAGTTAGGTACTCGGGTCATGCCGCCGGCGGACGCGCCGCTTTACAAAGTCTGGCGCTTGCCCAAGCGCTTCCCGACCGAGCGCCCCATGCATCAGATGGTCAACTTCGCGTTCGCGGATAAAGACGGTAACGAACAGACCATGACGCTGGAGTTCGAGGAGGCTGCGGCCAATCAAACCGTGGTGGAAATCGAAATCCGGCAGGGGAAACGCACGCCGCCGAGGCATGCCACCAACGGCGATTCGTAGTGGGGAGACAGCGCCTGGAAGACCACGCGCAGTAACAATACGGTGACTTCGGAGTCCCTGGAGAATTCGTCGGGCAAGTAACGTCTCACGAGCCATCGCGCGGAAGAGCCGCGTAGCGGTTATGTTATTCTGAGACCGGTTCCGCGCGCCCATGCGTTTTCGTACTGTACTGGCTATCGCTTTAACGGGGTTGGCCGCCCTCGGCGTGCTGTGGGGGCAAAAGCCGTTTCGCGAGTGGCCCGCCATCGAGTACGAACGTTTTCCGCTCCCGCCCGACGCCAATCGTCCCGCGGAGTGGAC
>DATJEI010000022.1:0-9513 GCA_035496735.1 Bryobacteraceae bacterium | reverse complement strand
GTGACTTCGTCGGAGAACTCGATATCGCTGCCGACCGGAATACCCATGGCGATCCGCGTCACCTTCATCCCCAGCGGCTTCAGCAGGCGCGAAAGATAAACCGCGGTGGCCTCGCCTTCGACCGTCGGGTTGGTAGCCAGGATGATTTCCTGCGCTTCCCCGCGGGCGATGCGGTCAAGCAATCCCTTGATCTTGAGTTGCTCCGGCCCGATGCCGCGCAGGGGAGAGATGGCGCCGTTGAGCACATGATAGACGCCCGGGAAAGTACGCGTGGTTTCAAACGGCAGGATATTGTGGGGTTCTTCCACCACGCAGATCTGCGTACGATCGCGGTTGGGATCGCCGCAATAGGGACAGAGCTCCGAATCGCTGATGTTGTTGCACTCGGCGCAAATGCCCAGGTTGTCCTTGACGTCCAGCAGCGCGGTCGCCAGCCGCGCCGCGTCGTCGCGCCCCGAACGCAGCACATGGAACGCGAGCCGCTGCGCGGACTTCTGCCCTACGCCGGGCAGACGGCGGAACTCGTCGATCAAGCGCTGCAGTGGCGCGGCAAAGTCGGGCATGGCAAATCGGGAAGCCGGCTAGAACATGCCGGGGGGCAAGCCGAGGCCGCCGAGCATCCCACTCATCTTCTTCTGGCTCTCTTCGTCGACCTTCTTGGTTGCCTCGTTGCAAGCGGCTTGCACCAGATCCTGCAGCATCTCGACGTCGCCCATCACTTCAGGATCGATTTTGACGCCGGTCACGTTCTTGTGGCCATCCATCTTAATGGTCACCATGCCGCCGCCGGCCGAGCCTTCGACGCGGATCAACGCGACTTCCTCCTGCATCTTCTGCTGCATCTTCTGGGCCTGCTGCATCATGGCCTGCATGTTACCTGGCATCTTCATGTGGTTCTCCCATCGCGCTCACCATCACTAAGGCGCGCTTAAGTGTCCTTCAAATTTCTGACAGTACGCACCTGTGCGTCCTCGAAAACGTCCTGAAAACGCTTTACTACAGGATGCGAAAGCGCACGAGCCGTGGCTTCATCTTCGCGTTTCGGAGCGGGGGCGACAGGTGCGGCGGGGGCGGCGTCCCCAATCTTGATCGTGACTCGCACCGGCCGTCCCGCGATGCGCTTCGCCGCGGCTTCGAATTCGGCCTGCTTGAGGTAGAGCTGATACATCTTCGGCGTAGTGAATATCAGTTCGTTGGGCGACTCGGCCAGGTCGGAATGCTCCAGCGCGTCGGCCACGTGCGTGAGCTTGGCTTCGAGCAGCGCGGCGTGCAGGCGTGACCGCAGGTCCCCCGCGGCGGGTAGCGTCACTGTTGCAGGCTTGACCGGTATTGCGGACTGTGGCGCGGACTTAGGAGGCGCAGACTTGGGCGGCGCGGCGGCTCCGCCAACGCCACCACTCAGGCCCGCCAGGGCTTCTTCGATGGGCAACAATCGTCCGGCCTGGACCATACGCAGCAGCCCCATCTCCATGTGCAGGCGCGGCTGGAGCGAGCTTTGCAAATCGCGGAAAAGGTCGAGCGACAACTGCAGGTAGCGCGTCAAGTCGTCTTCACTGAAGGGCGCCGCCGCCTCGGCCAGTTTCTCCTGCTCAGCTTGCGATGCCGCCACCAGGCGGGTCTCGCCGCCTGTGATTTTCACCACCAGCAGGTTGCGGAAGTGACGCGCCAGTTCGCGCGCGAAATGCTGCAGGCTGCGGCCATTGGCTTCGAGTTCCGCTACGACGTCGAACATTTTTTGCGAGTCGTTGTTGGCTAGCGCTTGCGTCACGCGCCCCAAGGACTCCAGCGAAAACATGCCGAGCAGCGCACGGACTTCGGCCGCATCCAGCTTATCCCCGCAGCACGCAATGGCTTGATCCAGCGCCGATAGCGAATCCCGCACGCTGCCTTCCCCGGCGCGAGCCAGCACGGCGACGGCATCGGCATCGGCCGTGATGCCCTCCTGCTGCATGATCCATTCCATGCGCTTGACTAGCTCCGCGAAATCCACAGACCGGAAACTGAACTGCTGGCATCGCGACACGATGGTGGAGGGAATCTTGTGCGATTCCGTAGTACACAGCAGGAACACCACCCACTCGGGCGGCTCCTCCAGCGTCTTGAGCAAGGCATTGAAGGCTTCGCTGGTAATTTGATGGGCTTCATCGACGATGAAAATCTTGTAGCGGTCGCGGGCGGGGCGGAAGCGTACGCTCTCGCGCAGCTCACGCATTTCGTTGATGCCGCGGTTGGATGCCGCGTCGATCTCGATCACGTCCATCGACGAACCGCTCGCAATCTCCAGGCAACTCGCGCACTTTCCGCAGGGCGTGGGGGTGGGTCCCTGCTCGCAGTTCAAACAGCGCGCGAAAATGCGCGCCACCGTGGTTTTGCCCGTGCCGCGCTGGCCGGAAAAAATATAGCCGTGCGCGATGCGCCGCTGCTTGATTGCGTTTTCGAGGGTGGTCTTGACGTGTTCCTGGCTGATCAGCTCGTCAAATGCCTGCGGCCGGTACTTGCGAGCGATGACTTGATACATGTTGGGAGGTACGGTTGGTCACGGATATGCCAGACCCCGGGTAATCCGCGGCACACGGGTTAAACCGCTACCGTTGCTTCCTTCCGGACCTGGCGGGGTTTGCAGCCGCCCGTTGCACGAAGCCCGGAGCCTGACAACTTCCTATGCTAGCAGATCGGTTCCAACAGCCCGAAAGCGCCGGGAAGCATGGTGCGCCGAGCGCTCACTTTTTCGGCCGGCCCGCAGGGATCGTGAACAAATCGTCGGTCAGATCCTGATTGAAGCTCACGGATTCCGCAAAAATCTGATAAATTTTTTCACCATTGCGCTCGCGTGTGATCTGCTGCGGCCATCGGATCCCCTGATTGTCGCGATACCGGTCGAAGCGGGTGACTTCTTCATCGCGGTCCTTGGTTTTCGGATCCAAGCGCGAGAAGGACTGCTTCACGGGAAGCTTGGTGGTCTGGTGAAAGTACACGCGAACCGTGGAGTTCCCGGCGTCTATGACGTCTACGATGTCCACCGGCACGCGATCGACCACGTCGGATCCCACAAATTCGAAATCCATACCTGGCTCGTGCAGGCGCTGGCGGAGAATGTAGAAGATGTTGTGGAGCGTGGTTTCGCGGTAGCGCTCAAAATCCTCGACGGGAATCGGCTTGGGGCCGCGGTAGGTGATGTTAGCACCACCGTCCTCGCGCAGCACAATCGCCGAATCTTCGTTCTTTCCGAACGACTGACGCTCGCGCACGCCCAATTCATGAGCGCTTTTGGTGGGATCGACGGTGAGATAGCGGGTATAGATTTTCGCAATCGTGAGTCCTGAGAGGTCGTCCCGGTAAAAAGAATAGGCGCGGCCGGTTTCGACGCGATCCTGCATTTCAAGGAACTTGTCGCCGCCCAGCGCCGCGACCGCGGCGTCAATTACCTTTTTCCCGCGGGCGGCGGCTGGGGTTTCAGCGCCGGAAAACGCGGCGAACAGCAGGAATACAATCGCTGGTCTGAACACAGAAACTCTCCAGCTTCATTTTACCGGCATCGCCGCCGCAGGCATCGGCGGAATGCTCAAATCGATCTTCTCCACCTTGCCAATCTCGCTCAGAGGCTTGCCGAAGTCCTTGGGATTCCCCACCGCCACAATGCTAAGGTTCGCCGGGTCGATGTGTTTCTGCATCACGCGCAGCACGTCGGCGCGCGTCACTGCCGCCACCTTCTTCTGGTACTCCAAAAGGAAATCGTTCGGGTAGCCGAAATATTGGTATCTCAGCACGCGAGCCAAAGTCTTCGCCGGGCTGTCGAAATAGAACACGAAGCCGTTCAGCACGGCGTCCTTCGCGGTCTTGAGCTCCTGCTCACTCACTTCGGCCGTGCGCATCTTTTCTAACTCGCTGCGAGCTGCCAGGATCGCGTCGGCCGTGCTGGGGGATTTGGTGCTGCCCACGATGCGGAACGTGCCGGGATGATCGTAGGCCGCGCCCCAGCCCGCGCCAATCGAATAAGCCAGGCCCATTTTCGTGCGGATCTGCGACATCAGGCGGCTGGTGAACCCGCTGCCCAGAATATGCACCGCCACTTCCAGCGCCGGATAATCGGGATCGCGCAGAGTACCGCTCAGGAGGCCAAGCGAAAAGAAGGTCTGCGTGACGTCGGACTTTTCGGCCAGGAACACGCCCGGCGCGGGCTTCGCGGTAACCGGTGGAAACGGCGGCACGGGCGGCTGCTGGGGGTGCCAATCGGCGAACAGTTTTTCGAGCTGCTCCCTCATATCGGAAGTTGAAAAGTCGCCATAAACCGCCAGCATGATGTTCTCGGGAAAGTAGTAGCGATGATAGAACTCCTGCAAATCCTGGCGGTGGATGCGGGCAAGGTCGGCGTGCTCGATGTTCCATCCGTAAGAGTTATCGCGGCCGTACAGAATGCTGGCGATCTCCCGCTCGGCGATTCCTTGCGGGTCGTCATTGCGCCGATCGATGCCGCTATGCGCCTGCGAAATTGTGAGATCGATCTTCTCCTGCCGGAATTCGGGTTCCGTCATCACCGATTTAAAGATGCCGAGCACCGTGCCCGCGCTTTCCTTGAGCCCGGAAAAACTGATACTGGCGCTGGTCTCGCCCATGCTCGATTCAACCGAGGCTGCGATGTTCTCCAATTCTTCGTCGATCTGATCGCCGGTCTTGGCGTGGGTGCCGCCGGAGCGAAGCACGTCCGCCATCACGCTCGACAGGCCGCGCTTATCCGGCGGATCGAACAGGTTGCCGGTGCGGATCAGCGCCAGCCCGTTAATCACCGGCAACTCGTGGTCTTCGAGCAGAAAGACACGCATTCCATTTTTGAGCGTAAATGTTGCGGGCTCGGGAATCTTCACTTGCTTCAACGGCGGATAAACCAGTTGCGTATACGAGGGGACGGTCTGCGCCAGCCCCGCAGCGGCCAGCAACACGGCAAGAAATGCGGCTCGGCGCGTCACTTTGCACCTTCCTTGTCTAAGCCGGCGTCCGGCACGTAGGTGTAAGCCACCGTCCGGTGTTCTTTCACCAGGTAGGTGTTGGCGACGCGCTGGACGTCGTCCGCGGTTATTTTGTTGTACTCATCAAGTTCGGTAAACAGTTTGCGCCAGTCACCGTAGTTGACGTAGTAGCTGCATAACTCAGATGCGAGTCCCGCGTTGTTGTCCAGCTTGCGTATCAATCCAGCGCGCAACTTGGTCTTCACACGCTGCAGAGTCTCCTCGTCTACTTTGGTAGTCTTGACCTGCTGAATGATGCGATCCAATTCCTTTTCGTTTTCTTCCGAGGTGTGTCCCGACGACGGCGCCACGTAAAACAGGAAAAGCGAGGGATATTTTCCGCCCGGAAACTCGGCGTCGCTGCCGGCGCCCAGCGCGATCTGCTTATCCCGGATCATGTCTTTGTAGATGATGCCGGTGCGGCCATCGGAGAGAACCGCGTCCAGCACCGCCAGTGCGGCGTCATCCGGCGAGTGCCGGTCGGGACGTTTGTAGGCGATGATCACGAAGGGCTGGGCAGGCGAGGAAACCGCGGCGATCTTCTCGCCCTCCTGCACCGGCTCCACGGTGCGATACTGCGACGGCAAGGGCCGGGTCGTTAAACGTCCGAAATATTTTTCGGCCAGGCGGCGGGCCTCCACGGGATTGACGTCTCCCGCAATGCCCAGCGTGATATTCGCAGGCACATAGTATTGGCGGTAGAATTTCTCGGCATCGGGGCGGCGAAAGTGGTCAATGTCGCTGGCCCATCCGCCCGGCATGTTGCGGTAGGGATGCGCGGCGTACGCGGTAGCCGCCAAGGCCTCGATCAATTTGCCTTGCGAGCTGGATTCGACGCGCATGCGGCGCTCTTCGCGCACCACGTCGCGCTCCTTGTAGAATTCCCGGAACACGGGATTCAGGAAGCGGCTGGACTCCAGCAAAAACCACAGTTCGATGCGATTGGAAGGGAAGCTGTAAAAATAATTCGTGGAATCCTCAGCGGTGCTGGCGTTCATATCCTGGCCGCCGTTGGATTCGACCACACGATCGTACTCGTTGGGCTCGACGTAGCTGTCGGCTTTCTCCATGGCCGCTGCCAGCTCATTGGCGATCGCTGCCATTTTCTTCGGATCCGCGTGAGGCCCCTTGTTACGCTCGGCGTCGAGGCGATCGTAGACCTTCTCCACCGCGTCCATGGCGGCCTTCTCCGCCGGCCAGTTTCTGGTGCCGATAGAGGGCGTCCCCTTGAACGCCATGTGCTCGAACATATGCGCCAGGCCGGTTTCGCCGCCGGGATCGTCCACCGAGCCGACGTTGACGTAGGTGTGGAACGAGACCACCGGTGCGTCGTGGCGCTCTATGACGATGAAGTGCAGGCCGTTGGCAAGCGTGAATTCGGTGACCTTCTTTTCGAAGGATTTTTGCAGCTCGGCGACCGATTGTGCCGCCAGCAGCGACGGCATCAGAATGAAAATCAGGGCGCGAAAATTCATGCCTTCAGGGTAGCAGGAGCGGCTGCGCGGCCCGCTTGCCAGCAGGCGGAATTGCGGCCGGACGCTTCATCCCTTACACCAACACCGTTTTGGGGGACCCACCCGGCCGGCACAACAGGAAGGAGCCAAGATCCTGGTTCCATTCGCCATCGGGAGCTTGGGGTTGCGACCTCGACCAGGCCTGGCGCTTCAAGAGGTCATTCATGGTGATCGCACGTTCGTCGACCGGCTCGTGGCAGCTACATTACTGCGGCTCGTCGACGTATATGCTCTCGAACGGTCCGATACCGCTTACCTGGATCACCGTGCCGGGGCCGTACCACGTACGGTGATGGGCCCCGGCCGGAATCACCACGTAAGATCCCGGCTCGAGCTGGTTGCGCGCTCCATTGACCGAAAGACTGAACGGGCCACAGAGTACCGTGATGTGTTCATCGTGCCGGTGCCAGTGCAACGGGACAGCTATTTCGCGGACGGTGCGAAAGCGGATAACAAAATTGCCGGCGTGGGTCGGGTCCCCATACAATACGGCTCTTTCGGCTCCGTTAGCTACTGGCTGCCAGGCCAGACTTTCCATGACCACAGCCTAGCGCATCAGCCTGGAAAATGTCCGGCCACCCGCGGCTACTTGCCGCCCATGATTTCGCCCTCTTTAGCTTTGGATGCGGCGTCGATTTTCTGGATGTGCGCGTCGGTCATCTTCTGGACATCGTCCAGGGCGCGACGCTCTTCGTCCTCGCTGATGAGTTTGTCCTTTAGCAGCTTCTTCAGGTGCTCATTGGCGTCGCGGCGGATGTTGCGCGCGGCTACCCGATGCTCTTCAGCCACCCCGTGCAGGCGCTTGACGATTTCCTTGCGGCGCTCCTCAGTGAGCGGCGGAACCGGCACCCGGATCATCTTACCGTCGTTGGCGGGATTCAACCCCAGATCGGAGCTGCGAATGGCCTTCTCGATGGCGGCGATCTGCGATACGTCCCAGGGCTGGATGGTGATTAGCGAAGGCTCGGGAACGTGCAGATTGGCGACTTGATTCAGCGGGGTCGGAGTACCATAGTAGTCCACTTTGAGATTGTCGAAAATGCCCACGGATGCCCGGCCGGTGCGAATGCTGGCAATGGCGTGCTGCAAATCCGACAGCACTTTGTCCATGCGGGTTTTGGAGTGGGTCTCCAGTTCTTTGACGTTCTTAAAAGTGTGGTTGGTGGCCGCTTGCGGTTCAGGTTTCATAAGGTGCGCTCAGGAGATCAGTGTTCCGATGGGCTCCCCCATCGCCATACGCATTATATTGCCGTACACGTTCAAATTGAAGACCACGATGGGCAGCTTGTTATCGCGGCACATGGCTACCGCGGAGGCATCCATCACGCGCAGGTTTTTCGCCAGGACCTCCGAGTAGCCGATCTCTTCAAAACGCACGGCGTCTTGATTCTGCAACGGGTCCTTGTCATAGACGCCATCGACCCGCGTAGCCTTGGCCACGATATTGGCGTGGATCTCCAGGCCGCGCAACGTGGCTGCGGTATCGGTAGAAAAATAGGGATTCGACGTCCCGGCCGCGAAAATCACGATGCGGCCTTTTTCCAGGTGTCGAATCGCCCGGCGGCGGATATACGGCTCGGCCACCTCGTTCATGGTGATGGCGGTCATCACGCGCGTCGGCACGCCCTGCTTTTCGAGGGCATCTTGAAGCGCCAGAGCATTGATCACAGTGGCCAGCATGCCCATATGATCCGCGGTGACGCGGTCCATGTGGCGCGCCGCAGCCGCCACCCCGCGAAAGAAATTGCCGCCTCCCACCACCAGGCCGATCTGCACACCGGCCTTGGCTACTGCAGCAACTTCTTCCGCGAGCGCCTGCATACGCCCGGCGTCCAGGCCGAAGGAACCTTCGCCGGCCATCACTTCTCCGCTGAGCTTTAGCAGAATGCGTTGGTATCGTTCACCGCGCACTGCCGAGGTTCCCTGTGCGCCCATGGGCGCTACTCTCCGCTGGTCTCTTCGGCCGCGGCCGTGTCGCCCACTTTGAAGCGGACGAAACGCGCCACCGAGATGTTTTCGCCGAGCTTGGCAATCTTGGCCTTGATCACATCGGCAATGGTGGTGGTGGGTTCCTTGATGAAGGGCTGTTCCATCAAGCAGACTTCTTCGTAGTACTTGGCTAGACGGCCTTCGACGATTTTGTCGAGGATTTTTTCGGGCTTGCCCTCGCCGAGCGCCCGGGCGCGCGCGATATCCTTCTCTTTTTCGATGGCGGCGGCGGTCACATCCTCGCGCCGCACAAATTGCGGGTCGGCGGCGGCCACTTGCATGGCCAGGTCCTTCACCAGCTCCTGAAAGAGGTCGGTGCGGGCCACGAAATCGGATTCGCAGTTGACTTCAATCAGAACGCCGATCTGCGCGCCGGCATGGATGTAGCTGCCGATCACGCCCTGCTTGGTCGAACGCGTCGACTTCTTGGCGGCGGAGGCAATGCCCGCCTTGCGCAGGACTACTTCGGCTTCACCCAGGTCTCCCTTGGCCTCGACCAGAGCCTTCTTGCACTCCATCATTCCAGCCCCTGTTCGTTCCCGGAGCTGCTTCACTAGCTGTGCACTGATATCCATAATTTCCTCAAGCAAAACACACTTCATGCGGTTCGCGCGGCTTGCGCCATCCGCTGGTCACACGGCTACCGGTCAGTTGGTCTGAACCGCTTCGTCGACTAGCTCGGCGGCGGCAGGGCCCTTGCGGGGCAGCGACATCGACGGCAGATCCTCGTCGGGCATGGATTCCGACATGAGCTGTTCGGAGAACTTGGGATCCATTAACTGCGCGTACTCGGGGATATCTTCCATCGGGGTTTCGTCGCCGACGATTTTCTCGGCCGTGAAATCCTGTTCGCTCGCGAGCTGACGGCCTTCGACCACAGCGTCGGCGATCTTGGTGGTAAACAGGCGGATGGCGCGCAGCGCGTCATCGTTGCCCGGGATCACGTAGTCCACCTTGCTGGGATCGCAATTGGTGTCGACCACGGCCACCACCGGGATGCCCAGCTT
>DATJEI010000021.1:0-8363 GCA_035496735.1 Bryobacteraceae bacterium | reverse complement strand
CTGTTCGACCATCTGTGCCGATGGCACGCCTTCATCCAGCTTCAGTGTTCCGCCCAGCTCGAACCACTGGACGACATTGTTGAGGTTTTCGCCCTCAAAGTAATTGGTAAACACTTTGCCGACGGCCAGCCGGATCAACTCGCGCGCCACGGCGTCACCGCCCTTGAGTTCGCCCTCGTATTCCAACTCCAGCTTCCCAGTGATCGACGGCAGCCCGGCGTACACGTCCAGCACCCGCGGAACAGCCACAGATTCGCCGGCCATCAGCGCGCGGCGCTCTGCGTTCGAAGTTACATTTTCGAGGACCGATATCGGGAGGCGCTGGCTGACGCCCGAGCGTTTATCCACGCGCTTGTCTTCACGCGCCGAGAAGGCGATCTGTTCGATGACCTCGCGAATGTAATCCGGGATGCGCAGCTCCGCCGGCGACTTCCGCTCGGTCCACGATTCCTGCTCTGTGATTTCGATCCCATGTTCGATGGTGGCCGGATAGTGGGTGCGGATTTCGCTGCCGATGCGGTCCTTGAGGGGCGTGATGATCTTGCCGCGCGCGGTGTAATCTTCCGGGTTAGCCGTGAACGCGAGCATCAGGTCCAGCGGCAGGCGCACCGGATAGCCTTTAATCTGTACATCGCCTTCCTGCATGATGTTGAACAGGCCGACCTGGATTTTGCCGGCCAGATCCGGCAGTTCGTTGATGGCGAAGATGCCGCGGTTGGCGCGCGGCAATAGCCCATAGTGCACTGTCAGTTCGCTGCCCATAGTTTCGCCGGTGCGCGCGGCTTTGATGGGATCGATGTCGCCGATCATGTCCGCGATGGTCACGTCCGGCGTCGCGAGCTTCTCCACGTAGCGCTCATCGCGGCGCAGCCAGGCGATGGGCGTGGCATCGCCGCGTTCATGCACCAGTGTCCGGCAAGGCTTGCAGATGGGCGCGAAGGGATGATCGTGGATCTCGCAGCCCGCGATGTAAGGCACATATTCATCGAGCAGGGTCGTAAGCATGCGGATCAAGCGGGTCTTGGCTTGCCCGCGCAGACCCAGCAGGATGAAGTTGTGCCTGGAGAGCACCGCATTCACAACCTGCGGCGCTACCGTGTCTTCGTAGCCCACGATGCCGGGGAACAGCGTCTGCTTTTTTTCCAGCTTGCAGATCAGGTTCTCGCGCAGCTCGTCCTTAACGCTGCGCGTATCTTGATATTTGTTGGAAGCGCGGAGACTGCCAAGGGTATGAGGAAGACCGGAAGGATAAGTCATGAGGCCGTTGGTCCTACCCGGATTGTATCAGGGAAAACACGGACGGAGCTTGATTTTGCGGGCGATGCCGGTTACGGGTCTTGAATTTCGCGCTGCGAAGTCAGGCTCCGTCCCTCTTTTCGGGTTCGGGCAGGCCGTAGCGCGCGCGATCGCGTTCCAGAAAATCTTCCCAGGTAGTGAAGAGTTCCGCATGGATGCCGGCGGCGCGCCCACCTTCCACGTTTTCCGGACGATCGTCCAGGAACAATGCCTGGACCGGCTCGACGCCCAAGCCGCGGATCGCATCGTGGTAAATCTCGGCCTCGGGCTTGATTACCCCCAGCTCGTAGGAGAACGTTACCTGGTCAAAGTGATCGAGAAATCCTTGTTCGGCGCGCAGTCTTTCGCCGAGAGTACGCGGCAGGTTCGAAAGGATACTGGTCTTGAGACCCGCTCGCCGCAGGTCCTGCGTCCAATTCAGCACGCGCCTGTCGAGGACGGTCCAGAAATCGGTCTCGCGCCGTATCATTTCGTTTATCAGCGCGTCGTCGAAATCGCGCCCGACATATTCGGCGAATTCCTTCCAGTATTCGCGGGCATCGGTCCCGCGATCATACTCGCGGCGTTTTCGCCAGAAGGCGTCCAGGAATTTATCGACGGTGACTCCGCAGAGCGCGGCGGCCTCGCTGATTTGCTGCTCAGTGGGCGGGCGGCAGATCACGTTGCCATAGTCAAAAATAACCGCGCGCAACTTCATCCGCGGTCGCCGTGCACTCCGGTAATCTGCATGCATTTTCAAGTTAACATGGCGGCGCTGCTTACCAGCCCATGCGCTGGCGCGTGGCCACAATCTGCGCCACGTGATGCCGGCAATGCCAGCCGTAGCCGGCCAGTAGGCTCTTCAGCTTTAGCACGCCGATCTCGGGATGACGGATCGATTTCTCGAAGTCCGCGTCGGTCATGTTGTTCAGTACCACGCTCCAGCGGCGGTGCAGCGCGTCCGCCAGATCCAGCGACATATCGATGGGCCCGGTGAGGGAATCCGGCGTCTCGGCCCACAGCTTTTCGTCGTAAGGCTTGATGGCGGGTTGATCTTCGGTCAGTGCCAGCTTAAAGCGCACGTAGCTGTTTACGTGGCTTTCCGGGATGTGGTGCACGATCTGGCGAATCGTCCAACCGCCCTCGCGATAGGGAATGTCCAGATGCTGCGGCGTGAGGCCCGCCACGGCCGCACGTAACTTCGGGGGCATTTCGGCGATGTCGCGAAGATGCTGCCGTTTCTCTTCCGCGCTCAATTCCGCGGACCATACGCAGGGGCCCACCGGATAGCGAATGTCGTCATTCATGCCGCTTCGAATCCTTGCCCGGTTCTTTTCTGCGGGGGTCCTTACCAGGCAGATTCGCCGGATTTTCATGGACTCTAGCACGAAACGCAGCGCTAAGCCCGGCGGCAAGTGAAACCGTGGTGTCGCCATACTTTTCGCGCATCTTGTCCACCGCTGCCAGGGTCTTGCGCCAGCGCTCTGTCTTGTCCTCATCCAGCAGGCTGGTTTGCCCCTCGCCGCTTTCGAGCGACTGCGCATAGACGCCCAGCAGGCGGATCGGCTTGCCCGTCCAGTTCTTGTGAAACAGATCACGAACCGCGGCGGAAAACTCCGTATCGATCTGCGTGGCATGATCCAGCGTGCGGGCGCGCGTGAACGTGGAGAAGTCCGAGTAACGCAGCTTGATCTGCACGGTCCGGGCATGCAAATGGTGATCCCGCAGGCGGCGCGAGACCATCTCGGAAAGCCGCACCAGCATAGCTTCGAGCGCATTCGCGTCGGCCGTGTCGATCGAGAACGTGTGCTCATGGCTGATGGATTTCGGGTCGTCGCCTTCGCCGATTTCGCCGTCAAACCAGCCACCGGCGTCCTCGCCGCGAGACTTGCCGGCCAGCGCCAGTCCCCATTTCCCGAAGCGTTCTTCGAGGAAGGACTGCTCCAGTCGCGCCAGATCGCCGATCTTGCGGATGCCGCAGTCATGCAGATTGCGCTCGGTCACTTTGCCGACGCCCGGGATCTTACGCACCTCGAGCGGCGCCAGAAAACGTGCCTCGCATCCAGGGAAGATCCACAGAATGCCGTTGGGTTTAGCCTGATCCGACGCGATCTTGGCGACCAAGCGCGAGGACGCCGCGCCAATCGAGCAGTTCAATCTGGTCGCGCCGTAGACGGCATTGTGCAGCGCGTGCGCCGCCGCCAGCGGAGGGCCCAGCAACTTCCCGGTGCCGGTCAAATCCAGATAGGCTTCGTCAATCGAGGCCATCTCGACACGCGGCGAGAATTTTTGCAGAACCTCATAGATTTTACCCGAATATTCGACGTAGCGCTCACGATGGCCTTCGACGAAGATCGCTTGCGGGCACAATTTATATGCCGTCCGCAGCGGCATGGCCGAATGCACGCCGAACTTGCGTGCCGCGTACGATGCCGCAGAGACCACGCCGCGCTCGTTGGCCTTGCCGCCCACCACCACCGGTTTGCCTTTGAGCGAAGGATCGAACAACTCTTCCACCGAGACGAAGAACGCGTCCATGTCAAGGTGAAAGTACGTTCTCATGGTCGTCGCGCCATCAACACCCGCGGGATCCCTGCAAGATCATTCACGAGTTCCAAGCCGCGCCAAGCGGCGCACATCTCGCGCACCGCAGCGGCGTCGCCGAGTTCCATCATAAGCCAGCCGCCGGGCCGCAGCAGCCGCGCGGCTTCAGGGATTAAGCGCCGATAAATCGCGAGCCCGTCGTCTCCGCCGAAAAGCGCCAAGGCAGGTTCATGATCGCGGACCTCCGGCGGCAGCGCGGCGCGGGCGCGCCCGGCGATGTATGGCGGATTAGACACCACCAGATCGAACGATCGATCCGCGAAGGCCGCACCCAGATCACACGCTACCAAGGCCACCTGTGCATTTAGAGCCCGCGCATTCTGCTGAGCGATCCGCAGCGCGGCTGGCGAAACGTCCGTCGCCAGCACACGCGCTTTGGTTTCGAGCGCCAGCGTCACGGAAATCGCGCCTGAGCCAGTGCCGATGTCCAGAATCATCCCTGCCGCGTTGGCGTGAGCCAGGGCGGCTTCGATGAGGTGCTCAGTCTCGGGGCGGGGAATCAGCACATCGGGCGTCACCCGGAACTCGCGGCCGTAAAATTCCTGGCGTCCCGTGATGTGCTGGGTAGGTGCGCCCTTGATCCGCTGGTGCAAGTAGCGTCCGTAATGGATCCACCAGACTTCGATCAGATCGTCATTGCCATGCGCGTACAGCCACTCCCGGTCATGCCCCGTAGCATGCATCAGCAGGACTTCCGCGGTTAGCCGCGCTGCGGCGATCTTCGCGTCTTCAAGAAGTTTCTGGCCTTGAAAAAGGG
Source organism: Bryobacteraceae bacterium (assembly GCA_035496735.1). Classification (GTDB taxonomy): domain Bacteria; phylum Acidobacteriota; class Terriglobia; order Bryobacterales; family Bryobacteraceae; genus Palsa-187. The sequence goes on along the minus strand of DATJEI010000021.1, from coordinate 3,727 downwards.
CCGTACGGACGGTCATGGTCGTTTGCCAGCCGGGGACCGGCTGGATCTAAGCGGCTTGCTCGGCGCCTTGTTCTTTGAGCTTTTCCGCTTGGAAGTGGGTGGTGAGGGCTTCGACGAACGGCTCCAGCTTGCCTTCCATCACCTGGTCCAGTTGATGCAGCGTGAAGCCAATGCGGTGATCCGTCACGCGGTTCTGCGGGAAGTTGTAGGTGCGGATCTTCTCGCTGCGGTCGCCCGAGCCCACCATGCTGCGCCGCTCCGCGCCGATCTTATCCTGCTGTTTTTGCAACTCCACTTCATACAGACGCGAACGCAGCACGCGCATGGCCTTGGCGCGATTCTTGATCTGCGATTTTTCGTCCTGGCAGGAAACGATGGTCCCGGTCGGCAGGTGAGTGATGCGCACCGCCGAATAAGTGGTGTTGACGCTCTGCCCGCCCGGTCCCGAGGAGCAGAAGGTATCGATGCGGATGTCTTTCGCGTCCACGCTGATCTCGACTTCGTCGGCTTCCGGCAGCACTGCCACGGTGACCGCGGAAGTATGCACGCGGCCTTGGGTTTCCGTGGCCGGCACGCGCTGCACACGATGCACGCCGGCTTCGTATTTGAGCTGGCTATACACCTTGTCGCCGCTGATCAGCGCCGTCACTTCCTTCAGTCCGCCTACCGACGATTCGCTCGACGACGTGACTTCCACCTTCCAGCCGCGCGTCTCCGCGAAACGCGAGTACATGCGGAAAATTTCGTCGGCGAAGAGCGTGGCTTCGTCGCCGCCCGTGCCGGCGCGGATTTCGAGCACTACGTCTTTTTCATCCAGCGGATCCTTGGGCAGCAGCAGGATCTTCAGTTCGTCTTCAATGCGCGCGATCTCCGGCTCCAGGCGGGCCACTTCTTCCTCTGCCATACCGCGCAATTCGGGATCGGATTCCGCCAGCATGGGTCGCGCTTCCGCTAGATTCCGGGTTGCGGTCTTCCACGCGCGGTACTTGCTCACGATCTCCGCCAGCTCGTTGTGGGATTTGCTGACCTTGCGATACTGCGTAGAATCGGCGATGACGGCCGGATCGGCCATCTGGCCGTTCAGGTCTTCGAACTTGCGTTCGATGTCGTCGAGTTTTTGCTGGTATTGCATCAGTCGGCTCCGCTGGGCGCGCTTAGGCGATAACCAACTCGCCGCCCTGCTTGGCTTCGAGCGCCATTGCGCCTTCCAGAGCATGGATGGCCACCGTGACTTCGCGGTCGTCCGGCGGCTTGGTGGTGATGCGCTGCAGCCACAACCCGGGAGCGGTTAGCAGGCCCATCGCGGTCCCCTGACGCTTGGCCGCGAAGCGGATCAATTCGTAGCTGAGCCCTGTAATCAGCGGCAGCAGCGCGATGCGCGCCAGGAATTTGGCGGTGAACGAATCGAAGGGCAGCAGCGCATAAATGATCATCGAGATCACCATCACCACCAGCAGGAAACTGGTCCCGCAGCGCGGATGAAAGGTCACGAACTTCTGCGCGTTATCAACGCTCAGCGGCTGCCGCGATTCGAAATTGAAGACCACTTTGTGCTCCGCGCCATGGTATTCAAACACGCGGCGAATTTCTTTCAGGCGCGAGATCAAGAACAGAAATGCCAGGAAGATCGCCATGCGGATGAGGCCGTCGGTCATGTTGGTGGCGAAGCGTCCGGAGAGCGACGGAACCGCATGTCCCAGACTGGTGGCCAAAAATAGCGGGACGAATTTGTAGAGGAAAATAAAGAAGCCCAGAGAGAACACCAGGTTCGCGGTCATCAGCCAGGAAGAGAATTCAGCCGGCTTACTGCCCTCTTTCGCCGTACCGTCGTCGAGCGCCGCGTTGGCCGAAAACTTGAGGGCGCGATAACCCAGCGTCATGGCCTGGCCCAGCATTCCCAGGCCGCGCAGAATGGGCTTCTTGAACAGCGGGTATTTTTCGGACATCCGCTCGATGGCCTTCTCTTCGGTGACGATCTCGCCGGAAGCCTTGCGCACCGCCACACAGTAGCTGTGCGGAGCGCGCATCATCACGCCTTCCATCACGGCCTGCCCGCCGACCAGCGTTTCTTCGCCGCTCTCCAGCACCGGCATCATTTGCAGGTGCGCGGACATCCTAAGGAATCGAACGATTCTCATGTCACCCGAGTTCATAGTCTCCCCAAGGTTAGTATAGCGTGAGAGCCCAAAAGACCTGGCTGCAGAATCCTGTGTGGGCTCCCCTGGCGGCTCTGGCGCCCAACACGCCAGAACGCGCCGCCAGGAGTCGAGCAATCATTCGAGCGCGAATAACATGAGGTAGATGGCCTGGAACACGCCTGCCGTAACCACAATGCCGCTTACCCAGGCGATAGAGGTTCCGCGCCAGCGCTGAAGCCGCGATGGTTTAGCCCCAGCCGATTCATTAATAACTGTAAACATGGTTATGTCCTTTCGATGATTCGTGGTCACCCGAGGCCAGCCGTGAAGACGGCTGGCGCCCGGGCTAGCCGATTTGGCGCTTACGAACCGAGCGCGTTCGTGCGCTCCTGTAAGCGTTCGAGTTTGTCCTGGGTCTCGGCCATGTCCAGATGCAGATTGACGGCCTCCTTCACTTGACCGGACCGTTCAGAAATACCGCGGAGAAGATCCGTGTAGTCCGGGTGCCATAGGTTGTTGCCGCGATCGTTCAGGTGCTCGATTGCCGCTTCGGTGTGCGCGGCAAGCGTCACCGCGGGGGGTACCGCGGAATCGATCGCCTCCTGCTGCCACGGGGTCACCAGCTGGCGGATCGCCTGAAGCCGATTCAGCTTTTCCCCCATGACGTTGATGTGATGCTTTACCGTGGTGATCCGATCGGCATGGCTCTCCCGGCTAAGAGCACCACGCGAATACGATTCTAAAATCGTGGCATCACGGCTCAAAACAGTTGCGGTGAATTGGACCTCCTTGAGAAGGTTGGACGCCTCGGCAGGATAGTTCCAATCTTCCGTTTGGCAATTCGCTCGGCGGTCAGAGACGCCACGCGGAGCAGCGGTTAACACTCCTGCCGCCATGACCCCCGCCAGTAACAGACACATAGTTTTTGTGACACTTCTCGATTTCATATTGAATCTCCTTAAAATTTAAATTGAAAATGGAACTGCAACGATTTCCGGACGCGCACGCAGGCGCTCCGCCAAGAAGCTTGAGTTGTATGGCGCTTTAGGAGATGGGCGGTGCGCGTGGCGATGCAGAACCGCGGCACGATTGACCGCTCGCAGATGGAGCGGTAGCAGATGCCGCCCCGGCAAAATCCAGCCGGTGCAATAACGGAGCGATCGCGTTACAGGCGACTGAATGGTTCGCCGGACGGCTATTCTCCACTAGACCGGCTTTGAATGCCGGTACTGGCAGACGAGTCAACGCTACGTGCCCGTGAAGCGCCGAAGATCGCAGGGAGGTGTTGCCAGTTTGCTGTGGTTGCAAGCCGAGAGCGCCGGCCTTAGCCGATGCAAAGCTAAGTAGGGCAAGTGTGACGGCGCCTAGCACAGCCTTTGCGTTGTTTGGCAGCTTCTGCATTCTAATGAAGTAGACGAATCTGCCGGTGCAAGAAAAATTGAAGAAATTTAATGATTCGCCGTGACGGCATGTGCCGCTTCTCGGTTGAGATAGAATCGTCTGCACGAAAGGACGTCCCATGCTCCGCCTTCTCAGCATCGCCCTCCTGATTTCCATGATGAATGGCTTTGGCCCGGCTGTGGCGCAGA
>DATJEI010000020.1:0-3417 GCA_035496735.1 Bryobacteraceae bacterium | reverse complement strand
GTGCACCATCGGGGCTCAGCGGTGATGATGCCGGTAGATGAGAAGGGCCGCATTCTTCTGGTTCGGCAATATCGCTTATCCGCGCGTCAGTTTCTGTGGGAACTGCCGGCGGGAACGGTGGACCCGGGCGAGAAGCCGCTGCAGACGGCGCGCCGGGAACTGGTGGAAGAGACCGGATACCGCGCTAAAAAATGGACCAAGCTGGCGGAGTTTTATCCGAGTCCTGGGTTCTTAACGGAGAAGATGACGATCTATCTGGCGACCGGGCTCACAGCAGGCCAGGCCAAGCCGATGGAGGATGAACGCATCACGACGCGCTGGTTCACTGCCGAGGATCTGGATGAAATGATCCGCACCGGAAAGATCAAAGACGCGAAGACCAACATCGGATTTCTTAGGTGGAAGCGGTATTTCGCTGGGGCAGGGCGCGCAGGTAAGTGAACATCGCGGCGAGCGCTTGGCCGCGGTGGCTCGCCTGCATCTTTTGTTCTATGGCGGCTTCGCCGAAGGTGGAGCCAAAGGGCTGGTGATAGAAGAGCGGATCGTATCCGAAACCGCCGGCGCCGCGCTCCTCATCGAGGATTTGGCCTTCAACGGCGCCACGGAAAGTCTTCACCAATTTGCCGTCGTGGACCAGGGCGATAACGCAGACGAATCGCGCCGTGCGATTTTCGACACCGCGCAGGCGCTCAAGCAGGAGCGCGTTGTTGGCGGCGTCGGTGGCGAAGTCGCCCGCGTAGCGCGCCGAGTGGACGCCGGGCGCGCCGTTGAGCGCGTCGACCTCCAGACCTGAATCATCCGCGAACAAATAGCCGGCGACGTGCCGTCCATAAGCGACAGCCTTTTGGATGGCGTTGGCCTCGAAGGTGTCGCCGTGCTCGTCGGGCGGGGGGACGGATTTCGGGAGAGCGCGCACGTCAAAATCAGGCGCGGCCAATTGAAATTCGCGCAGCTTGCCAGGGTTGCTGGTGGCGCAGTAAACGATCATGCGGCTTCGAGAGACTTCTGGACCAGGATCAATTCGGCAATGCCCTCGCGGGCCAGCGCGATCAGCGAAGCCAAGTGCGCGTCATCAAAGGCGGTCTTTTCGGCGGTGGCCTGAAGCTCGACGAACTGGCCGGAGCCGGTCATCACGACGTTCATGTCCACTTCGGCTTGGGAGTCCTCCTGATAGCAGAGGTCCAGCATGGGCACGCCGCCGACTACGCCAACACTGGTGGCGGCTACATAATCGCGAATGGGACTGCGCTTCAGCGTGCCGAACTTCAGCAGCTTGCGGACGGCCACCGAAAGGGCGATATAGGCTCCGGTAATGGCGGCGGTGCGGGTGCCGCCGTCGGCCTGGAGCACGTCGCAATCAAGAATGATGCTGCGCTCACCGAGAGCGTCGAGATCGACGATGGAGCGCAGAGAGCGGCCAATCAGGCGCTGGATCTCCATGGTGCGGCCGGACGCACGACCCTTGGAAACTTCCCGCGGAGTGCGGGTGGCGGTGGCGCGCGGCAGCATGGAATATTCGGCGGTGACCCAGCCTTTGCCGGTGTTGCGGAGAAAATGCGGAACCGTGTCTTCGATAGAAGCCGCGCAGAGGACTTGAGTGTTGCCGACTTCTATGAGGACTGAACCCTCGGCAGTCAGCAGGTAGTCGGTGGTAATTTTAAGCGGGCGCAGTTGATTGGGCTGGCGTTGATCGATTCGCATGAGAGTGGTTGCCTTTGGGGTGGTCGCCTTTAGCTGGACTTAAGCAGTTCGTAAAAAAGCAATGAGAGAAGGGCTGCACCCAGCAGGATGAGCAGCAGGCAGGGGATAGCGGCTGCGTTGGATCGCGCGGCGGGGGCCTTGCGCGATCCGGCCGCTTTGAATTTTGCCATAAGAAGGTAACTTCTAGGTGTAACACAGCGAAATTTTTTGCGAGCAGCGCCGGTTCGTTGTCGGCTGACCGGCCGGGGCGCAGTAGATGTAGCACAATGAAGCTATGAACCAGAGCGGCGTGACCGTGGCTCCGCGCATCGTGAACCGGTTCTTCGAGTTCTCCCTGTTGGGGATGCTGGCGGCGGGCTACTTCGCGGTACTGGGATCGGGGTTCCTGGATTGGCCCACGGCGGCGCTCACTCTGCTAGGTCTCTGTGCGCGGGCCCTGGTGGTGGCGGGAGTAATTACGATCGAGCCGCCGCCGCGCGTGGTGGCGGCGCTGGCCATCACGTACATCGGGTTCTTCCCGGTGGATTACTATTACATCTCCGGAACATTTCTCTCGGCCACCGTGCATATGGTGTTTTTCCTGGCGGTGCTGAAACTGCTGACCGCGAAGACGGCGCGCGATTTCGGATATTTGAAAGCCATCGCGGGGCTGGAGCTGATCGCGGCGGCGGTTCTTTCGGAAGGGCTGAGTTTTCTGGCGTATCTCGCGGTTTTTGTGCTGTTTGCGATCGCCACGTTTGCGAGCGGCGAAGTGCGGCGGGCGGCCGGCACGCAAGTGGTAGTGTCGCGCAGCGGACTGACGGCGTTTTCGCGGCGATTGGGAGTGGTATCGGCGTGCCTGTTCGGCGGAATTCTCTTCATGACCGTGTGCCTGTTCTTCGTGCTGCCGCGCACCGCGCGCGCCGCCTTCGAGCGTTTCGCGCCGGCACGCTACCGGCTGACGGGATTCTCTAACAACGTAACCCTGGGCGAGATCGGCCGGATCAAGCAGAGCAGCGCTCCGGTGATGCACGTGCGGTCCTATCAGGGCGAAGGATTTTTGCCGGTGAAGTGGCGCGGCGCGGCGCTGGCGGAGTTCGACGGCAAGCGCTGGTTCAACCCGCCGGGCCAGGACCAGGCCATACAAGTCGACGATGGCCAGGTGGTGGTGCGCTCCGCCACGGAGGGCGCGGCGCGGGGACCCAATCTGATCTATCAGGTTCATCTGGAGCCGTTGATCGCCGATACTCTGTTTTTCGCGGGCACAGTCGAGACTATCAAGATCGATGTGCGGTATCTGCGGTATTCGCGGGGCGGTGGTTTTCACGTCTCGCCACGCTATGGGAATCGCGGACTAAATTACAGCGCGTATGGGTTCCTGCCGAATGAGTGGGCTCCGGGACGCTATTCCGCGCAGCTTCCTCAGGGCATTCAGCGCGAGTACCTAACTCTTCCGCCGACGGATCCGCGGATTTTCGAATTGGCGCAGCAGATGACGGCAGGCGCGGAGACGCCGGCCCAAAAGGCTCGGGCGATCGAGGGGCACCTGCGGCAGGATTACGGATATACCCTGGAATTGCTCTCGAAGCCGGTGGACGATCCGCTGGCGTACTTCCTGTTCGTGCGCAAGAAAGGCCACTGCGAATATTTCGCGTCGTCGATGGCGGTGATGCTGCGGACGCTGGGGATTCCGTCGCGCGTGGTCACCGGATTTCAGAGCGGCGTCTACAATTCCAT
>DATJEI010000019.1:0-9742 GCA_035496735.1 Bryobacteraceae bacterium | reverse complement strand
CGCCCGGGCAGATAAGGATTGCTCGCATGGACTAAATATAAAGATCTACGTAACTGTTAGAAATCAGCCGTTAATCCCGTTTTTCGCGCCTTTTCGTACTAGCGTCCCCGTACCAGTACTGTGCGAATCTAAGGGTTTTGGGGGTATTCGAACGGCTGCCCCAGGCGGTTTACTTAGACGACCGCGTCGCCCCGATGGTTGTCGAGGAACTCGTCATCGATGGCTTTGCGTCCCGCGAAACCTTCGTCCATTCCGTGCCAGAAACGGATGCGCTCTTCGCCCAGTTTCCAGCACAAACACACTTCACGCCCCTGATAGAGGGTGAGGAAATCGATCAGGCCAACGTCCAGATCCTTGATGAGAACGCCGATCTGCTCGATCCTCTCGAACACTTCCCGCAGGGCGCCGGCGCTGGCATCCCGCCGGGCGCGCGTCGCCAGGATCGGCCCGGGGTTCACGCGCGAGCCGCCCGCCATGCGGATACCCTGCATAGTGGCGTTCAGTTCTGCCTCGGCGGCCTGATATTCAGCTTTGTGAAACAGGGCATCGCGCAGCGCGCGGTCCACTTCGGGCAGCAGGCGCTCGGCTTCGGTCAAGGTGAAATGTCGCGGCATGCGTTAGATGGACGAACGCTCTCCAGCGGACGGGTCTTCGGGCGGCGTTTCGTGCTCTGCCGCCTCTGGTCTCCAAAGCCTTTCGAGCGCCGGCTTAAAACGGGAATACAGATACGATACCAGCAGCAATAGGCCACCCAACGCCAGGAAAGCGGTGATGCGGAAGCCGCGGCTGAGCGACCATACGTCCAGCAGATATAATTTCACGATCACCAGCGCGAATAGTCCCAGGCCCAAGATGCGATTTAGGGCGGAGCGCAGCGCCACGCCAGTCACCACCAGAGCGGAGGCGTAAACTGCCATCAGAATGGATATCCCAGTCGACTCCACGTTGGAGACCTCCTGCGGATCCCTGGTGCGGCGCGCCCATCCGGCGATTTCCATTCCCAACGCCGACAGCAGAACCAGATGACCCGCCCCGTATGTCGCCGTTTGGAATTCACGAGTCTGCGCAAATCGGGATGCGATCCACAGGCTGGCAGCAGACACCGCGAAGGTCAGGAAACGCTGGTTGGCCAATGCGGCGTAAGACTGCTCAACGGAATACATTTGGGCATCCACGGTTAGCAGCCGGATGAATACCAGTCCGAAGACCACGGAGGCTCCTGCCTGCGGGCGCGATTCACGGAAACGTGCGCCCACCCAAGTCAGCGCCGCGGCTTCGAGCGACCATAGCATCGTAATGCGGAAGCCGGAGAACTGGATGGGGATCGCCAGCGTCAGCAAGACCGCCGCGATCGCAGCCGCCAATTCACCCAGGCGGCGATCGCTGCCCCAAACGGTTTTCGCAAGCAGCGCGTGAAGGAGAGCCAGCGCAACGGTGAAGGCGCCCATGGCGCTGTGGTACCGATGGTCCAGTAAGAAGTAGCTTCCGCCGAAGTAAGCTCCAGTGTTCAGCGCCAGTAACCACAGCCGTACGCCCAGCAGGGTGGCCGCGAAAAACAACGCGAAACTGAACGAGAGCCAGCTCCATGCCGCAAGGCGCGTCTCGTCATCGAGCCAATCCGAAGCCCAGCCAAGGAACAGCAAAGCTGTGGCGGGCCAGGCGAGATACTCGAGCGCCGGCCAGCGTTTCACGCGCGCAATCGCCAGCGCTCCCAGATTCAGCATGGAGGTATAACCCGCCAGAACCCACATCTGGTTTTCGCCGGTCGAGAGCAGTACCGGCGTGAGATAACCTCCGGCGAGACCCAGCAAGGCTACCGCCTGGGAATCGTAATGCAGAGCCAGAGCCGCAGCGGCCGCGGTGGTCAGGCACATCAGGAGGAATGCGGTTAATTGTGGCAGCAAATGATAGAAGCCGAAGCCCGCGTAGAAGGAGAGGTACAGGAGCGCCAGACCGAGGCCGGTCAACCCGCGGGCAAAGGTTTTTTGACCGCGCAGTGAAATCCATTCGCCTAGAAACAGAGAGAGAGTGGCTGCGGCGACGCCCAGCGCGACCCGCATCGCGGGGCCGATCCACTTGCTATCTACCGCGTACTTGAACAGAAAGCCAACGCCGAAGATGAGTGTTACTACGCCCACGCGGTTGAGCCAGCCGAGTCCGAAGGTGGTCTCGAGAGCTGGCTCAGTGGGCGCCGTGTTCACGTCTGGCGAGATCCAGGGGATCTGCTGCGGCAGAGGAGGCGGCGTTCGCGGCAGCGGTGGCGGTTTTAGAAGCCCAGGCGGCGCGCCGGCCGCCGGTTCGGGCTCCGGCGCGGTTGCCGGTGGTGCGGCGGGAGCAAGCCCTACGGCCGCTTCTATCCGCAGCAAGCGCTGCTCCAGTTCGTTCTGGCGCTGGGCCAGATCGTCTTGGCGCCGCACCAGGCGGCCCAAGGCGCCCGAGATGGCGTCCATTCGTTCCCGGTCGGGACTCACAGGCTCTTCCGGCGCAGACATTCCATTCCAAACTACACTAAGAATAAATCCCATGAGTGACTCCGGTTTCCCTTTACCACCTCCTACTTTTGAATTTCTGGTTTTCTCGCTGAAGACGCAGGCGGAGATGCAGCTCGGCTTGTTCCAGTTCGGAGAAGCATCCGAGGAACCGCCCAACCTGCCGGCGGCGCGCCACGCCATCGACCTATTGGCCATGATCGTGGAGAAAACGCACGGCAATTTATCGATCGAGGAGCAGCGGCTAATCGAGAATTCGCTCACCGAACTGCGCTTCCGCTTCGTGCAAGTGGCGGAACAGAAGCCGCCCGTGAAACCTGCGGATGCGACGACCGACATACAACCGGACGCAGAGAAGCCGTCCGAGAAATCCGCTGAACCGGGGGACGCGCCTGCGTCGTCCTGATGCCGGAAACATTGCGTATAACGGTGCTGGGCTCGGGCACCAGCTCGGGCGTGCCGACCATCGGCTGCGGCTGCGCCACCTGCGCCTCCACTGACCCGCGCGACAACCGGCTGCGGCCGTCGGTGCTGGTGCAGTACGGTGGCAAGAACGTGCTGATCGACACCACTCCCGATTTTCGCGCCCAGGCGTTGCGCACCGGCATCAGCCGCGTGGATGCGATCCTTTTCACGCACTCGCACGCAGATCATATTCTGGGACTCGACGACGTCCGGCCCTTGAATTATCACCAGAAGATGTCGATTCCGGCCTACGGCACCGAAGCGACACTGGATATCGTGCGCCGTGTTTTCCGCTACGCGTTCGATGCAGAGCCGTCGCAATCGTCGGCGCCCCGCGTGGATCTGCACACGATTACGGAAGAGCCATTCGATCTGTTCGGCCTGCGCGTGGTTCCCATTCCGCTAATGCACGGCCGCGGCGCGACCCTGGGATTTCGCTTCGGCGACGCGGCCTACCTCACCGATCACAGCGACATCCCAGAAGGCTCGAAGGTGCTGTTGCGGAATTTGGACGTGCTATTTCTAGACGCCTTGCGGCATCGCCCGCATCCTACTCACTCGACGGTAGAGCAAAGTCTGGCATCGGCTCGCGAACTGGCGCCGCGGCGCGCTTTCTTTACCCACATCTGCCACGACTTGCCCCACGCGCAGACCGAGGCCGCCTTTCCACCGAATGTGCGCTTGGCCTACGACGGCCTTCAGCTTGAAATTCCGCTTCCGCAGTCCGGGGTTTCAGGTTAAATGCGAGTCGCCCGCTCCTTAGAGGAAGCCGCCGGGTTCGAACCGGTGGCCGTGACCATCGGCAACTTCGATGGCGTTCATACCGGTCACCACGAACTGTTGCGTGAAGTCGCCCGTGCGGCTCGAGAAAAAGGTTTGCAGCCGGCGGTACTGACCTTCGATCCGCATCCCGTGTCCATCGTCGCGCCACAGCGGGCGGCGCGCTTGCTCACCACCCAGACGGAACGCTGCGCGATACTGGCGCGCGAAGGAATCGAGTACGTGCTGGTGCTCCCCTTCACGCGCGACGTGGCGCATTGGACTCCGGAACAGTTCGTGGAGCGAGTGTTGGTGCATGCTCTGCGGGCGCGGGCCGTCATTGTGGGCGACAACTTCCGCTTCGGGCACGGCCAGGCCGGCGACGTTAATGTGCTGGCGCGACTGGGAGAGCGCTATGGTTTCGAGACTCGCGTGGTCACTCCAGTGAAGTGGCGCGGGCGAGCCGTCTCTTCGAGTGAAATCCGGCGCGCGGTGGAGTCGGGCAAAGTAGCGCTCGCGGCGCGGCTGCTCGGGCGGCCGTATGCAACCGCAGGCGAGGTAGTTCCGGGGCATGGAATCGGTTCGAAGCAAACGGTGCCCACGCTGAATCTGCTAACGCACGCGCAAGTGCTGCCCTCGACCGGCGTCTATCTCACGCGTACGTTCGACGCAGCGTCGGAGCGCACTTGGAATTCGATTACCAACGTCGGTTATCGCCCTACCTTCGCGGACGCATCGGGAAGCCAGGAACTGAGCATTGAGACCTTTCTGCTGGATCGTTTGGACCCGCCCGCCCCCCAGCACATTCGGGTGGAGTATCTGCGCCGGGTGCGCGAGGAACGCAAGTTCGAGACGCCGGAGGCCCTCAGGGCGCAGATTCTGCGCGACGTGGGCCGGGCGCAAGCATACTTTCGCCGGGTGACAAAATGGGTGCGCCGCCCTTTAGAATAAGTTATGGCTCTTTCCGCTGGAAAAACAAAATACATGAAGAAGTTGTCCAATAAGGACGGCATTATCGCCGCGGCTGCGATGGATCAACGCGGCAGTTTGCAGAAGTCGCTCGCGACCGCCAAGGGCGTGGATCAGAAAGCGATCACGTGGGACATGATGTCGGAGTTCAAGACGGCCGTGACCCGCATCCTGACGCCGCATGCTTCGGCCATCCTGCTGGACCCTGAATACGGCCTGGAAGCCGCCAAGGCGCGCTCCTCGAATGCCGGTCTGCTGCTGGCTTATGAACATTCCGGCTACGACAACACCAAGCCGGGCCGCTTGCCCGACCTGCTGCCGCACGTTTCCGTGAAGCGCATCGTGGATTGGGGCGCGGACGCTGTGAAGATCCTGATTTACTACAGCCCGTTCGATGACGGGTCAGTCAACGATATCAAGCATGCTTTCGTCGAGCGCATTGGCTCGGAATGCGAGGACCATCAAATTCCCTTTTTTCTCGAGTTCGTCGGCTACGATCCCAAGGGCGGCAACGAGAAAGGCCTGGAATACGCGAAGATCAAACCGCAAGTGGTGATCGGCTGCATGGCGGAGTTTACCAAGCCGCAATATAAGGTGGATGTTCTGAAAGTGGAAGTGCCCATCAACGCTGAGTTCGTTGAAGGCAGTTCCGTCTACAAGGGCGAGAAAGCTCAGTCGATGGCGGAAGCGATGGAACTTTTCCGCAAGGCCGCGGCCGTAGCCACCAAGCCGTTCATTTATCTGAGCGCCGGCGTGGGCAACGCGCAGTTCGTAGAGAGCCTGCGCATGGCCACCGAGGCGGGCACGGACTACTCGGGGGTGCTGTGCGGTCGCGCCACTTGGAAAGACGGCATGCCGATTTATGCAACCAAGGGTCTGGCGGCGCTCGAAGACTTTCTCTCCACCAAGGGCGTGGAGAATATTAACGCCGTAAACGCCGCGCTCACTGGCGCAACGCCCTGGTACAAAAAGCTGGGCGTTGCGGCGACGGCGTAAGCTCGCCGCATAGACTCCCAGTACAAATTCAATGATCGTCAAGCACCTGGCCGGGCTCGCTGAATTCGCTTCGCAAAAAATGGCGAAGACGAACATCGCGCGGGGCGGGACGCTGTTCGCCGGCCTCAATTGTTTCGAGCCCGGGCAGGAACACGCGGCGCATACACACGCAGGCCAGGACAAGCTTTACGTGGTGCTCGAAGGGGAGGCGGAGATCCAGGTGGGCGATGAAACGCAACTGGTCTCTGCAGGAGGCGGCGCCTTCGCTCCTTCGGGCGTGATGCACGCCGTGCGCAATCGTAGCGAAAAACGGCTGGTGGTGTTAGCGGTGCTCGCGCCCCCGCCGGCGGCTGTCTAAGCAAACTGTCTAACCGCCCCACTGCAGCTTCTCGCGCAGCACGTCAAAGAAACCCACGCCGCTGGCACGGATCAATTGCACCGTCTGCTCGGACCGCCGGCAGATCACGCGATCGCCCTTGTGCAGCTGTTCGCCGACTTGGCCGTCCACCGTCAGATAGGTGGTGTTGTCGCCGCTCATCGTAATCTGGATGACGGCCTCATCGGGGACGATCACCGGACGGTTGGTCAGCATGTGCGGGCAGATCGGCGTGATGCAGAGGGCGGCAACTACAGGAACCATAATCGGGCCGCCCGCCGAAAGCGAATAAGCAGTAGAGCCGGTGGGCGTCGAAACGATCAGCCCGTCAGCCTTATACAGGCACATAAAACGATCGTCCACCTGTACTTCCAGATGGATGATGCGCGCGATATCGGCCTTGGCGAGAGTGATGTCGTTGAGGGCTTCGTAGGTGCAGGCGCAGTGCCCGCCGCGCCACAGCTCCGTGTGCAACATGCGGCGGCGGCTTACGTCGTATTCGCCCGCGAGCACTCGCTCGAGCTGCGGATACAGCTCGTCCACAGTGATGGCCGTCAGGAATCCCAGATTGCCCAGATTGACGGCGAACAGAGGAATGTCGCGGCCTTTGAGCGCCCGCGCCGCCGAAAGCAGCGTCCCGTCGCCGCCCAAGACAATTAGGAGTTGCGCGCCTTCCGGCACGGCTTCGCGCGATAATCCATTCCTTGGTCGCGCGCCGTTCCCCAAATAGGCGGCGGTCTCGCCATCGCAGCGAACTCCCACGCCGCGCTCCGCCAGCCACTTCACCAAAGCGGGCGCCACGATAGCCGCTTTCTCACTATGCGGCTTGGAGATGATGCCGGCGGTGAAGATTTTATTGGTGGGGTTTGCGGCTGGCATAAAGCAAGAATTCCCGATTGCCCTCGGCGCCCAGGATCGGACTCTCGATGATATCAGCCCGGAACCCCTGCGCTTCGACCGCGACTCGAACACGAGCGCAGGCAGCCTGATGCAATGCGGGCTCGCGTACAATTCCACCCTTGCCGACCTGGCCCCGCTCCACCTCAAACTGCGGCTTCACTAGCAACAACATCCTGCCGTGCGAAGCAAGCAAAGGAGCCACGGCGGGGATCAGCAACGTGAGGGAGATAAAGCTGGCGTCGCATACCGCGAGGTCGAACTTCTCCGGAAACTCCGCCGCGGTGAGGTAGCGCGCGTTGACGCCTTCCTGGATCACCACGCGAGCATCGCTGCGCAGTTTCCAGTCAATCTGCCCATGGCCGACATCGATGGCCCACACTTTCGAAGCGCCTCGCTGCAGCAGGCAGTCCGTGAAGCCGCCTGTTGACGCGCCCACATCGAGGCAAATCCATCCGGTAACGTCCAGCCCCCAGTGATCAAGCGCGCCCGCGAGTTTATAACCGCCGCGGCTGACGTAGGGCATTCGTTCGAGAATTTCAACCTGCGAATCCGCAGCCACACTGTGGCCGGGCTTGAGCGCCTTCTGCCCATTCACCACTACTTCACCGGCGATGATGAGCGCCTGCGCTTTTTCGCGCGAGTCCGCCAGTCCGCGTTCGACCAGCAGCTGATCAAGACGGATTTTCGCGGATGATGTCATGATCCCGGCTGTCATGCCTTCCGCCGGACGACTAAATCCGCCAATTCCCGCAACCGCTGGGCGCGATCGTCGAAGGGTTGCAAAGCCAGATGGGCAGCGAACCGCTCTTCTTCCGCCATTTCGCGGGAGCGCTCGATGCCGTAAACCGCGGGGAAAGTAATCTTTTTTTGCGCGGCGTCTTTGCCAGCAGTCTTGCCGAGAGCCTGCGACGATTGCTCGACGTCGAGAATATCATCCACGATTTGGAACGCCAGGCCGATGTGCTCGCCGAAACTGGTGAGCGCGTCGAGTTTATCGGCGGCCGCTCCGGCATAGATCCCACCCATGCGGACGCTGGCGCGCAGCAATGCTCCGGTCTTGGCACGGTGAATTGATTCGAGCAGGTGCGCAGTCGGGTGCTTCCCCTCACCTTCAATATCGTTAACCTGGCCGCCGATCATACCGCCCACCGTGCCCGACGCGGCAGCCAGCTCGCGGACCAACTCTATGCGCTTGGACGCGTCCACGTATTCCAGCTTCGCCAGGACTTCGAAGGCGAGTGTTAGCAGCGCATCGCCGGCCAGGATGGCCATGGCGTCGCCGTACACTTTGTGGCAAGTAGGACGGCCGCGTCGCAAATCGTCGTTATCCAGCGCCGGCAAATCGTCATGGATCAGAGAATAGGTGTGGATCATTTCCAGCGCGCAGGCGCAGGATTCAATACCGACGGGGGCGTCGGAAACCGCCTGGGCGGCGGCGATGGCCAGCAACGGACGAATGCGTTTGCCGCCCGCAAACAGGCTGTAGCGCATGGCGTTGTGGATGGTTGCCGGATCCTCGCCCGGGCGCGGGACCCAGCGGTCGAGTGCGGCATCGACAGCCTTCTGCTGCGCCGCCATGTATTCGGCGAGCGTCATCCCTTGTTCGAGCGGAGGGGCTCGGGATGAACCTCGCCGGCGCGCTTCATCAGCACTTCGACGCGCGTTTCGGCTTCTTCCAACTGTTTGCGGCAGGCGTCGCTGAGCTTCATGCCGCGCTCGAACAGTTCTAGGGCACGCTCCAGCGGAAGCTCGCCGCTTTCCATTTCCTTGACGATGGCTTCCAGTTGCTGTAGTCCGGTCTCGAAGCTGAGAGGTGCGTCTTTGGGCGGCGCTGGCTCGGGCATGAGTAGATCCATTCTATCGAATGCCGGCCCGTGGGAGACGACTGCACGAAGTAAACTTACTCGGGTTTCGGTTTGAATGTCGAGAGCAGTTCGAGGAAGCGCGACGCGAGCAAGCGAAGGTCTTTTCCCAACGCGTAAACTAGGAGAAGAAGTCGAGAGCAGTTCGAGGAAGCGCGACGCGAGCAAGCGAAGGTCTTTTCCCAACGCGTAAACTAGGAGAAGAAGCGGATAAAGCTCGCTATTGATAGGGCCAACTTGTCTCGACCTTCTAATTAGAGAGATTACGGAGCTGCGAACCGCCGCACGAATACCTGTCGCTTCATAGCTGGCTGCAGGAGCGCAATGCTATAATCAAGGTCTTCGGGGCGTGGCTCAGCCTGGTAGAGCGCCTGGTTCGGGACCAAGGAGCGATGCCTCGCTCCTTTCAGATTGAATCTTAAGGTACTTCCCGCCAAAAAACAATCCCTAATTACACCTAACCAGAAGCTCTAAATGCGTCTTGAAGCGCCTCGAAGATGGCCGGGGGTACCCCAATCCGAAGTAGCAGTCCCACGTCTGCGGCAAGGGGCCTATCTGGCTGTCGCCAGATACAGAAAATTTTATAAAAATAAGAAAATGGCTAGCCGCTTCGGTTGGCAGGTGTTGGGGTGTTGCATCCAAAATGGGGAGAGAGGGCACCGACTCCAGACGCAGCCTATCGGGATGAGGATTTCAAACACGCACCGTCTAGAAACTTATCCAGAGTCTTTGCAGTTTCCTCGTCCAGGTCAGAATACGAGGCGGATTCGCCAAACTTGCCAAGGTTCCGCCACCACGTGCCGTTGGGCAATTGTCCTCGTGCATCAATGATCATTAGCCTTCCAACATCATACGTGACTTCGTCATATTTTACAGACCGCCATAGATCTAGATCCGATGGCAACCCGGAAGTCCAAAGTAATCCG
>DATJEI010000018.1:0-12596 GCA_035496735.1 Bryobacteraceae bacterium | reverse complement strand
AACTGGAATAATGTGTCGCATCTGCCCAGGGCAGCCAGTACCCGAGCGGCGGAGCGGGAGAAACAGGAACTGACATGCACTTACGGATTGAACCCAGATTCACCACTGAGACCAGCGTTGTTCTGCAACGGCTGCGCCGCGACTCGCACCAACTCCCCGCGCGCATCCTGGACGTTTCCGGAGTGGGCTTCCGCCTGATGGTTCAAGAGGCTCTCACCGTGGGGGAGCCTTTGCGGATCCTTCTCGGGGATTATAAATTGCTGGTCATGGTGCGCTATTCGATCCCGCTTGAAAATGGGCATTCGGTGGGGGTGGAGCGAATCGATGCCTGGCTGCAGGACGATAAAGCCGTCCCATCCCAGAAGCGGGATGCCGTTCCCTTGTTAGGGCGGCCGCAGTTGAAGGGGCATCTTGGCTTACTGCGGACCGCGGCTCTCCACGACCTGTTCACGAAACAGGCCTTTAGGGCAGGGCGCAAACGGCTGTTTCTAGGGGGACTCGCAACCGGCCTCGGCCTCTTAGTACTAGCCATTCTGCGTGGTCCTTGGTAAGGAAAAAGTCTGTAGCCACGTTGTGTGAGCCAGCTTATAGCACCTCATGTTATTGCACAGCATGTTATTGCACATCATTGCGCGTTAAAGAGAATCGTGGCATCATAACCGGAAACCGGGAGGTAGCCATGAATCGATCCCGTTCCTTTCGAGATTCAGAAGTGTCCAGGCTCATCGCGGCTGTTTTGTCCCTGAGCGCCGCCGCGACACTTGGCGCGCAGGCGCCGGGATTGCAGATGAACGTGACCTATGTGTGTCCGGCTCTGCAAGCCGCGTTGAAAGTCTATTCCTGCGCCGGTCCGGCGGCTGCCGATTGGTGCGATGTGGAGACATTCACCGCCGGGCAGCCCGCCTCGCGCGGGAAATCGACGCGCCAGCAGGTGATGACGGTGCTCACGGTCTGCCATGTGCAAACCGCCGCGGAGGCCAAGAGCGCGGCTGGCAGTGGAGGGCCGGCGGCCGCTCCCGCCAATCCTCAGACTGGTGCCGGCGGTTTCAAGGTAGGCGACAACGTGCAAGTGCTTACCGCGGGTGGTTTCATGGACGCCAAGATCCTGCAGGTTAGAGGCAATTCTTACTACGTCCATGCGGCGAATGGTGGCGAGGTCTGGAAGTCCTATCCGGCGGAGTTGCGGCGGGTGGGGAAGCTCACCATGGAGGACCACGCTAACGGGCAATACGATCTTAACGACCGGGTGCAGGTGCTGGTGGACGGCCGCTGGGTGGAGAGCGAGATCCATGGAAGCGATGGAAATGGTCAATTTGAGGTCGACGTGCCTGGAGGGCGCCGGGCATGGGTCCCGGTGCAGAGCATTCGTCCCTCCACTGCCCCGCCGCCGGGACCGCCCAAGGGAGGCGTTCCTCCGCGGCCCGGACTGACCAGTTGCGGCAGTAAATACGACGGCCGTTATGCAACCACCGGTGGGTTTGGCTCCTTCCAGGTCACCTTCCGCTCCGGCAAGGCGACTGTTAGCGGGGGACTCGGGGACGAGGAAACGTTGGAATGCTGGATGGGCGGCGGCAAGATCTATCTGCATAAACCCGGCGACGATCCCAAAGTCGATATGCCAGTTGATGTCAACGACGACGGCACGCTGCAGACCCCCCTGGGTGAGATCAAGCGGAAGGGCAACTAAACAGAGGCGCGGACGGCGCGCGCCTGTTGTCCCCGACGTGCAAGGTGGAATAAACGCATTCGGCGGCATCGCCCGCTGCTTCGCTGCCGTTGAATCGTACCTCGCTGAAAATAAAACATAACATTGCCTGAACGTTCCGGCTATGGTACTTTCGGAGGGGACACTCTGGGCCTCCCGGTACTTCCCCTCGTTTTCCTATGAATCTGCGGTCTTTATTCAGTCTATTTTCTTCAGATCTGGCCATCGACTTGGGCACGGCCAACACGCTGGTCTACGCCAAAGGCAAAGGCATCGTGGTGAACGAGCCCTCCATCGTCGCCATCAACAAGACCAACGGAGAAGTGGAGGCGGTGGGCAAGGAAGCCAAGGAGATGCTCGGCCGCACGCCCGGCAATATCGTGGCCATCCGGCCCATGAAGGACGGCGTGATCGCCGACTTCAAGGTCACCGAGCGCATGCTGAATTACTTCATTCAGAAGGCGCATGGGCGTAAGATGCTGGTGCACCCGCGTATCATTATCGGAGTCCCCAGCGAAATCACGCAGGTAGAAAAGCGCGCGGTGATCGATTCCGCCTATCACGCTAAGGCGAGTGAAGTATATCTGGTGGAGCAGGCTATGGTGGCCGCGATCGGCGCCGGATTGCCCATCACCGAGCCTTCCGGCAACATGGTTGTGGACATCGGCGGCGGCACCACTGATGTGGCCGTCATCTCACTCTCGGGCATCGTTTATTCGCGCTCGGTGCGGGTGGCCGGCAACGAGATGGACGACGCCATCATGCAGTACATGAAGCGCAAGTATAACCTGCTGATCGGCGAAACCACGGCGGAGCGCGTGAAGATCACGGTGGGCTCAGCATACGAGCTGGATAAGCCGATCACCATGGAGATTAAAGGTCGCAATTTGATCGAAGGCGTTCCCAAGACCATTACGGTGGACGATACCGAGATCCGTGAGGCGCTTTCCGAGTGCGTCGCCACCATCATGAACGCAATCCGCGTGGCGCTGGAGCGTACTCCTCCGGAGCTTTCTGCCGATATTAGCGATCGTGGCATTGTACTGACGGGCGGGGGAGCCCTGCTCAAGAATTTGGATAAGCGCATTCGCCAGGAGACGGGCTTGCCGGTGTCCATCGCCGAGGACCCGCTGGCTTCGGTGGTGCTGGGCACCGGGAAAATGCTGACGGAGTTCAGGCTGCTGCGGCGTATCGCGATCGAGTAGCATGAGGGGGCTGGGCCCCTCGGTTGGGTATGTTGGCGGCTGGGGCAGCCGCATGTAGTATGGAATTTTTCCTCAATCGATACCGCAACCTCACGGTGTTGCTGGTGGCCATTGTGGCGCAACTGTTGCTGCTGGCCTACCAGGTGAAGAGCAACGGCGAAGTGCGGCTGATTCGCGTATGGGCGGTCAGCGCAGTTACCCCGCTGGCGCGCGTGATTGAGGCCGGCCGCAGCGGCACGGTGCACTTCGTTCGCGATTACTTTGTGCTGTTGAACGTGCGCCAAGAAAACCAGCGCCTCAAGTCGGAGCTGGACCGCACCAAGATGGACAACCAGTACCTGCGGGCCGAGCTTTCGACGGCCGACCGCGCCGAGTCGCTGGCCATCTTCCAGCAGCAATCGCCCTCCAAGACCATCGCCGCGCACGTGATCGGCAACACCACGGGGGTAGGCGCCAAGGTGGTCATCGTCGACCGCGGCACCGGCAGCGGCGTCCAGAAAGGCATGGCTGTAATCACGCCGGATGGCATCGTGGGCAAAGTGACGGCCGCCTATCCCACCGCCTCTTTCGTGCTGCTGATCACCGATCCGTCGTTCGCCGCAGGTGTCATTTCGCAAAAAAATCATGTGCATGGAACCTTGAAGGGGCAGGGGTATAGCACGGTTATTGTGGATTACGTGCAGAACGAACAGAAGGTCGAGCCGGGCGAACAGTTCTTTACCTCCGGCGACGATCGTATTTTCCCCAAGGGGCTGCCGGTGGGCGAAACCACCGTGGTTCGGGAAGGCAAATCGTACAAGGAAATCTTTGTCACTCCCAGCGGTTTGCAGAATGGTCTGGAGGAAGTGCTGATTGTGACCGAAGGAGTGCATGTGCCCATCCCGGAAGCGCAGCCAACTTCGCAAACTGTCCATCTGCAAGAGCCGCCGCCGGCGGAATCATCCGATGCTTCCACCATCGATGGCGCGCCCGATCAAGTACCGGCGCAGGCGCCTGCTCAGCCTCCCACGCAAAGCGGGCCGTTGACCACCGACGCCGATCGCCTGGTGGACCAATATCGCAAGATCGGGCAGGCCGAAAAGCATATATATGGCCAGAGCGCGGGTGGCGCCCCGAACTTCAACATCAACTTGAACCCGCGGCCGGCCGACGTAGTGCCCTTGCCGCCCGGAGCCCAGAATCCGGCTTCGCCCGGAGCCCCAAGTTCGGCTTCGCCGCCGGCCCCGAGTCCGGCGCCTCCGCCGCCCGCGCCCGCGGCCAAGAATCCCGGAGCGAAGCGCCCATGAGTGACCTGGGAACCGATTTTCGCCTGGACTTCGGCGAAACCCCGCTCCTGAAGAAGGGCGTTTCAAAATACCATATCGCGGCCATCATCGGCATTCCTTTGGCGGCGATTTTGTTCCAGGTTTACGTTCCGCGTTTCTTCGAAAGGCTCTCCTACCTGGAACTGCCGCTGTTGGTGACGGTGTATTTTTCGCTGATGCGCCGGTCGCCGGTGGCGGGGGTCCTGTTCGGTGCCGGTATTGGCCTGGCGCAGGATTCGCTCTCGCATAATCCGCTGGGGATGTTCGGGATCGTCAAGACCCTAGTGGGCTATTTCGCGGCGCAAATGAGCCAGCGCTTCGATGTGCAGAATGCCGGTGTGCGGCTGGTGCTGGGTTTTTTCTTTTGTTTTTTCCACCAGTTTTTTTATTGGGTGCTGGGTCGCGCGCTGCTGGGCGAAGCGCTGGATCTGGATTTACAAACGACGCTGCTGGTAGCGGTGCTCAACGCCCTGGTTGCCGTGCCCCTATTTCACATCTTGGATAGACTGAAGGTTACGGATTAAGATGCCATTGGAGCGCGAGCCCGATTTCAAGCCCGACGCCGCCAAGCGCCTCTCGCACGACGACACTCGCTTCGCGCTGGGACGCATCGCCGGTTTCCAGTATTTCATCGTCGCCGTCTTTCTATTCCTGATTACCGGCTTCTGGGTGCTCCAGATTCGCGACGGCCAAAGCAATAGCGAACTTGCCGAGCACAATCGCGTCAAGACGGTCCCGGTAATCGCGCCGCGCGGAAAACTCCTCGACCGCGACGGGCGCGTGATCGTGGACAATCAGGCGGCCTTCACGCTGCTGTTGACGCGCGAAAATCTGAACCCGGATCACCTTGATGGCATCGCAGCCGGCCTGCACCTGGACCCCGCCGAGGTCCGCGCGCGCGTGAGGCGCTTCGCGTCGCGTCCCAAGTATGTGCCGGTGATGATCAAACAGGAGCTGACGCCGGCGGAAATCTCTTTTGTCGAATCGCATCGTGACGCCGATACCTACCCGGAAATGGAACTGGTCACGAACCAGCGGCGCCTGTATCCGCGAAATGGCTTCGCGGCGCATGCCGTCGGTTACGTGGGCGAAGTCTCCGAGCAGGAACTGGACACTCCCGAATTTGCGAAATATTCGCAGGGCGAAATCGTCGGCAAAGCGGGACTGGAACGCCAGTATAACGATATGCTGATGGGAACCGACGGGCAGCGCCGGGTGGTGGTGGATAGTTCCGGCCGCGAGCGGGAAGTGCTGGAGAGCACCGAGGCCACGCCCGGCCACAGCCTGCAGTTGACGCTGGATTTGGATCTGCAGGCGGTCGCGGAGCTGGGGCTGGAGGGCCAGCGCGGCGCGGTGGTGGCGCTGGATCCGCGCAGCGGCGAAGTGCTGGCGATGGTCAGCCGCCCGGCCTACGATCCCAATGCCTTCGCGGCCCACATTACAACCGAGTATTGGAAGCAGTTGACGTCGGGCAACGATAACCCCATGCTGAATCGCGCGATTCAGGCTCAGTTCGCGCCGGGTTCGACATTCAAGCCGATCATGGCGCTGGCGGGCCTGGAAACCGGTACGATTGACGACCACGACACCTTCCGCTGTCCCGGCGGCGCCACGTTTTTCGGGCGTTTTTTCAAGTGCTGGCAGAAAAGAGGGCATGGCACCGTCAACGTGCACCTGGGCATCGTGCAATCCTGCGACGTATTCTTTTACAACCTGGGCAACAAGCTGGGCATCGACCAGATTGCCGCCTACGCGGAGATGGCGGGCATCGGCAAGAAAACCGGGATCGATCTGCCGGGCGAGGCCGAGGGCCTGATGCCATCGAGTAAATGGAAACTGCGCACCCAGCGCCAGAAGTGGTACGCCGGCGAGACCATTTCCGTCGCCATCGGACAAGGCGCGGTAACGGTGACGCCGCTGCAACTGGCGGCAGCCATCGGCGGGATTGTCAGCGGTGGAAACTGGTTCAAGCCTCACTTGGTGAAGGAGGCGGCGGCGCGCGAACCACGGCACGCCGATCTGCGCGCCGAGAGCGTCGCCAGCGTGGTCTCCGGCATGTACGGCGTGATCAACGAGGGGGGGACAGGCGCAGCGTCGCGCATCGAAGGCGTGGAATTTTCGGGCAAGACCGGGAGCGCCCAGCGGATCTCCAACGACCTGCGAAAATCCGGCGCGGTGGATGCGGATGAACAGAAGGACAACGGCTGGTTCGTCGGATTCGCGCCGCGCGAGAACCCGGAAATCGTGGTAGCGGTGCTGCTCGAAGGCGGCGAGCATGGCGCGCTCGCCGGGCCCATCGCGCGCGATGTCGTAAAATCCTACTTCGATAAAAAGATTCGGATCTCCCAAACCGCACCGCTAGCGCGGCCCCTGGCGCTGCTGCGATCGCCGCGGCCTTAGTACTTAGGGCGATTAAGTGACCGCGGGACGCCGTACTTCGGCACGATTTTCCGTCCTGGGAGTAAATTCGGCCACGTATTTTCGACCGGGTTCGACGTATGTGCCTGAATCGACTCGGATGGCTCCGCATTGGTGACGCGCATGCACGTAAGGGGGCATGTTACGCATCACAAAACTCGCAGTCGTTGTCTTTACGGGCACTTGCCTGGCCTGGTCTCAGGAGCCAAATCCCGTACAAAAGCCCGGTTCGGGGATCCAGCCGGAACCTGGCATGCCAACGGCCATTTTCCGTATCCAAGTGGTTTCGCGCTCCACTCCCGCGGTGAACTATCTGCACCGGGGAGGCGCCACCAAGATTGACTTCGACGGTACGCCGCTGATGCCTGAGGGGAAGGGCGGGGCGACGGTGGAAAGCGAACGCGGCGTGATACGCGTATCCGCGCGCTTCGAGAATTTCGTGCAACCGAGCACATTCGGCCCGGAGTACCTGACCTATGTCCTGTGGGCGATCTCACCGGATGGCCGTCCGGTAAATTTGGGTGAACTCACTTTGGATCATTATGGCAAGGGGTCGAGCAGCGACATCAAGACCACCAGTGAGATTCAAACCTTCGGCATGATCGTCACCGCCGAACCGTATTATGCGGTGACCCAGCCGAGCGATGTGGTGGTCATGGAAAATGTAGTGCGTAAGGATACTCGCGGCGTCATAGAGACCATCGATGCGAAGTATGAGCTGCTGCCGCGCGGTCTGTACACCATGGAAGGAAAAGCCAAAGGCTTCCTGCCGGTTCGCGTGGACAAGAAGAATCCGTTCGAGCTGTATGAAGCGGAGAATGCGGTGATGCTGGCGCGCGTCGCCGGAGCCGAACAGTATGCCGCCGACAGCTTTCAGAAGGCGATTGATGCGCTCGCCTGGGCGCACCGCAACCAGGCGCAGAAGCCCGGCCAAAAACCAGTGATCACCATGGCTCGCGAGGCGGCACTGCGCGCCGAGGATTCGCGTGTGATCGCCATCCGTGCGCAACGGGAAGAAGCTTTGGCCGCCGAGCGGGCAGCGTCACTGGCTCGCGAAACCGCGTCCAACGCCAAAGCGGACGAGGAAGCCCGAGAGCGTGCCCGGGCCGACCGGGAACGCGCCGAGGCCGATCGCCAACGCGCCCAAGCGGATGCGCAGCGGATGCAGGCGGAAGCCGAGCGCTCGGCTGCCGAGAAAGCCCGAGCGGAAGCGCTGGCTGCCACAGCCCAGGCGAATGCCGACCGGCAGCGGGCTGAGACCGCCAAACTGGAGGCCGATCGCGCGCGTCAGGAAGCCCTCGAGCAACAACAGAAGTTAGAGGCAGAGGCTGGTCAGGCGCGGGATGCTGCGGCCAAGGCTCAGCAGGAGCAGGCGGAACTGCGCCAAAAGTTGATGATTCAGTTCAATCAAATCCTGCAGACGCGCGAGACGGCTCGGGGACTGATCGTGAATATGAGCGATGTGCTGTTTGATACCGGTAAATATACGCTGAAGCCGGGCGCCCGCGAGAAGCTCGCGAAGATCTCCGGCATTATTCTGGCTCATCCCGGACTGACCATTACTGTCGAAGGCCATACCGACAGCGTGGGCGGCGACGACTACAATATGAAGTTGTCAGAAAATCGGGCGAATGCAGTGAGGACCTACCTGATTTCCCAAGGGCTGGATTCCAGCATCGTGACTGCCCAAGGCTTCGGCAAGACGCGGCCGGTCGCGGACAACAGTACGGCCGCCGGTCGGCAGCAAAATCGCCGCGTGGAAATGGTGGTGGCGGGCGACGTACTTGGTACCAGCGCTAGCGCCGTCGCTCCCCAATAGGGTGAGTGGAACGCGGCGGCCGTGGGCGCGCCGCGTACTTTGCGCTCAAGCCAGGTCGAACTTCTCGTGGTGCAGCTGCGGGTCGCTCTTGACCAGAACCGGGCGCCGCAGGACCTCTTCCAGTTCTTCCAGGAATTTGTTCTGGTGCGATTTCAAGACCTTGGCGACGTCCGGATGGACGCGCAGCATGACCTCTTTGCCTTCAATGCTTCGCGAAAGCTTGCGGGCTTCTGTAAGGATCTCGCTCACCACGGTCTGCGGACTCTTGACGTAACCCGCGCCTTCGCAATGCGGGCAGGGTGCGCACAGTGTTCGCTCCAGCGACTGCTTCACGCGCTTGCGGGTAATGGCGACCAGGCCGAAATCGTTGAACTGGAGAATCTTGTAAGGCGCACGGTCGGCGCGCATGGCTTCTTCGAGGGTTTGCATCACCTTCTGGCGGTTCTTGCGCTCGTCCATGTCGATGAAATCGATCACGATGATGCCTCCCAGATCGCGCAGGCGGATCTGGCGGACAATCTCCTTAATCGCTTCAGTGTTGGTCTTAACGATGGTGTCTTCGAGACGATTGGTCTTGCCGACGTACTTGCCGGTGTTGACGTCGATCGCCACCAGCGCCTCCGTCTGATTGATGACGATGAAACCGCCGGACTTTAGCCATACCTTCGGCCGCAGAGCTTTTTCGAGTTCATTGGTAACACTGAAAGCGTCGAAGATGGGAGCATCGCGCGTGTATAGCTTCACCTTCGGCACCAGCACCGGCTGGAAGCGCTCGACGAAGCGCAGCACGTTTTCGTAGGTCTCTTCGTTGTCGATCCAGATGGCTTTGAAACTGTCGGCCAACTGGTCGCGCAGAATGCGCTGTACGATGTCCAGATCGTGATGGAGCATCGACGGCGCGGGTCGCTTATCGGCCTTGGCGCGGATATCCTGCCACAAGTTGTAGAGGAACAGCATGTCGCCCGCGATCTCGTCCTCCGTGCGGCCTTCGGCGGCGGTGCGGGTGATGAATCCGCCCACCGGGCCCGGCCGTTTGCCTTGCAGAATCCGCTTCAAGCGCAGGCGCTCCTCGTCGCTCGCGATCTTGCGCGAGACCCCCATATGCTCGAGCGTCGGCATGTAGACCACGTAGCGTCCCGGGAGCGCGATGTGCGAGGTGATGCGGGCGCCCTTGGGACCTAGTGGTTCCTTGGCGATCTGAACGATGATTTCCTGGCCTTCTTTGAGTAAATCGCTGATCGAGGGCTGGCCCTGATTGGGGCGCGAGACGGTGCGCTCCTGGCGTTCCTGCCGTGGTTGCTCTTCGCGAGCGGCGGCGCCATTGGACTCGCCACGCGCCATTTCCGGACGCGGCTGCTCCGCCGCTCCGGCTTCGGCGCGTGTACGGTCGGCTTGGTCGGGCGAGCTTTGCCCGCGGCCGCGCCGGCGACGGCGCGAGACCCGATGCGGGAAGCGCCCTCCGCGCTCGCGAACCGAAGCGCTTCCGGATTCCGCGCCGGCATCGCCCGTCACCGCTGCTTCTCCGGGAGGCGTGATCTCGATGCCTTCGACGTCGCCCAGAATCATCGCCTGTATGTCGCTATCTTCGTCGTCGTCAAGCAGGGGCGCGACGGCAGGATGGTCTTCGGATTCGCCCGCGAGATGCTCGGAGACTTCGGCCGATTCCAGGGTTTCCGGCATGAATTCTACCGCGTCCACTTCTTCCGCTGTGCCGTCTGCCATCAGGAGGCCCGGTTGTTCGGGTACTTCCGCTGAGTCCGACTCGACCGCCCGCTTGTGGAGCGGCGCATCCGGCAGTGCGTTCTCGGGTGGATAGTGGATGGGTTCGTCGAACTCGTTTACTTCGACTTCGCTGTCCACTTCTGGTGCTTTTTCGACGCTTGCGGTTTCGATCCCCGCAATCGCTCCGGCAAACGTGGATTCTGCGGTAGACGGCGGTTTTTCCAGCGCGTGTTCCGGCGGCGCAGTCTGGCGATACTTCGCGAGCGATTCGCCGGGTAACACAATCGGGGCGACCGGCACCGGCGCCCAAGCGGGGGTTATCGGAGTCTCGACCGCGGCTTCAGCCTCGGCTTCGGGGGCCGTGCTTGGCAAATCCGCTGCTTCCGGCCCCGCCGCTGCAGCCGGACGAGCGGTGTCACTGGCGTACTTGGAATCCGGAAAACCGTGCCCGCCACGTCGTCGCCGGCGGGACCTGCGACCCCTGCGCTCGCGTTCCTCACGCTCGCCGCTGAAAGCTGGCGCGAGTCCATTGGCAGCACGTTCGCCGGTCGGCGCGGCAGCCGTCGCCAGTAGCTCCGTGACAGCGGCACCTTCCGTGGCGACGGGAGCCGCGCCGGCCTCTTCAGAGGGACTTGGGGCTGGAGGCCGGTAGGGCGGAGCAACGTCGCGTTGCTCGCGGCCACCTCGATCGCGATCGCGACCGCGGTCCCGGCCCCGCTCGCGGACGGGGCGCTCGTCGCCGGTGATCTTGTCGAAATCCTCGTGCTCCTCGAGGAAGTCGGAAACATAGAGAAACGTGTCGCGCTCCAGGCCCACATCGACGAAAGCCGATTGCATTCCAGGCAGCACGCGCGTGACGCGTCCCTTGTGAATGCTTCCGGCGAGCGAATATTCGTTGGCGCGCTGAAAGTAGACTTCCACCAGCTGGTCGTCTTCGATCAGTGCCACCTTGGTCTCATGCCGATTGGCCGAAATCACCAATTCCTTACTCATGTGTTCATCCCTTCATGGGCCTTCGGGGCCCTTCCTAGGCCTTCAGGAGGCCTCGGGGACCGGGTCCAAGGGAAGAGGCGGGTAGCGCGGGCTTCGATGGATCGCTCACTGGCGGCGTCGCCGGGATGGAGAAATTTTCCTCGCACATCCCGCTTCGAAACTGCTCCAACCGCCAGCAGAAGAACCCACTCTCGGGGAGGCCAAGTGATCCGCCACGATCGGCGCGTCTCAATCCCCTTGAAGGAGTTCAAAAAACTTTGGTTACCGAAATCCGTTTTACGCCTGAACGCCTTTGGAGCGCCAAGTCCGTATCCTAAATCAACTCACAAACCGCCGGAGCCGAACGTTGTTCACCAGCCCCAGCATCATAAATACTGAAAACATATTCGAGCCGCCCGAACTCATGAGCGGCAAAGGAATCCCGGTCACAGGCATGCGTCCCACCACCATCCCCACGTTCACCAGCAAATGGAACAGCAGCAGCGCGGCCACGCCCATACAAACGTACATCCCGGCCCGGTCGGGGGCCATCTGGGCATTCTGAACAATCTGCATCAACAGCAAAAAATAGAGACTCAACACCACCACCACACCCACGAACCCATGCTCCTCGGCGAAGGACGAGAAAATGAGATCGGTATGAGTGGCCGGCAGGAAGCGAAGCTGGGTTTGGGTGCCGCGCGTGACTCCGCGCCCCCAGACGCCGCCGTCTCCCACCGCAATTTTGGATTGGATTACCTGATAACCGGCTCCCCGAGGATCGCCTGAAGGGTCCAGAAACGTCTCCAGGCGCTGCCGCTGGTAGTCCTTGAGAAAGTACCAGCCGACCGGTAAGGCGAGTGCGCCTACCAACGCGACCATGGCCAAGTATCGCCATTGAACTCCGGCTATCAGAATCCCGACGGCCAGGATCGGCAGGTACGTTAACCCCGTACCCAGATCCGGCTGGTACATCACCAGCATGGCCGGAATTCCTACTAACCCTCCTAATTTCAACAAGTCGCGAGGCTTGATCTCATCGCTACGAAGTTCCGACACGTACCTCGCTACCACTAATATTATCACCAATTTGACAAATTCCGAGACCTGAAGATTTACACCCAGGACTCTGATCCAGCGGCGCGAGCCGAAGACCAGGCGCCCGGCCAGCAGAACTCCGACCAGCGAGGTGACCGAGAGCGTGTAAAGCAAGGGGATCTGGCCCAGCAATGTGTGATAGTCGATGGATGTCACCACCCACATCAGGCCGAGGGCGATGCCGATCCAGATGAGCTGCTTCCACCAGGCGTCTTCCCAGCGGGTATCGCGGGTGGCGGAGTAGATCTGCAGCACGCCGAGTCCGCAGATGATGAGACTGATCAGCAGCAGCGGCCAATCCAGGTCCCGATAACTGCGATAGCGCGCCATGCAACTTTCAGTTTACGGCAGAA
>DATJEI010000017.1:0-10341 GCA_035496735.1 Bryobacteraceae bacterium | reverse complement strand
GCGAGGGCTATAAGAAAGCCAAAGGCACCGCCTTCTCCCTCAAAGACTTTCACGAGCGTTCCTTGAAAGAAGCCGGCGTGTCGCTCCCGGCCTTGGCCGGCCTTTTGCAATAGCTTTAACGAAACGCCACCGGCGCGCCATGCGTCCCGACTCCATGCATATGCGGTTCGCACTCCTTCTCGGAGCCATGTGCCTCTGCGCCCAGGACACGGTGATTCGAACCACGGTGCCGCTAATTCTAGTGCCCGTAACCGTCACCGATCCTCACGGCAAAACCATCGAAGGTCTCGCGGAGTCTGACTTCGAAGTATTGGATAACGGCAAACCCGTCAAGCATAGCCTCGAAGTCACAAATCAGCCGATTGCTTTGGTGGTGGCCGTCCAAACCAGCGCCATCTCCGGGCCGGCGCTCGCCAAGGTTCAAAAAATCGGGGCGATGTTCGAACCTCTGGTCGTCGGTGAAGGAGGCGTGGCCGCGATCGTCACGTACTCAGACCAGATCAAAGTATGGCAGGGCTTCACTCGCAGCGCTGATGACTTCACCCGGCGCATGCGCAAGATCGAGCCGGACGGTGACTCGCGGACTGAAGCGCACATGACTGACGCCGTCCTGGAGGCCGTGAAGATGCTTGCGGATCGGCCCAAGTTCAGGCGCGTTCTGGTGGTGATTGGCGAGAGCCGGGATCGCGGGAGCCAGGCCAAGCTGGAAGAAGCAGTGACCAAAGCGCAAGCCGCGAATGTGACCGTCTATCCGGTAAACTACTCGGTTTACAAAACCAGCTACACGTCGCGCGGCGACGAGCGCTTTGCTGGCTCAGGGAGCCGTGTATATAACACAGACGCTGGCAATCTCCTGATGATTTTCACCGAGATCGCCCGGCTGGCGACGCAGAACGCAGGCGATGCCCTGGCAAAGTATACCGGTGGCGAGAAAGTATCATTCGCGAAACTCTCCGGTCTGGAGCGCGTGATCGCCAAGGTAGGCGACGATCTGCACACGCAATACCTGTTAAGCTTCCAGGCCGGCGATAGCGAAGGCAAGATGTACCACGCAATCACGGTCAACGTGAGGCGCTCCGAAGCCGTGGTTCGAGCGCGGCCCGGTTATTGGCCGGAGTGATCGTTCCCAACACTCTCGAATTGCCCGTGTCACCGGCGGTGATAAAATCGGGCCACTATGCCTTTGCCTGAGAGTGTAACGGAGGAAACAGAGGTCACCCGGTTTCTCACTGCCTATTACCGCGATTTCAGTAGTCTCGACATTCAGGCAATCTTGCCCTACTTCCACGAGCCCAGCCTGATTATCGGACCGCAAGGAGTATTCGCGGCGCCGACCCGCTCCGTACTTGCGACTACCCTCGTGCCGGTCCTGGAAGGCCTTCGAGGCAGAGGATACGGCCGAAGCGAGTTAAGCATTCGGCAACTCAAGTCGCTTAGTCCCGTCACGATATTGGTCGTGGGTGTCGCGTTGAGGTTTAAGGTCGACGGACAAGCATTGGAGCGCGCAGGCGTAACGTACGTGCTGCAGAAGGTGGATCAACACTGGAAAATCGCAGTGCTGGTCACGCATGACGCAAATGAATAACCGGGAGTATGGTGACGATACAGATCGCAACGAGTGGCACGGGCACGCGTGTTAAGATAGGGTTTCATGCACCCAGATACGCGTCTGGTGAGTGAGCTCCAGGCCATCGACTTGCGGATGGCAGAGCTCGAAAAAGAAGTCGCCGCGCTTCCCAAGCATATCGCCGTTATCGAAAAGACGCTGGAATCGCACCAGCGACGCCTGGAAGCCGACCGCGCCGCCCTCACCGCTAACCAAAAAGACCGCAAGAAGTTCGAAGGCGATATCCAGATGCACGAGCAGAAGATCTCGAAGCTCAGGGATCAGATGCTGGGCGCCAAAACCAACGAGCAATACAAGGCTTTCCAGCACGAAATTGAATATCTGCAGAACGAAATTCGCACGTCCGAGGACCGCATTCTGGAGCTGATGTCGGAATCGGAGTCGCTCGACGTCGCCGTGAAGAAAGCCGACGCCGCACTCAAAGACGAGAAGAAACTGGTCGAAGGCGAGAAGACGCTTGCTCGCGAGCGCACCGCGGCGGATCAGGCACAGCTAAAGCAGTTGCAGGCAGAGCGAATTGAGGCCGCCGCCCAACTTCCCAAGGCCACGCTCGCCGAGTACGAGCGCATCCGCAAGAAATGGCACGGGGTCGTGATTGCCGAAGCCACCAGCGGCCGCTGCGCCGCCTGCCAGATCGTGTTGCGTCCCCAATATCTGCAGGACTTGAAAAAGGGCGACCACCTGATGACCTGCGAAAGCTGTGGCCGCTTCCTCTACTACAACCCGCCGGTGCGCGTCGAGATGACGCCAACGGCGTAACGCGCGCCGGGACTACTGAATCACGTTCAGCAAGCCGCGATTTCCCGCCACGGCTGCCCCTGCATCGGCGTTCTTGCGCGGCGGCGCTTGCAGTCCCGGCATGGGCTTCCCTTGAAATAGCTTGCGGCACGGCACGGCCAGCCAGCGAGCCCATTGGTTGGCCCGATTCCGGCGCGCGCTGTCGGTGGCGATACCGGTGCTCGCGTACATTTGGCGATACAGCTTCGAAATGAAAATAAACGCCAGACGCGCTTTCAAATTCGGTGTACAACTCGACCGCTTCCATACCGCGCTAAAGCTGTAGAAGCGATCCCACACACCCTGCGTCCTTTGTCGCATTTCTTCCGAAGTCATGGTCGGATGAGGCATGAACATTTTGGGCCGCTCATCCGGCGGAATCAGCCAGTATCGCGTAATGGGAGTCCCCGCTACAGTGGGCACGTTGTCGCCGAACGCCTTTTCCCAGCGCTCGAAGTCCACGGTTCCGCAAAACGGAGTCAGCATCACAAACTGCGCGAACGTCAGTCCTGATTTGTGGGCTAGATCGAGCGTCGCGTCGAAAGTATCGGTGCGGTCGGTCGAAAGCCCAAAAATGAAAGATCCCAGCACGTGCAGTCCGTGCCGCCGGAACTCCTGCAGTTGATTTACCCGCTTCTCGCCGGAGCAGTTAAAATCCTTGAACACCGCCTTCAGGCCTTCCGGAGTAACTGCCTCCACGCCCACCAGTGCCCCGCGGATGTGTGCCGCGCGCATCGCGTCCAGAAACTTGCCGTCTTCGGCGGATTCCATAGTGATCTGCGTGAAGAACGTCAAGTCGCCCGGCAGAGCAGCCAGCCGCTCCATCAACTCGAATCTCTCTTCGCGGATGGCGTTCAGCTCATCGACTTTATGCTGGTTGCCTTGCCGCTCGGCGTTCTTGATGTCGGTGAGCGAAACCGGGTAGAAATTATCGTCGGCCAGCGCGATGAAGCGGAAGCCGAGACGCCTCAGCGCCACGATCTCCTCAATCACCACATCGGATGGGCGCTGCCGTGGCTTCTGTCCATCCGTGCGCCAGACCGAACAAAACGAGCAGTGCTTGGAGCAGCCGCGAACCGTCTGCACCGAAGCCCACATATAGCGGTCCGGCGGCAGCAGGTCCCAGCGCGCGGCCTTGAAATCTTCCGGCGCCACGCGACCGCCTTCATATATTTTCTGCGGTGCGTTCCGGGCGCAATCGCGCAGGGCCTGGCCCCACGCTAAATCGCCATCGCCTTTGACCACGGCGTGCGCGTGCCCCAATTCCAGGGCTTCTTCGGGATAAAGCGTGGCATGGATGCCACCGAAAACAACATAGGCGCCGCGCGCGCGCGCGAGGCGTCCCACGGCATAGCCGCGCAGCGCATTGCCGGTATGGATACCGATGCCGACGACGTCGCCGGCAGCAATGCGCTCAGGGATGAGACTTTCTAGAGTTTCGTCACAGATCTCCGGATCGCCAAATTCGATTGGCGTCGCGGTCGCCAGCACATACAGCCAACGCGGTGTGATGACGGCGGTTCCGAATGCGGAATCGCTGGGGTTGATCAAATGGATCGTCAAAGGTCCTTTTTTGGGGGCCTTGGCGGACAGACTTGCCGATTGCAGGATCACCCTCCTGCCGCAGGTCGATAATTAGAGTTCGGCGTGCCAAGCGCTTCAGTTTAGCATCAAAGGGGATGCCAGCAGGACCGAATCCCAATTTAGCGGCCGGACACGGTCATCGCGCCCAGCCGCCGCTTGGTTCCGCGATCGATCGTTACTTCGCGGGCGTGGTGCTGGCCGGAGCCGATTTAGTCGCGGCAGCCGGATCAGCCGTCTTCTTTTTGTGGTGATGCTTCTTCACCTTCGCCGGAGCTGTGGTGGAAGCGGAAGCAGCCGGAGCGGGCGTATTGCCGGTCTGGGCGGCCATCAGTGCGGTTCCCGCAAGTAACAACGAGGTCATTAGGGTTTTCATAACGTTTAATTCTCCTTGGGGCATTCCGCCCTCACCCTTATGGACGCACGTGTCCTTCCGCAGGTTCATGAAGCTATGTTCTTAAACCGTTTTGTGTAAACACTTTAATCAGGGCGGAGGATGACGATTTCTTAAGGTTCTTCGGGCAAGTCTTCCGCACGATTTTCGAAACGCGTGAATTGGCCCAGGAAACGTAGCGGCACGTTGCCGATGGGCCCGTTGCGCTGCTTGGCCACGATCAGATCGGCGAGGCCGCGCAAGTCTTCGCGATCCCGCTTGTACACTTCCTCGCGGAAAATGAACGCGACCAAATCCGCGTCCTGTTCGATCGATCCTGAATCGCGCAAGTCACTCAACTGCGGCTTGTGATCGCCGATGCGAGTCTCCGCCGCACGGCTCAACTGCGAGAGCACCAGAAATGGAACATCCAAATCCTTGGCCATCAACTTCAGGCCGCGCGAAATAGCGCTCACTTCCTGATTGCGATTCTCGCTGCGTCCGCGGCTGCTCATCAACTGCAGATAATCGATCACCACCAGGCTCAAGCCATGCTCGGCTTGCATCCGCCGCAGTTTGGAATGAATATCCATCAGGTTCACACCGGCGGTGTCGTCGAGGAAGAGCGGCGAGTCCGTCAAATCGGCCAGCGCCACTTGCAGCTTGCGCCGCTCGTCGGCGTTCAAATATCCCGCGCGAAACTTGTGCTGATCTACGCGCGCAGCCGAACACAGCAAACGTGTCAGCAAACTCGCCGACGACATTTCGAGCGAGAATACCGCCACCGGCTTGCGCATTTGCGGATGCGTGGCCACGTGCTGTGCAATATTCAGCGCCAGTGCCGTCTTGCCCATCGAAGGACGCGCCGCAAGGATCAGCAGTTCGCCGCCATGCAGCCCGCCCGTCATCTCATCGAACTTGGCGAAGCCGGTGCTGAGGCCGCTCACCCGCTGGCTGGGATCCAGAAACGCGTTGACGCCGCCGGGAAATTTTCCTATCACAGTGGCCGGCGATTCCAGTTTCTCGCCCGACCTCGCCTCACCCAGTTTCAGCAACGACTCTTCGGCGCCCGCCAGAATTTCATCCGGCTCTTCTTCTCCGATCAGACACCGGTCAATGACCTTCTGCGCGCTGAAGATCAGCTTGCGCAGCGTGGCCTTGTCCTTGACGATGCGTACGTAACTATCGAGATTGCTGAGCGCCGGCAGCCCTTCATCGAGCGAGACCAGGTACGAGAACCCGTCCACCGATTCGATCTGCCCCTGCTTCATCAGCTCATTGGCGAGCGTGACGCGGTCGATCTTTTCGCCGCGGTCGTACAGGTCCTTCATGCGCGCGAAAATGCGGCGATGCTTTTCGAGGCTGAAGTCTTCGGGCTCAACCGCGCCCGCGACTTGGAAATAGGTGTCCTGGTTCAGCAGAATCGAGCCGAGCACAAAGCGCTCAGCATCGACGTTGGCGGGAAGTCCTCTCTCGAAAGTGAGATCGATGGTGGCCATGGCAAGCTCCGTGACCGTTCCAAGGTAGCGCCTTAGGGGCGCGTCCGCAAATTAGTTTTTTCCACAGCGCTTCCACAGATGGGGCGAGAGCGCGGGATCGCGCGCGGCGTCGGTTTACTTCTTCGCGTCGGCGGGAGGGGCAGACGCTGGAGCATCCGCCGGCATCACCACAGCGTTGATAATCCGGTCCAGATTGGGAAAGCTCTTATCCAGATACGCCTTGCCCTGCGCCGTGATACGGCCTTGATCTGGAGACTCGCCATAGCCCGCGAAAAACTTGTCGACAACATCCATGCCCTCGATCACCGTTCCAAAAGGCGCGAATCCCTGTCCGTCTAGGGAAGTATTATCGCTGTAGTTGATGAAAATTTGCGTGGTCCGCGTGTTGGGGCCCGCAGTAGCGAAAGTCAGTGTTCCCCGTTTATTAGATTGCGTCACCCGATCGTCCACTAGGTACGCGTGATCCCACGCCGCCGCCACGTCCGGTCGCGCGGGGATTCCAAACTGCGCCACAAAACGCGGCACGATACGGAAGAACGCCGCATCCTTATAGAAGCCTGCCCGCACCAGATTGTAGAAACGGTCCGCTCCGATGGGCGCCCAGACGCGGTTCACTTGAATGATCACATCACCCTTGGTGGTGGTGAATTTGACTTTGTAAACTTCGGGAGCCCTCGCCTTCAGTGTGCCTGGCCTCAGCAAATTCGGCGCAGCCGCCGCAGCGGCTTTCTGGGCAGCCGGAGCAGCGCTCTTGCCCCCGGGGGCGGCCTTCTTGGGAGCCGGCGGCGTCTGCGCCAGCGCGATTCCGCAGGCCAGCAGGGAGATCAGAAGGGTCTTCATAGGATTTTCTCCCACATCATATCAGAACCAATTTGTCTTGGACCTCGCCGGTCACCCGCGCCTCGCGATCGCCCACGAATACGTTCACTTCCGAACGGATGCCGAATTCCGGCAGATAGATTCCGGGCTCTACCGAGAAGCAAGTCCAGGGGATCAACCTGCGCTCATCGTGGGTTTCCAGATTGTCCATGTTTGCGCCCGAGCCGTGAACCTCGGTGCCGATCGAATGTCCCGTGCGATGAAAGAAGTACTCCTCGAAGCCTTGCTCGCGAATGTATTCCCGCGCAGCATCGTCTACCTCAAAGCCGCGCAGTTCCCGCTGCTCGCGAACGGCATCCTTCACGCGCGCGATGGCGCGGTCACGGGCGTCGCGAACCACCGTGAACACATGTTCCACCCGCGCAGGCGGCTCCGCACCGCAAAATCCCATCCACGTGATGTCATAGAACACCGCCTCGGGGCGATTCAGTTTGGCCCACATGTCCATCAGCACCAGATCGCCGGGCTTAATCTCCAAGCAGGCGTCCTGTTTGGGCTCGTAGTGCGGATTCGATGCGTTGGCATTCACTGCAACGTCCGGCCCATGATCGGTGGTCAGGCCTTCTTCGGCGAATCGCGCCAGGATGAACTGTTGCATTTCCCATTCGGTGACGCGCTCGCTCGCGCGCAACTTTGCTCCCACCCGCTCAAACGCCTGGCGGCGAATCGCATCCACCTTTCGCGCGGCTTCGAGGTGCATCGCCAGCTGTTCCTCGGTCCATCGCGACTCGAACAATTGAATCAGGTTCGCCGAAGTGACGACTTCCACTCCCAGGCCGCGCACCAGCTCCACCGTCCCCGCATCCACCATTGCTACATACGGCACGGCGCAGTTCGGCGAATACTGCATGGCAACGCGCCGGCCGCCGCCAAGAAGCTTCTTCAATCCATCCACCAAAGTGCTCCAACCCGCATACAAAGAATGCTGGCCGGGCAGCGGCGCGAGCGTCTGCGCCTCAATCTTGTGCACCAGCCCGCGCGGTTCACCGCTCGCGGGAATGTAGTAAAACCATCGCCGCGTCACCATCGATCCGGGAGTGAACTGGAGCACGCGATAGGCCAGCGGATCTCTGCGATGGTGATCGAAAAACAACCAGCCGTCTAATCCTTCATCGCGCAGCGCTGCCTGGATCTGGTCTAGCCTCATTCCTACGAGACTATCATCCGCCGGTCCGAAAACTTCGCCGCAAGCCCTCGGACAGGGGCACCTCATATCCAATCAGACAGAACTGGTCGATCGCGAACAGCACCACGCTCTCGAAGCGTTTACCCGCCGCGGCGCGTACTTCCTTGAGCCACGCCGCCGTCGAGTCGCCGGCACCCACCAGATGGCTACGTTGCGCAGCAGTGAAACCGAGGGCGCTGCCGAAATCCAGCGTCACCCAACTCTGGTCGAGATTGCGCCCAAAAGTGAAGCCGAACGCTTCAGTCTTCAGACACGTAAGCGCAGCCGGCGTCCATACTGCCGCCGGATAATTGATCGCCCGATTGAACGCAGTCTGGTTCACATCGGTGGGATACAGCACTTCAAAGCGGCACGTCGGCTGCGTCCACCGAACGAAACTCATGATGGCCGCGGTGAAGTTGCCGATAACGGTGGGCAGATACGCCGTTTCATCCGGATAAGCCGCCGGGTCCACCGTATTCAGCGTGATCGTCGCCAGTGGATGACCATAGAGAGCGGCGAAGGTGGCGAGATTCCAAGCATCGTAGAACGGCATGCCTGAAAAGTTGGTACCCAACCCATCGTTTGGAAAATACCACCACTGCACTTCGCCGAATTGAAGATAAGGCGTGAGTCCCGCCGCAGCCTGGATCGCCGCCATCTCTTCATACACCACTTTCCAGAACGCCAGGCTCGCCGGCGAAAAGTTGGTCTGGAGCGAGGGAGTCGGCAGCAGGATCGGATCGCCTGCGGGACCCACCTGCGCGATCCCCGCCTCTGCACTGGGATCGCCATGCTGCAGTTCCATACTGAACGACGCTGCCACGTCGATCCCAAAACCTACCAGCGCCGTAAAGTAGGCCGCGCTCCAGTCTCGCACTGCGCGATTGAGCGCCGGGCTGGCCGTCAGGTCCGTCCGCCAGTTGCCGTCCGAGCCTCCCGTGAAATTCAACCCGGAAGTCATCGCGGTGAAGCCGCCGCTAGTGGTGGTCGCGGCCACGGTGTTTGCGTCCCCAGCCAGTCCCATGGTTCGCGCCGTGATGGTGAGCACACTCCCCGCCACGCTCGCCCACACTCCGGTATAACCCCGATTTAGCTCCTGCGCAAACGCAAGCGCGATGGTATCCGCCGTATCGCCCACATGGATCTGTTTCTGCAAAACCGTATCGGACAGTGGCGGCTGACCGGTCTGTCCCAGTGTCAGAATCACGTAAGCGTTCGGCGCTGGCGTCCCACTAAATGTAACAGTAGCCGAGGAGTACACGTGCCCGACTCGCACCAGCTCGTAGAACCACAATGCACCAACATAGTGATTCGCCCGCCCGACAAAATTGAGCGAAGTGAGCATCCACGCCGTACGCTCCGCTGGGAGCGAGATGCAATGTAGCGTGTCCCAGTCGGTTGCCAGTGTGACCACCGCTTGGTTCTCCACTACTGGCAGATCGGTCGACGGGGCGGCGAGTTCCAGAAAATCGATATACACTTCCGTGCCAGTGGCGCCTGCGTGGGTTGCCACGACCGTGTGCGATCCCGCGGCGAACGTCCCCAGCGAATAGCGGAACAGGGTATCTTCCGCCGGGATTGCCAAGTCTATGGACACTGCTGCTCCCCCATCGACGACGATCGAAACCACTCCTCCGATTCCCGTGTAGCGCAGTCCAGCGCAAAGCGTGTGGCTGTGCGTCGACTGATAAGTGCAGCTTAGGGAGTCGCCCGGAGTAGTGGTCTTGTGAATCGTACCGCCCGAATAGTTGCCTCGCACCTCGGTCCAAGCGCCGCTGAAAACCATCGACACATCGTGGTCTTCGATCCGCAGGCTCCCGGGACCCGCAACGGAGTAAGTTCGATTGGTCCCGGTTACTGTCCAGTTCGTCACCGCCACGCTGAACTCGCTGCGGGCGAATGCGGCCGCCTGCAATTGCGCCGCGTAAGTCCATCGCATCTTGCGAATCAGGTTTGTGGGGATTGTGTACAAGGTGCCCGAAAGGTCGGGCGTAATCGTGCCCTGGAGTGCGCTGAAATCAAGCGTCACTCTCCATGCGGCTGGCGACGTTCCATTAGCGAAGGTTTTCGCACCCGCGTCCCACACGGCCACGCCCGTCGAATACGAATACACTGCGAAGCGATTTCCGCTCGCGCCCGCTGTGCTGGCGGCGATGGTCGCCCCGTCAGTGTAATACAGCCGGACCGTTGCCCCGGTACGCGTGGCTTTCATCACAGCAGAAAACGCATTGACGCTATCCGTGATGGCCTGCGCCGCGTTTGCGAGAATGTCTCCGCTCAAGAACTGGTAGGTATACGCCTCCGTCAAGAACGACAGCCCCACGTAGTCGCCCGGGTTCACCGTCCCCGACAACGTGAAGTCGGCGTAGGCGCATTGGTAGCTCCCCGCAATTGCCACCGCATGTTCCGCCAGCGGCACGTAATAAATCGTCTCGCT
>DATJEI010000016.1:0-15442 GCA_035496735.1 Bryobacteraceae bacterium | reverse complement strand
ATTAGCTCGCGCCATGCCCAGCTTGTTGTTGTAGCTGGTGTCGCCGATGGTGTCGGTGTGCCCCTCAATTCTTACTTTGTAGCCGGAGTTCTTCTGCAGCAGCTCACTGAGCCGCAGCAGACTGGGGAACCCGTCGACCAGGACGGAGGAATTGTAGTCGAAGTTGATTTCTTCCCAGTCGTCCTTGGTGGCTTGGGTGTCGATCCCCTGACCGAACAGCCTGACTGCCAGTAAAGGCACCGCTAGGAAAGCGGCTAATCGTTGAAACATAGGTATCCCTCCTCTTACCCCTCTTTAAGCTGATGGCGTAGCTAGAAATCGGCCTGATAAGGCGGAACCCCGCCAGTTATCGACCGTCATCTGCATGTAACGGCCGAAATTCGATCTTACACAGATACTCTGCAGATACTCCAGCCCCTGAACACGTTTCGTCAGCTTATTTGGATTTCAATAGTGCTCGCTTGCCCCTCCGCCACCCTTACCCCCATAATGAATGCGGGCCTGCCGGACGGGCAGCCGCTGGCCTGCGCGGGGAAACCCAAGCGGGCTAGAGGAAAGTCCGGTCTCCATAGGGCAGCATGCCGGCTAACGGCCGGGGGGATTCGCTTAAAGCGAGTTTCACGGAAAGTGCCACAGAAAACAATACCGCCGGGCAGGGAACTGTCAGGTAAGGGTGAAAAGGTGCGGTAAGAGCGCACCGCGGCCGCAGTAATGCGCGCTGGCAGGGCAAACCCCATGCGGAGCAAGACCAAATAGGGGAGCAGGAGCGGTCCGCTCCGTTACGACTTCCGGGTAGGTCGCCGGAGCCGGGGAGAGATTCCCGGCCAAGAGGAATGGCTGCCGCTCTTCGGTAACGAAGATTACAGAAACCGGCTTATAGTCCGGCAGGCCTGTTATAGTCCACGGTTTTGAGAACCGATCTGGCCGGGTCGATGTGGTTGCGAGGCGCTTCACGGTCGGCGGTCGATGTTGTACAGTGACTTGAGCGCGACTGTCTTCAAAAAAACCGCAAAACCCGTAAGGCAACCTACCGGGCAATAGGTGATTTCACGGCCAGGTGGTAGGCATAGAAGAGAAACCTCATAGTCGAATCGATCACGCAAAACCTGAGAAATCCGGGGTCTCTCTCGTACCGAGCGATCAGGTCGGATTCGACGTAGGTCTCAATTGCGCTAAGGTACTTGATCAGCTGAGATTTGTCATTCCGCTGTTTGACCAGTTCGATCAAGCTGACATCCGCGAACCTGATGTCATGCGCATAGGTGTTTCGCACCTTGCGAATCGTCTCCACGAAGCCAATCTCTTCGGGCAAGCAGGATGCGTCTAATAATTTGAGAAGCCCAGTTCTTCCGTTCATCGGCAATGCGTCAACGAATCCGTCCAAAGTTTCGTTTTGAAAGACCTGGTTCAGCAGCTTGATTCGCAGACCGGTTCGGAGGATCTGCTTCGCCGCACTTTCGAGGAGCGCATCTATTTTCAGAATGAAGGCCCAATCGCTGTCCGTTCGGAGGATCTCGCGGATTAGGTCTTTGTGCAGGCCGATGCCTTGACAAAAGTTTTCCGACTCCTCGAGAAGAATATCGAAGCGCTCAGCGCCGTCAAGCTGTTGAGGCGCATTCGGTCGGGCCGTTTTCTTCGAAACAGCGGATTTGGCTTTTCTCTTCTTTGTCATGAGTCCGAGCCGAAACGCTCAGAAGATTATTGTAGATGCTAATGACGTTTTGAGCGGATGCAAGCGCAACCCCGGCTGGTCCAAGTGAGCGAGGGTAGGGGCGGCATGAAGCGTCGCCAAAATATCCCGTAGCGTCTCGGTGGATGTTCAGGATTTACACCCCTTGGGTCGTCCTCCTCAAAAAGCCGTTTCAGGCCTTTGTGGCGAATTGTCCGTATCATCCCGCACCGTAAGGTGACACGTGGCGCATGCAAGGATAATTTTAGCAGCTTGCCGTTTCCTTCTATGCGAGGTACACAACTTTGCCGATTCGTTGACCACCTTCTACAATGAAGGTGATGAAAAGCGAGCGATCTAAGACCTTCTCCTATTCGGTCTTCTACGAACAGGCTCCTGAAGGCGGATACGTGGCATTCGTTCCGGCATTGCCAGGTTGCCACACCCAAGGCGAGACCTTGGAAGATACGGAGCGCAACGTCAAAGAGGCCATCGCTGTTTATCTGGAGAGCCTGGCAGCCCACGGCGATGCCATTCCCGTAGAGGGGCCCTCGTTCCAGGGCCGCGTGACGGTTCCCGCCTGATGAATGTCTAAGCTGCCGTCTCTGACCGCGCGACAAGTTGTCCGGGCGTTAAAGCGCGGTGGATTCGTTGAGGATCGGCAAAAAGGCAGCCACCTGATATTGATCCAGCCCGCCACAAAAGCTAGAACCGTGGTTCCGATTACCGAGGGAAGATCATCAAGGAACCCTTGCTCCGAGGCATCCTTAGGGATGCGAACTTATCGACGGACGAGTTTATCGAATTACTGTAGACAACTTCTAGATCTGCGGAGCAAGACCAACAGGGGAGCAGGAGCGGTCCGCTCCGTTACGACTTCGGGGTAGGTCGCTAGAGCCGGGGAGAGATCCCAGGCCAAGAGGAATGGCTGCCGCTCTTCGGTAACGAAGGGTACAGAAACCGGCTTATAGTCCGGCAGGCCCGTCACGGTTTCCGGATACCCGATCTGAGATCAGGGTTCACGCGCTCGATCAATACTCCATGCAGAAGATCGACGATCTAAGACGCAATTCGTCCGGATGAGTCTGCGGTCTTCTAACTGGCGAACGGTTCCCAGCCTCGCAGTCGACGCACGGTCTTAGTTGGAGCATTATTAAGCGCGGTTCCCCCTGTGGTGGCATAGCGAAGCTTCTTTATGGGCGAAGTTGTCGCGGTGCGCACCAAGCGGCGTCGGTGGCACATCTTCGGCTAGTAGCGCAGCACTGCTGCGATTGCGCCGAATCCCGGTAGTTCGGTGCCAGGGTACGCGAAAACTTCCGCGCCGGTCCGCAAGCCCTCCACCACTGCGGCGTTCAACGCTTCCTTCGGGGTGCCCTCTTCTGCCACGAAGATTTGCCGCGCACGACCCTCGGTCGCGGCTTTCAAGACTGCGCCTGGATCTCCGGCGAGTTTGTCGCGAATTTCTGGCAACGTCCCTAACGCGCGGTCGGCCGCCAGACGGTATTCGCGCAGGGCCCCAGCGGCCGCATGTTTCGCCACTTGATCCAGTGACGAATGTTCCGCGTTGCCGTGGCACTCAGACTCGAAAATGTGCGGATACTTGGCGGTCTTGCGGTATAACGACAACTCCTCCCGCACTCCCGCCAGGAATAGCGGCTCTCCGTTTAGCGTCTCTTTGAGCCCCCGATCCACGAGCCCGAAGAAATGCCGCAGGTAGACTGCGTTGGAGTCTTGATCGCCTGAACTGGCGAACCGCACACCGCGCAAGCTGCCCACCGAGGGGCCGGCTGGGGAGTGGCTATCCATGGTGTGTTCGGGCTCGTCGAACGCGCCCGCCGCTTCCAGGCTGACTGGTACGCCTGCGGGCAGAGCCAGTTCTTCGGCGCGCCCGTGTGAGTAATGGAATAGTCGAAGCTGGTTCTTGCTGATACCGAGGACGAAAAA
This sequence comes from Bryobacteraceae bacterium, assembly GCA_035496735.1. Lineage (GTDB taxonomy): Bacteria > Acidobacteriota > Terriglobia > Bryobacterales > Bryobacteraceae > Palsa-187. The sequence goes on along the minus strand of DATJEI010000016.1, from coordinate 11,829 downwards.
TCGGCTGGGGGTCTGTGCTGCGGCCACCAGAGGCAATAGATCGAATCGGTCGCCAACAGTCACGTTATCGGGGTGCACGCCGGGAGTCTCGTAGGATGCCGTAAAGCCCGGCGCGCAGAACAAAGTGACGCCTGGCCCGCCGTGTCCATCGTCGAGCGTAGCTGCGAGCAGTTCGAGAGCGCTCGCCACGTTGTCACCGGCTTCCGGAGCCTCCGGACGGTTCAAATGGCCCAGTTGCTCCGCCGCGGTTTGCGTCAAGTTCCGCAGATGCGCATGCCGAGTGCCACTGCCCGTTCCCGGCTGGTATGCGGGAATGCTTATAGTTACACACGGTCCGGTGTGCCGCGACAGAAGCTTAAGGTCGTCGATATTCAGGAGCTTGGAGGTGATGTTGATCACGGGAGCCATATTATTTTCCCCTTGCCCCGCGACAGTGCAATAGAAGGGCCGTTCGCCTGAGGTAAGGACGTTTGTGAGTTTGTTTAGTTCGCGGCGACTATGCTGCGCCGCATGGTTGCTGCCCAGGAAACCTCACAAAAGCCGGCCGAAGTGAAGCGTTCTGTTGCGCTTCCTGCCACGGGCTGAACTTCAAAGACAAAAGGGCCCGTCTCGCTCAAAGTTCTACCTTCGGACCTGCGGCACATTGCTACCTGCAACACGATGCGGTTCCCGTAATGCGCGGAGAAAATCGTCGCGGCGAGGAACCGACACCCGCGGGAACTCCGTGAGGCCTCCGACCCGCGATGGATCGTGGATCGGAGGGCCGAACAGAAGCGTTCTAGGGTGCCGGGACGGCAACTCGATTCGCCGGGACGATCTGAGGCTGATACGCGAACACTTCGCGGCTGCCCGGGTCCACCAAGACCTTCAGCCAGTTCACGTCGTTGGTGCCGAAATCCTGGTTATCGCCGAAGGTTTCCACTCGCGTGAAGTTCTCCAGGCGCCTTCCCATCGAGTCCAGGAACGGTTTGTCGATTCTGAAGTAGTGCGAGTCGCCGTGAACATAGGCGACGGGCCGCTCAAAGTCAATCACCGCATCCCGCAGGGCGACCAGGAAGTCATGAAAGCCATCGGGATCGGGGTCGGTTTCTACAAGTGTCTTCGGGTCGCGCAGGGGTCCACCCTGCGACGAATCCTGGTTGAATCCGGGATCGGCTTGCGAAATGAACATCACGGCAGCGGAGCCGTTCGCTTTTGCCTCGGCGAAGGTGTCTTGCATCCAGGCGATGTCGGCCAGGTTGCGGTAGTGATACTCGTTCTCATCCGGCGCGGTGCTGCAGCGGTTGTTGCAGGAACCTTGGATATTGAGCGTTGCGTAGGTGACGCGGTTAACGGTCCAGCGGCGGTTCTCTACGCAGGGCACCAGGCCGTTGACGCCCAGGCATTGAGGCGTCGATTGCACCTCCTCGAGGAAACGCTTTTGTCCCAGCGTGAAGGGAGTGCTGAAGAAAAGGCTGCGTTCCTTATCGAGTTGAACCAGCGAATTGTACCCGGGCGTGCGATCGCAATCCACCCAATCGTTGTCGCCGGGGGTGAAGATGGCCGGTGCCTGCAGGGAGTTGAAGTACCCCAGGGCTTGGGTGTAGACCGAGTCCTTACATTCACTGGAGCCGCTCTTAATATCGCCGTCATGGGCGGTGAACGCCAGATGCTGAGAGTTCATGTCGGCGATCAGATTCGGCACGCCCACGGTGGCTTGGGTGCCGGAGTAAGGCAGGTCTCCCCAAAGCCCAAAGGCGTAAGGGGCGGACCCCTGGTCAGCTTGACCGCCGTTGCCGTTGCTCTGGAACGCTCTGGCTAGCGGCAGCCCAATGGCAACCGCTCCGCCAATCAGAATGGCCGCGGCCCGCACGAAATGGGTACGCCGCGCTTGTGCCATGCTGGGCGCGTGGCTGGTTGGATGTTTTTTCATATTTCTCCTGAGTAGGGGAATTTTGCTCACGATCGAATTGAGCGACTCAGGTAGTGTAAGGGAATGAGTTTTTCAGGCTGATGAATGACTGGCTACGTTTTGATGTTCCGAAGACGGCCGCAACTCACTACCAGCTTGCACGGCAGCCGAGGCTAGCGCGGGGCTAGTTGACCAGAGCCGACGCGGAATGGTCCCGTTCGCGCAACACCCGCGAAGGCGTGATGGCGTCCTGGCGCTGCGACTGCTTTTCCGAATACATGCGGCGGTCGGCCACCGAGAGCAGTTCGTCGGCGTTACTGCCGTCTTCGGGAAAATACGCGGCTCCGATGCTCACGCTCAGCATCTGACCCGAAAACATTTCATGCGAAACCTGCGAGATCACACTGCGGATCTGTTCGAACTTCGCGCTGATTTCTCCTGCCCGCGCTCCCGGAAGCACCAGTACAAACTCATCGCCGCCCATGCGTGCCACTTGGTCGTACTCGCGGCAAACCGACTTCAATCCAATGCCCACGGCGCGCAGCGCCCGGTTCCCCTCCAGATGTCCGCAGCGATCGTTCACCTGCTTGAATCCATTCAGATCCAGGGTAAGCACTGCGATCGGTTGCTCGCTTCGCCGGCTGCGCGACAGCTCGGCGTCGAACTGCAGGAATAGCGAGCGCGCATTCGGCAGTCCCGTCAGATAATCGGTCGTGGCCGAAGTTTCCGCTTGGCGGAAGCGTAGGGCGTTTTCAATCGAAAGCGCAATTTTCGCATTGATCGCCAGCAAAATGCGCAGATGGTCCTTCGTAAAGGCGTCGCGGTCGGAGTGATAGAGCGTCAGCACGCCTACCACGCCGCCGGTTCCCTCCAGCGGCACGGCCAGTGCGGAGCGCAACGCAGAGAACTTCGACGGGTCGTTCAAGTAACCCGACTCCACCGATGGATTGCCATTGAGGATCGCCTTGCGGTTTTCCGCCACCCATCCCGACAGCCCTTGTCCCACCGGAATTTGCAGCGAGGAGAACAAGCGGAAATCGTCGCCTGCCACGAATTCAGGTATCAGGATCCCGGCGCGCTGCACCCAGATCGCCAGCCCATGATGCGGCACGATGCGGCGCAGGCGCACGCCCAGCAAAGATAAGGTTTCATCCAGGCTTAGTGAATTGCCCAGGTCCTGCGAGATTTCAAACAGCGCCTGGACTTCCTGCCGGGCCGCCGCGATCAGACTGAGGAAGTCGGCTGCCTGAGCCCCAGGTGTAGCCGCCCCGGCGTTGGGCGCCGCTGCTTCAAACCCGGCGGCGGGCGCGAGCCCCCGCTCCACCTTCACATCTTTTGAAAGCTTCATGGGGTCCGCCGCGCGCGATTCTTTCGCCATTTTTTCCAGAGCAACGTAGTGCTTTGTGAGCACCTCGACCACCCGCGGATCGAAGGAAGTCCCGGCTTCTTTCTGCACCACTTTCATAGCCTCATCGAGCGGCAGCGCGCGCCGGTATTGACGGTCCGTGGCGAGGGCATCCAGGCAGTCCACCGCAGCCAGAATCCGGGCGCCAATGGGGATTTCCTCGCCCTTCAGGCCGTGCGGATAGCCGCTGCCGTCCCATTTTTCGTGATGCGCCCGCACGATGGGAACCACTGGATAGGGGAACTGCACACGCTCCAGAATTTCGGCGCCCACGATGGGATGGATTTTCATTTTGTCGAACTCTTCCGGTGTCAGGCGGCCGGGCTTGGAGATAATGTGCTCGGGCACCGCGAGTTTGCCGATATCGTGCAAGATGGAAGCGGCCTGCAAAGCCTCCTGCTGTTCGCGGGAAAGACCGAGCTCGCGCGCGATTTCCCGCGCATAGACTTGCACTCGCGCCAAGTGGTCGTGGGTGGTGTCGTCCTTGGCTTCAATCGCCAAAGCCAGCGCTTCGATGGTGCGAAGGTGCAGCCCCGATACCGCCTCCGCGTGCTTTCGCTCATTTTCCAGTCTGCTGATATACAAGCGATAGGAGCGGAAGACCAGGTACAGCACCGGACCCGTCAAGAGCACCGTGGGCCAGCCCGCGAAATGCGCAGCGATGCTGGCGGCTTGCGCCACCGCGCCTCCACCCAAATAGTACGGCAACGACCAGAGGTAACTCTCGCGCCACACCGCCCAAGCGGAAAAGCCTTCGGCGATCCCCACCGCGAGGGCGACCGGTACGGTGTTCATCAGGAAAAACGCAACCGTGGCAAGTGCCAGACGGATGACTGCATTTTCTTGATTCTCCAGCATCCAGTGTGAATGATAGATCCCGGTTGCGGCCGCGGCCGCCAGTGTAATAGTCGAGATATTAAAGGCGATCTGCTGCAAGCCAGGCGGCTGTTTTTGGTTCCAGAAGCATTGCACAAGGGTGACCGTCGCGGCGAGTACTACGGTTTCCGAAGGGGTGAGTTCCGCAATTCCGAACAACACAAATAGCAGATTGAGCGAGAGTCCGCTGGAGATTCCGGGAGCGTCGAAATGGATTCCCGCGGATAAAGTGGCCAGGACCAGGAATCCCGCGAATTTGAGCAGATCGGGCGATTCCCAGCCGCTCACGGCAACGCCCAGCGCAATCGCGCTCATGAGCGCGAGGAATCCGATGTAGACACGAACTCTTCCGGGGAGTTGCTGTTCCGCGCCGGGCATAGTATTGACGTGAGATTGCACGCCGAAGGCCATTCGAGCTCGATATAAGAGGACATTCCTTCAATAACTTAGCTACGGCCCTCCGCACTTAAGGGGACAAGATGGCGCCCGCCGCGGCTTTGTCATGCGACAAAGTGTCTCAATATCAGGGGTGGATTTCGAAGGGGACTAGGGTGTTTGGCGGAGGGCGCTACGGCGGCTTTGCTGGCTCAATGGTTACGGGGGCTATCGGGCCGCAATGATGACGGAACTCAACCAAACGCACGAAACCCAAGTCTTCCTGGGCATGGAGGCGGTGATTGCCAGCGAGCCGCTGCGCGCGCTGCTCTCCACCATCGAACGCGTGGCGCGCTCGCAGGCGACGGTTCTGATCACCGGGGAAAGCGGCAGCGGCAAGGAGCTGATCGCCCGCGCGGTGCATCACTATTCGCTACGCTCCCACAAACCCTGGGTGGATCTTAGTTGCGCGGCGCTCCCGGAGCACTTGATCGAGAGCGAATTATTCGGCCACGAAAGGGGCGCTTTCAGCGGTGCCGACGCCTCCAAGCCGGGCCTGTTCGAGATGGCCAGCGGCGGCACTATTTTTCTGGACGAGATCGGCGAACTCGATCCGCGCATGCAAGTGAAGCTGCTGCGGGTGCTGGATTCGGTAGCCTATTACCGCTTGGGCGGCGTCAAGAAAGTGTCGGTGGACGTGCGTGTCGTAGCGGCCACCAATCAGGATCTGGAACAGGCCGTAAGCGAAGGGCGTTTCCGCGGCGATCTTTATCACCGTCTGGCGCAGTTCACTTTGCGGGTCCCGCCGCTGCGGCAGCGAGTTGCCGATATCGCCCCGCTGGCGCGCCACTTCCTGGCGCAGCACGATCCCCGGCTGAGTCTTTCGCCTTCCGCGATCGCGTTGCTTGAATCCCAGCCCTGGCCGGGCAACATCCGGGAGTTGCGTAACGTGGTTACCAAGGCCGCGGTTCTCGCGCAAAACCACGAAATCTCCGCCGCCGACCTTCCCATCACCATCTCCTCGCGATACATCGCGGATTCGGCGGTCGCCGCAAATCTCGAATCGATCGAGAAGCGCGCCATCCTCGAGGCGCTCACGGCAAGCGGCGGCCATCAGCAGCGTGCAGCCGCGCAATTGGGGATCTCCCGCAGGACGCTCAACCGTAAGCTAAAGTTATACCGCCCGGAAGCGGTAGGAGCTCGGGCATGCTGACCCCGCTGATTGCGGAGCAGCGCCGCGAGACGCGCCGCCGGGGGCACGGAAACGTGCTGGTCCGCCCCGAGAGTCCCGGCTCACGCGACATCCAGGGCCGGCTGGTGGATGTGAGCGCCAGCGGATTTCGCATGGCGCACGACTGCTCGGCGCTTACAGCCGGACAATATGTCACGTTTGCGCACGTCGAAGCCAGGGGCCGGGCGCGCGTCGTATGGACGCGCATTCTCGATGATTCCGTCGAGAGCGGTTTTGTGGTCGCCGACTAATTGCGCGTCTGCTGCACTTTGGGAGCAGAAACGTAACCGCTGATCAGGTCCTTCTTGATGTCATTGACCACCAGCTCGTAGGGCTGCGTAGCCTTCGACAACAGGAACTGTACCGGCTCGTTGAGAGTCTTGTCTTTTTTCTCCACAGTCTTATCGTCGGCGATCACGCGGATGGTGTAACGATTGCGCTTGGGATCGCACTTCTCGAGCATCACCGCGATGTCGCCCACCTTCTGCGGCGCCTTGGTTTTGCCCAGCTTGAACTCGGTATAGTTGCGCTCGCCCAAAGCTTTCAGCGCCGCCAGCTCCTTGCCGTTAGTGGCAATCAGCCCGCTTTGAACACCCAAGTCGCCCTGTGTGGCTTTTAAGGTGGCGATGGTTTTTTCGAGTTCCGAGCGGGTGGCGGCCACATCCGTTTTGACATTGCCGACATCGGTTGAAACTTCGCCGATGCGCGTATTCGCGGTCACCGCCTGCTCTTTCACCTTGCCGACTTCGGTTGAGACGTCCGACACTCGCCGCGCCTGCTCCTGCTGTACCTTCTGCAGACTAGCCGCAATCTCGTCGGCATGTTTGTCGGCATCCAGCTTGGCCTGGCCGGCGAGTTGACTGGCCTGGCGGCGGGCGGCTGCGAGTTCGGCCTGCAGCGCCTCCACCGAACGGCGGCTGGTCTGGGTGGTCACTGCCGTGGTCTCATGGATCTTGGAGATCTCATCCAGCAACTGATCGCGCATCTGCGCCATCTCGGTGCGGGTCTGGTTCACCTGATAGAACAGATAGCCGGTTGCAGCAATCAGGATTACCACGAGAACCAAAACAACAGGTACCTTCGGGCCAGAGCTCTGGACCACGACAGGCGGCGGATTGGAATCGCTCATAGGTGAATCTCCTCGGATTGAAAACAAGGGGCTCTCCTTCCTCAAATCATCTTACATCGGATGCTGGCAATGCTTCCTGCTTATATAATGCTTCCTGCCTATATTATGACCGCGGCGGGGCAGAACGGGTTTCATACCTTAGGGGTCATGCAGCCCGGCAGGGCGCGCAAAGTCCAGCAGATCCTGCTTGGGAACGCCGGGCTCGAAACAGCGGCGGCAGCGCGCTTCATACATGCCGGCGGCTCCCACCACAATCAGATCTCCGGATTCGACCAGCCGCTGCGTATGCTTGGCGGGATTGCCGCAACGCATGCAAATCGCCAGCGTCTTGGTGATGGACTCGGCCAGGCTCAGCAGCTCCGGCATGGGCGGAAACGGGCGGCCCCTGAAATCGGTGTCGAGCCCGGCGACAATCACCTGCCGGCCGGCATCGGCAAACTGGGCCGTCAATTCCACCAGGCCTGTTCCCAGGAAGTTGGCTTCGTCGATGCCAATCACCTGCGTGCGCGGGCTCAGTCTGGCGAGGATCTCGGGGGCGCTCGTGACCACTTCCGATTCCATGCGCTGGTCGCCATGCGAAACGATTTCGTCGGCCGAATAGCGGTTGTCGAGCGCGGGCTTGAACACCTGCACGCGCTTGCGGGCGATGCGCGCGCGGCGCAGGCGGCGGATCAACTCTTCGCTCTTGCCCGAGAACATGGGCCCGCAGATGACTTCGATCCAGCCGATATGGCCTGTCACCAATTCCATAGGGAAAAGCTAGCATAGCAGACACAATTCGGCTGTGCTGATTTGAAATTCTGATCGTCTCGCGGTGGGATGCTTACGTAAGCAGCCCACCGGGGATGAAGAAAACAGGCGGCTGGGGTCTCAGAAAAGTGTCCGAATCAACCTTCAATCGCGCTCTCCTATTTCCTTTCGCGGTCACCTCGCGCCGCTCTCGCGACGTCCGTATCAACCAGAGAATCGATTCCCCTCCGTGTCCCGCCCTTTCCTCAATGTTTCCGGGGCGGCTAGCCTGTATTCTACACAGGCGCGGATTTACCAAACTACGACGATCGGCCCGGCCGGGCTTTACTGCTGGCTGGATTATGCGTGAGGGAGTGGTGGACGGCCGGGAGCTGCAGCGGGAAGTGGATGAAAGGAGTGGAAATGGAGGTGGGGGAGGGACGTGAGTGCCAAAACCCCGAAAAATATTGGCCCACAGATGGGAACCGATAAACACGGATAAGAGAAAATACTTCTCCCCGAACGACTACTGAGTGTGGACTTGAACTCCCTCACGGAAGCGGTCATTGGAGCGGCGTTTGAAGTTTCGAACACCTTGGGCGCGGGATTTTTGGAAAAGCTGTACGAGAGGGCCCTGGTAAACGAGTTGGCTCTTCGGGGCATCGCGGCGGTCACCCAGGTCTCCTATCCGGTTGTTTACAAGGGGCGGCTCATTGGAGAATTCCAGCCTGATCTGGTCGTTGAAAACATTCTCATCGTGGAGCTGAAATGCGTGGATCGCTTCGCACCCACCCATCTGGCCCAATGCCTCAGCTACCTGCAGGCATCCGGACTCACTCTGGCTTTGCTGCTCAACTTCCAGCACCCAAAAGTAGAATGTCGCCGGGTCGCCCGGTAGCCGGAGCTATCTGTGTTGATCTGTGTTCATCTGCGGGCCAATTCAGAATGGCGGCGGAACCGGCAATTGCTTCTGGTTTATGGCATCCTTCAATAAATCGATCATCTCTGTCTTGCTTTTACCTTCATATTTCTTCCTGAGGGGATCGTGATACTTGGGATCTGTATGTATGAGCCCGTCTTCTCCGACAAATAGCAGTCCGGACCATGCGGCAGTTACGTCATACCGCTTCAACCCCTCTACGGGAGGTAGAGCGTTACGATCATCTGGCGATAAAAAGAGGATGTACCGTTCATCCGGTTGGACAAGCGCGTACTGCGTTGGTTGGTCCGCTGCGTCTGCGACCCGTCCCCCCATTTGAGAAATTACGATTGTGGAGCCTCCAGCAGACCCCTTCAAAGTCTGAGCAATGCTGATAACAGAATCTGTTTCTATCCACGTTTGACCTGTTCCTCGTCGGGAGGGCATGACTTTCTTAACAACCCCCTCGACAATCAGACTCGACATATCGGTCAACTGCTTCAGCGATTGAGGCTCTGGCGCAACATCAACTATTAGCTGTCCGACTCCGTGCGGTTGTCCAGGCGGGTAGATAGGTCGCGACTTTGAAGTCTGGGACTGTGCACCTAAATTCAGTGAAGCGGCAATCAGTGCAATTTCAGGACAACGCGTTTTCATGAAACTGGTCCTTTTCATAAATAGAACGCTAAAAAGGTCTTGGCAGAGGGATCGGGTGTTCCGGGATTCCTCTCCAGGGAGCATAAATCTTCTTGGGGACGTCGTTCAGAAATTTCGTTTCGGCCGCAATGCGATCTTTGACCGTCTGGTCTGTCGTGGCGGCTTGAAAAATATTCAACAATCGCACGGCGTCTTGCGGCTTCCTCGCGGCACCGCCCTGGATGTCCATTGGACTCGCGAATGCCTTGTGAATGATGTCCAGCGCAGTAAGCATCTGCGCGGCGGTGAAGGGCGGGCTTGTCATGAAACAGAACACAAAGAATGCGGCGTCATCGCCCAACGCGGCGAGGTACCGATCTCCTAGTTGTAGCGGACTAGGCATGCGCATGTACGCGCTGACCGATGCGAATCTCGCTTGAATTGCAGGATTGGGAAAGGTCCTCCCATCGTGTTGCGCGGCGGGGCCAAGATCGACGATTGCATCCGGCGGAAGATCGTTTGACGGAACGGACAAATCGACTTTCTCGAACATCGAGCCTGGATTGCAACCACGATTTACTAAAATCGGAGCGGAGGTCTCAACGAAATTAGCGAGAAAAGCGGTTTCGGCGGCGATGCTATCTTTGGCGAACCGATCAACTGTGGCCTCCTGAAGCGTCTGCATCAGCGCAAGGGATTTCTCTGGATTCCGATCCGCGCACAACCGAATAAAGATTGGCTGACTGAACGCGGTATGAACCATGTCGAAGACTCGTAAGATCTCTTCAGTGGAAAGAGGAGGCCTGCGTTCCAAGATGAGGTTGAAGTAAGTGGCGATCTCGTCGCCCATCGCAACGAGGGTGCCATCCCCAACCGGCGACAGCGGTCTGGGATAGCGCATGAAGTCTTTGACCGCCAAATATCTGCCTTGCTCTTCGAGTGTGTCAAACGCAGGCAGTATTTCCGGAGGCTGCGCCGGCGGAAGGGGAAACCGAAAGATCATCCCTTGGCCATGAGTCACACCGCATGCGAGGACGAAGAGAATCGAGCAAAGGAAGGCTCTTCTCATTTCTTACCTCTGCCCTAGACTCTCACATTCAGCACCGCGTCGCATGACGAGGTATCTTAGTGGAAAATGCACTGCTTCAACGGGCGAGTTCTAAAGCCGGAGATCCTCGATACGCTGCCGCCTGAGGAAGCGCGCGGCAGCTTAGCTGATCTTGCGCGGATCAATAAACATTGGGGCGGACATAGCACGCTGCGGAAGCTGATCGACGACGTCATCCCTCGCGATCAAGCGTTCACATTCTTGGATGTCGGCTCCGCGTCGGGCGATATGGCACGCTGTTTACGTGAGTGGCGGCCGCAGGCGCAGGTGACTTGTCTGGATTACATCGAATCGCATCTCGAAGGGTGCACGGGCGCCAGGGTAGCGGGGGACGCTTTCGCGCTGCCGTTCCGGGCGCGCAGTTTCGACTACGTCTTTAGCTCGTTGTTCCTGCATCATTTCACCGACGAACAGGTGGTGGAACTGTTGGCAGGCTTCGGACGCGTCGCTCAAAAACAGGTGCTGGTGATCGATCTGTGGCGGCATCCGGTACCCTACTACTTCATTTCGCGGACGCAACGCTTGTTCGGCTGGCATCCGGTCACGGTTAACGATGGCGCGATCTCGGTCGAAGCCGCATTCCACCGCCGGGAACTGCTCGATCTGGCCCGCCGGGCGGGTTTGGCCGGCGCGCGCGCCCGCTGCTTTATCCCCGCCTTCCGTATCGCGCTCTCCGCCGGGGCGCTATAATCTTTCTGGGAGGACAATGAGTAAAGAAGATAGTATTGAAGTCACTGGAACCGTAGTTGAGAAATTTCCGAGCGGCCTGTTCAGCGTGCAGCTGGATCAGGAACGCACTGTGCTCGCCCACCTGGCCGGTAAGCTTCGCCGCAATCGCATACGCGTTTTGGCCGGCGACCGCGTCACCCTTGAAATGTCGCCTTACGACTTGACCAAGGGGCGCATTACCTACCGGCACAAATAATACCTGCCATACTGAAGCCACCGGACTTGATCCGGGAGCCGATGAAGTCCATACCCTGAAGATCGCGATCGTCCTGGGCACGCGCCCCGAGGCGATCAAGCTGGCGCCGGTGGCGCGCCGGTTTTTGGAAGTCCCCCACGAATTCGAGACTCGCGTCATTGTGACAGCGCAGCATCGCGGCCTCCTGGATCAGACACTGCAGGCGTTCGCGATTACTCCGGATTATGATCTGGATGTGATGCGGCCGGGGCAGACGCTGGCTGAATCGACGTCACGCATTGTGGCTGCGCTCGACCCGGTGCTGGCGAAAGAAGCGCCGGATCTGGTCATGGTGCAGGGCGATACCACCACCACTTTCTGCGGCGCCCTGGGCGCTTTTTATCGCGGCCTTCCGGTGGCGCACGTGGAGGCCGGGCTGCGTAGCGGAGATTTCCGGCAACCGTTCCCGGAGGAGATGAGCCGGGTGCTGGCGACGCAGCTCGCGACGCTGCACTTCGCGCCCACCGATGCCGCGGCGGAGAATCTGCTGCGCGAAGGAGTAGCGCCGGACCGGATTCTGGTTACCGGAAACACCGGCATTGACGCGTTACTCGAAACTCGCGATG
>DATJEI010000015.1:0-22700 GCA_035496735.1 Bryobacteraceae bacterium | reverse complement strand
TCGCCGCGGGCTTGCGGAACGGCTTTGAGGAAGGTGTAGATCGGCGCGGAGCCGCACCATTTCAAATCGTCCTGATTCTGCTGCACCAGGTTCCAGAAGCCGCGGGCGTCGCCAGATTCCATACGCTGGATGCGGGCGCGATCGCGCTGTTCCACCTCCGCCATTTCGTCGCGGCCGGCGATGGCGGTCATCCGGTCGCCGTAGCGCTGGCCCATGTGCGCCATGTCGATGCCTAGAACCCACAACAGCTTGCCGTCTTCGCGAGCGGCAATGTCGCCAAGCGTTCCCAGAATTCGGCTGACGTTCTCGTCGTCCTCCGGCATCCCGCCCTGGTAGATACTGCGCAGATAAGAACCGCACAGAATCGGCAGGATGCGGATGCGCGGTCCGAACAGGTGCTGCAGGAAGACCACTTGAAACTCGATGGAATGCTCGATGGCATGGCAGTAGTCTTCTATCAGCGCGGCGGGGCCGAGGGCGTGCTCGATCTCGTCCACCAGCTTCGCGTCGGTGATGGCTTCACCGTACGGCGTGACGAAAGGTTTACGGGTGAGCCCCAAACGTTCGGGATGGCCGTAGTGGGAGGTTCCCAGGATAACGAACGTTCGCTCGGCGTCGGCGGGAGTGAGCGCGGAATAAGCTGCGCGGTAAGCCTCCACTCCACCAAAGGGGCTGACGTGCGGAGCGGCGATAGCGAGCGTGCGGCGGGAGGCGGACACGTTCGTATTTGCGCTGTTAGCTCCGGCACCGTTCATATAATCCGCGAACGTGGCGCGGAGTTCGCCGGGCTCATCCGGGTAGCCCGTTCCGGCGTGTGCAGGTTCGCGAAGGGGCGCCTCAGCGAAGGCGCGTTCCGCTTCGCCGCGGCGCCGCGCGAAGTTTTCATCTTCGAGAAAGCCAGCATCGCTGAGCGCATTCAGCAGATTGGTTTCGATATCGCCGGCCTGGAGGTCGCCTGTGAGGCGCACCAGATGCGCCCGCAGATCCAGGGCGTTGTGCTCGCCGTCGAAAAATTCCAGACACTCGATGAGCGGAGGCGGGACGATTAACGTCGCTTCAGAGAAATGGAAAGGATCGCGAATCATCAGGCCCGGCTTGTCTTCGAACGGCGACGGGATGAAGTCGAGGGTCATTCGCAGGCGTGGCAACATGGTGACGTCCCTGAGCGCGGGCACCACCAGCATACAACGGCGGGCGGGCGCGGGCAGACTAGAATTGAAGGGACTCCCGTGTCCATTCAAGACGCATCCCCGCTCCAAGAATATCGCTCGCGATCCGAACGCTGGCAGACGGAGCACGCAGTCAGCGAAGTCCGCTCGCGGCAACTCGGCAACGCACGGCTGGTAACGGGACTGGCGGCGGTAGTCATCGCGGCGCTGGCGATTGGCGCCGGGGTCCTCTCGCCATGGTGGTTGCTGGTTCCTCTGATAGTCTTCGTCGCGCTCGCGATTCTGCACGATCGCGCGGACAAACGGCGCGACGCGGCGTTGCGGGGAACTGCGTATTACGAACGCGCTCTGGCGAGGATGGAGAACCGGTGGATCGGCAAGGGCCACCAGGGCGAGGCTTTTCGCGATCCCAAACACTTGTACGCCGATGATTTAGATTTGCTGGGTCCGGGGTCCGCGTTCGAATTGCTGTCGACTTCGCGCACGGCCACCGGAGACCGCATGCTGGCGGAGTGGTTGCTGGCGCCGTCGCGGCCGGAGATCGTGATGGCGCGGCAGGGCGCAGTGGCCGAGCTGCGCGGAAGGCTGGACTTGCGCGAAGACATCGCGCTGATGGGCGAAGATATTCGCACGGCCATCGACGATCAAGCGATGAAAACCTGGGGTGAGCGGCCTGCGGTGCGCTTCTTTCCCGGCGCGCGATGGGTGGCGCTGGCGCTCGCGTGCGCGGCCGTGCTGACGTTTGGATTGTTTCTGGGGCAGGTGCTGAGTCTGCGGCCGTTTCTGGCGGTGGTGCTGGCGGAGCTGATCTTTGGATTGGTGGTTCGGGACGCGGTGCGCCGGGTCGCGGTCCTGGTATCGACGCCGGCGCGCGAGCTAAAGCTGGTGCGCCTGCTGCTGGAGCGCCTGGAGAAGGAGCAGTTCATTGCCCCACACCTGGTGCATCTTACGCACGCGCTGGACGTCCACGGGTTGACGGCGTCCGCGGAAATCCGGAGACTGGAGCGGGCAGTGGAATATCTGGACTCGGCGCGCAATCAGTTTTTTCGCGTGTTCGCCGCGCCGCTGGTGTGGATCCCGCAATTCACGATGGCGATTGAAGCGTGGCGGCAGGAGTGCGGCCCGCACATCGGGGAGTGGATCGCGGCGGTGGGCGAGTTTGAGGCCCTGTGCTCACTTGCGACCTTCGCGTACGAGCGGCCGGACGCTGTGTTCCCGGAGCTGGCGGCGGCCAATGAGGCCCCGCTCTTTGAAGGACTAGACGTGCGGCATCCGCTGATTCCTCGGGATCATGCCGTCGGGAACGACGTGAAGCTGGGCGCCAAGCTCCATGGAGCGTGCGCGCTGTGGATCGTTAGTGGCTCCAATATGTCGGGCAAAAGCACGCTGCTGCGCGCAGTGGGGCTGAACACGGCATTGGCGTGGGCGGGTGCTCCGGTGTGTTGCGCGCGCTTGCGAGTGTCACCGCTGCGCATCGGCGCGTCGATCCGCGTGAACGATTCGCTGGCGGACAATAAATCGCGGTTCTACGCCGAGATCAGCCGCCTGCGGGATATCGTGGACCTGGCGCGCGAGGGGCAGCCGACCCTGTTTCTGCTGGATGAGCTGTTGAGCGGCACCAACTCGCACGACCGGCGCATCGGCGCAGCGGCGGTGATCCAAGGGCTGGTAGAGCGCGGGGCGATCGGTCTGGTAACCACGCACGATCTGGCGCTGGCCGAGATCACCGCAACCCTCGGCGAGCGGGCGCTCAACGTACATTTTGAGGATCACATTGAGGATGGGGAGATTCATTTCGACTACCGGCTGCGGCCTGGAGTCGTCGAGCGAAGCAACGCTCTGGAATTAATGCGCGCCGTTGGTCTGGATGTATAGTGAGCGTATGAACGTTCTGATTACGGGCGCAAGCGGCGGCCTGGGAAGCGCAGTTTGCCAGGAGTTTCTCGCGAGCGGAGCGAAGGTGATCGGTGTGAATCGCGGGTGGAAAACAGCGGCGCCATTTGCAACGATTTCGGCCGATGTGTCGACCGCGGAGGGCTGCGAATCCATGGTGAAACAGGCTCTGGAACACGGGCCGGTGGACGCGCTGGTGCACTTGGTAGGGGGATTTGCAGGCGGCTCGGGCGTGGCCGAGACTAGCGACGAAACCTGGGACAAGATGATGAACCTTAACCTGCGCACCGCGTTTTGTTGTATCCGTGCGGCGCTCAAACCCATGCAGGCGGCGGGGCGCGGACGCATTGTGGCTGTGGGTACGCGTATGGCGGTCGAGCCATCGCCGAATTTCGCGGCGTATGCAGTATCGAAGGCGGCGCTGGTAGCGCTGGTCAAGAATGTAGCGGTTGAGGGCCAGAAATTTGGCGTCACGGCGAATGTGATTCTGCCCTCGACCATCGACACGCCGGCGAATCGCGCGGCCATGCCGAAAGTGGATTTTTCGCGCTGGGTTAAACCGGAGTCGATCGCCAAGCTGATGGTGTATCTGGTATCGGACGCAGCGGCGGATACCAGCGGCGCGGTAATTCCGATTTACGGGAGGGCCTGAAATGAAAAAAATGACGGATGCCGAGATCGCGGCCGCTCTGCCGAAACTGGCCGGGTGGGCCTTGAAGAACGGCAAACTTCATCGCGAATATAAGTTTTCAGATTTCAAGCGCGCGATGGAATTCATGCAATCGGCGGTGGCTGGAATCGAAAAGATGAATCATCATCCCGAGTGGTTCAATGTATATAACAAGGTGACCGTCGATTTGAACACGCACGATGCCGGTGGTATTACCGCCAGGGATTTTGAGCTCGCAGAATTGCTAGAGGGGTTGTCGAAGCGAGCGTTATGAAGGCGGTCTGGCTCGGGATCGTGATTCTGTTCACTCAGTCTGCGCAGGCGCAGGAAACCTTTTCCGCATCCGCAGCGCTCGACGCCGTGGTGGACGAGGCGGTGCGCGAGGGCTTGATTCCGGGTGCCGTGCTGATTGTGGGGCACGACGGCAAAATCGTTCATCGCAAGGCCTATGGGAATCGCGCGCTGGTGCCCGCGCGCGAGGCCATGACCGTCGATACAATTTTCGACATGGCGTCGCTGACCAAGGTGACGGCCACTACGCCATCGTTGATGAAGCTTTTCGAGCAAGGCAAGCTGCGCATCAACGATCCCGTGACCGCCTACCTGCCGGAGTTTGAGGGCGGCCACAGCGACATCACGGTGCGCGATCTGATGACGCATTTCTCCGGGATGCCTCCGGACCTCGCGCTGGAACCGCCCTGGACCGGCTACCAGACCGGCATCGGGCGAGCCTTGGTGGAAAAGCCTCTGTCGCCGCCTGCGACGAGATTCCTCTACAGCGATGTCAATTTCGAACTGTTGGGCGAGATCGTGCACCGGCTAAGCGGCAAGCCGCTCAACGATTACGCGCGGGAAACCGTGTTTGTGCCGCTGGGGATGAAAGAAACGGAATTTCTTCCGGCCGCATCGCTGCGCGCACGCATCGCACCCACCGAGATCGACGCAGCGACCGGCCTGCCCTTTCGAGGTGTGGTACACGACCCCACCGCGCGCTATATGGGCGGAGTGGCGGGGCACGCTGGGTTATTTTCGACAGCAGGAGATCTCGCGAAGTACGCCCAAATGCTGCTGGACGGCGGCGGAAAACTGTTCTCGCCGCTCACGGTGAAGAAATTCGCGGCGCCAAACTCGCCGCCGGATCAGCCGATTCTGCGAGGGTTGGGCTGGGACATTGACTCCGGGTTTTCCGCGCCGCGCGGCGAGCTGTTTCCGATCGGATCGTACGGACACACGGGATTCACGGGCCCGTCGCTGTGGATCGATCCGGCATCGAAAACCTACGTCATCCTCATGACCAATTCGGTGCATCCGAAGGCCGGCAAGAATTTGAGTTCGCTACGCTCGAAGATTGCGACGGTGGCGGCAGCGGCGCTGGGCGTGGAAGGCGGCGCGCCGGCTTACGAAACTCTCGAAAACGCGGGTGTGCGCCGCATGATAGCGCCAAATCATGAAGTGATGACGGGGCTCGATGTGATGGAGGCCAGCCATTTCGCGGAACTCGCGGGCAAGCGTGTGGGATTGATCACCAATTACACCGGTCTGAATCGCGCGGGTCAGCGCAATATCGACGTCATGCGCGCGGCGGGCGTGCGAATCACCGCGCTTTTCGCGCCGGAGCACGGGATCACGGGCAAGGAAGACCGTCCGGATGTGGCGAACGCGAAGGACGCTTCGACGGGATTGCCGGTATGGAGCTTATACGAGAACGGACGCTACCGCATGACGCCGGCGATGCTGGGCGACGTGGACGTCCTGGTTTTCGACCTTCAGGATGCAGGGGCGCGCTTCTACACCTACTCGTGCACTCTGCTCTACGCGATGGAGGAAGCCGCGAAGGCAAAAATCCCGTTTTACGTGCTGGATCGGCCGAATCCGGTGACAGGCGCGCATGTGGAGGGTCCGGTGCTCGACGATAACCTGCATAGCTTCATTGGTTGCTTCGCGATGCCGGTGCGGCACGGCCTGACGCTGGGTGAACTGGCGGCCATCGCCAATGCGGAACGCAAATTGGGCGCGGACCTGCATGTCGCAAAGATGAAGGACTGGCAGCGCGGCGACTGGTTCGACTCCACCGGCCTGACCTGGATCGATCCTTCGCCCAACTTGCGCAGCTTGAACGCCGCGGCGCTCTACGAGGGGCTGGCGCTGCTGGAAGCATCGCCCAACTATTCCGTGGGCCGGGGCACGGATGCGCCCTTCGAGCAGATCGGCGCGGATTGGATTCACGGCGCGGAACTCGCGCAGTTTCTCAACCGCTGGGTGCTACCGGGGGTGCGCGCGTATGCCACGAAGTTCCAGCCGTCGTCAGGGCCGTTCGCCGGGAAAACGATCGAAGGGGTGCGTTTCGTAATCATGAACCGCGAGCAGTTGAACTCGGTGCGCATGGGGCTGGATGTGGCGTACGCGCTGCAGCGCCTGTATCCCGGCAGGATCAATTTCGAGGCATGCCGTTTTTTGATCGGCAGCCGCGAAGTAGTGGATGCTCTCAAGGCCGGCACCGCGCCGGGCGTGATCGAGGAGCGCTTGCGCGAACAAGTGCAAAAATTCGAAGATCGGCGGCGGCCGTTCCTGCTTTACTGAGGCTGCTCGAAAGTACCGGCAAACTGGCGTTTCAGGGCAGCGATGGTCTTTCTCTGGGCGGGTGTCAAGCCCGCGGTTTCGCGATCAACGACCTCGCGATCACCGGCGATTCCATGATCTGCAGCCAGACTGAACCATGCGAGCGCCTGCTCGTATTCATAGTCGGGTCGATCGGGCGCGTCGAACAAAAGGCGAGCAAGGCGGTCCTGGCATTGCGCTACGCCTCCGGCCGCACAAAGACGAAAGTAGTTCTTGGCGCGATCTGTATTCGCTTCCAGGCCCACCCCCTTTTGATAATGGTCGCCCAGGAAATATTGCGCCTCACGGCTGCCGAGCACGGCTGCGCGCCGCATATTGTCCCAATTTTCTTGGTTGCTCGGCGAGTCGTTGAGCGAACGTCTGGCGATGCTGTAAATCGCGGGTCCATAGTTTTTCTTGGCGGCCTGCTCGATCTTGGCCCAGCCCGCCGCGGGGTTTTGGGCCACGGGTGGCTCATTCTCTCCGGTGGTTTCCCACAGGCCCACCAAGTACAAGGCGCCTGGAAATTTTTGCCGGGCAAGTTTGCGGATGCTTTCGATGGAGCGATCCCGGGCTGGGCCTTTATCACGTATCAGGCTCTGCAGCGCGACGTTATATTCGGTTCGCCGACGCTCGCCGGCTTCGTCGAATCCGGTTCCGACGAAACGGAAGTTCACCATAATGGTCGCCCGCACGGGAACCGCGACGCCGTCTTTCTGACCCGGGATGAACTCCCATTTTTGAATCGCAGCGATCGCGTTTTCGTCGAGCCCGTACCCCAGCGGACTAATCACTTGAATATTGGCGGGGCGGCCTTTTTCTGTAACCACCAATTGGAGCACAACGGTTCCCTGAATGTGATCAGCGCGAGCTAGCGGGCTGTAATCCGGCTCGCCTTTCTGAACAACACGCGGCGGATTCACGCCGGGACCGAGACGGATGGGTGCGGTTTGAGCATACAGTCGTGCCGCCATCACTGCCGCTAAAAGCATGCATCCGAGTTTCGTTCGAGACACAATAAAGCACACTATATACCAAAGGTCCGGTTGCGTATGTGCGGCTAAAATGTTGACGACCTGCCGAATGGCATAAAGTGTCCGGAGGGTTGCCGAAATTATTTCGAACTTTTTTTGCGAAGACGTAACCTGAGTGCGCCGGATCGCGTTTTATAGGTAATTAAATCCCCGTTACGACAGCGGGCGCTCTCACCCTTATCACCCAAACAGGCGCCCGCTTTTTCTTTTCTTTCCCTAAATGACCGCTGCGGATTCCAGGCAGCGCGTCGTTCAGTCGTTCAGATGACATCCACCAGTCAAACGTCCACCAGGGCGGAACTCAAATAGCGTTCTCCGGAATCCGGCAGAACCACAACGATCATTTTCCCCTTCATTGCCGGCTCATGCGCGAGCTTCACGGCCGCGCTCACTGCCGCCCCGCAGGAAATCCCGCACAGGATTCCTTCTTCCTTTGCCAGGCGGCGGGCCATTTCGATGGCTTCTTCGTCGCTGACTTTTTCCACGCGATCTAGCATTTTCAAATCCAAAGTGCCGGGGATGAAACCGGCTCCAATCCCCTGAATGGCGTGCGGGCCGGGCTCGATCGGTTTTCCGGCGAGGGTCTGGCTGATGACTGCGCTGCCGCGCGGTTCCACACCCACTGACAAAATAGGTTTCTTCTTTTCCAACTTGATGTAGCGCGAGACGCCAGTGATGGTTCCGCCAGTGCCGATGCCAGCCACGAAGGCGTCGATTTGGCCTTGGGTGTCGTCCCAGATTTCGGGGCCGGTGGTCTTGAAATGGATGTCGGGATTGGCGGGATTCTGGAATTGTTGGAGCAAAACCCAGCGGCTGGGCTCGGCCGCCACCATTTGCTCGGCGCGTTCGATGGAGGCGCCCATGCCGAGAGCTCCGTCGGTAAGTATGATTTTCGCTCCCAGCAGCTTTAGCACGGCGCGGCGCTCAATCGACATGGTCTCAGGCATCAGCAGCGTGACCGGGTAGCCGCGCGCGGCGCCGACAAAGGCGAGCGCGATGCCGGTATTGCCGCTGGTGGGCTCGATCAGCTCGCGGCCGGGCTTGAGAAGACCGCGGCGTTCCGCGTCCCAGATCATGGCGGCGCCGATGCGGCACTTCACGGAGTACGCCGGATTGCGGCCTTCGATCTTAGCGATGACGCTGGCCTGCGCGCCGTCGGTAACGCGATTGAGGCGCACCAAGGGAGTGCGTCCGATGCTGAAAGAATTGTCAGGGAAGATCATGTTTTAGATTTCTTCAAATGCCGTTTCTTAGATGTCCCAGTTTGCCACGTAGCGGATCTGGGATTTCTGCCAGGTTCGCGCGAGCTCGGCAAACGTAGTGTGATCGAGGATATTCGCGACGGCCGCATCGACTTGCTGCCAGATCTGGTGAAAAGGATTCGAGGCGACGCGCTTGGTCTGCTTGTTGTCTTCAACAAAGCGGAGGACTTCACCCACCGTGATTTCGTTGGCGGGCCTGGCAAGGCGATAACCGCCTTCTGCGCCGCGGCGGGATTCGACGAAGCCTCCCTGCTTGAGTCCGGCGAGGATCAGCTCCAGAAACTTTTGCGGGATCTTTTGGCGGCGCGCGACGTCCGCGATCTTGACCGGCTCGCCGGGGGGCTGCAGGGAGAGGTCGAAGACTGCCAGCAGAGCGTATTCACTTTTCACGGAAATGTTCATGCGGATCGCGCGAACGGGACGTTCTACCTAGCGATTGTAGGGGGTGGCGGGGCGGTGTGTAAAGGCGTGCGCTGTGCATTCACAAGATCCGCAGAAAATATATCTCGTGCAGACTCCGTAAGTTGATGTGCGGAGGTGCGGCGGGAGGATGTTTGCCGGCTGCTACGCTGCTGGTCGCGAGGGAAACGATGGCGGATGACGAGCAGCAAGACGAGCAGCAAGGCGGGGGCAAAGAGCACAGCGGCGCGGGGCAAAAGCGCGGCGAAATCGAAGAGCGAGAAGGTCACGAAGGTGGGCGGCGGTGGCCAGGCGCAGGCTGTAAAGACCATGCTCACAAAGATCGAGACGAAGATGAAGGGCGATCAGATGAAGGCAACGCTGGGGGATTACATCCGGCTGGTGCAGTTACACAAGGAGCTGGATGACGAGTCACCGAAGGAGATTAGAGTGACATGGGTGGAGCCGGCGGAGATGGAGTCCGCGAAAGAGGAATAGAGTATCATGCGCTGCCATCGCAGCAGCGGTTCCACGAATCGCGGGCGCGGTTCAAAGGGTTTTCGGGGCCGATCGGGTCGGGAAAAAGCCAGGCGCTTTGTCAGGAGGCGCTGAAGCTGACTTATTTGAATCCGGGGCGGACGGGGCTGCTGGGGGCTCCAACGTTTCCAATGCTGCGGGATGCGACGCAGGCGGCGCTGATCGAAATTTTGGAGCGGAACCGGATTCCGCATGAGTGGAATCGCGGCGAGAGCTATTTGCGGCTCGGCGAAACGCGGTCGCGGATTTTGTTTCGGGCGGTGGAGGAATTCGAGAGGCTGCGTGGGACGAATCTCGCATGGTTCGGGCTGGACGAGTTGACGTATGCACCGCGGGAAGCTTGGTTGCGCCTGGAGGGCCGGCTGCGCGATCCGAAGGCGGCGCGGCTGTGTGGTTTTGCGGTATGGACGCCGAAGGGGTTCGATTGGGTGCACGAACGGTTCGTGGGATCGCCGGTGGAAGGCTACGAGACGGTGCAGGCGAGGCCGTTCGAGAATCAGTTTCTGCTGGAACGGGTGCCGGATTATTATCAGCGGCTGAAACACAGCTATGACGGCCGGTTTTACGAGCAGGAGGTTCTGGGCGAGTACCTGGAGTTGACGGCGGGGCGGGTGTACTTCGCGTTCAGCAGGGCAGGGAACGTGGCGGAAGTGGAGATTGCCGCGGGGAGTCCGTTGCTGTGGGCGCTGGATTTCAATGTGGACCCGATGTCATCGGTGGTGGCGCAGATGGATGGAGAAGATGTGAGAGTGCTGGACGAGATTGTGCTGAATCGGGCGAGCACTTACGACGCCTGCGCGGAGTTCGGGAACCGGTTCGCGGAGCACGCGGGCGGGCTGGTGATTTATGCGGACGCGAGCGGGGCGCGGAGACAGACGTCGGGAACGACGGACGTCGAGATCTTGAAAAGGTTTGTGAGCGAACGTACGTATGGTGACGTGCGGTTCCGGATACCGAAGGCGAATCCAGCGGTGCGGGATCGGGTGACGCTGATGAATTCGAAGCTGGAATCGGCGGCCGGCGAACGGAAGCTGTTGATTCATCCGCGATGCAAAGAGTTGATCAAGGATTTCGAGCAGGTGATGTACAAGGAGAACAGCCAAGTGATCGATAAAGACCGCGATCCGAAGAGGACGCATTTGTCGGATGCGCTGGGATATCTGGCGTGGCAGGAGCGCCGGGCGGGGCTGAAGATTGGGGAGCAGGATCGACCGCTGTTCTAGATGGTGCGAGGAAAGAGGACCAGGTGTTGGACATTGACCGCGAGCATCCACAGTACGAAGCGCGCAAAGGGGTCTGGCGGTGTTATCGCGACCTCTATGCCGGGGGAGAACAGTTCAAGCAGAACGCGCAATGCCATCTGATTCCTCGGCAGAAGGAGCCGGGCGACGTTTACCGGGAGCGGCTGACGCGCGTATTTTATGAGAACTATATCGGCTCGATTGTCGATTGGTATGCCGCGACGCTGTTCCGCAGGGAGCCGGTGCTGACGTTTGAAGGGACTAATGAGCAGGGGCAATCGTTCTTCGGAGATTTCATCGAAGACGTGGACCGGAAGGGTACGGCGCTCGCGGACTTCCTGCGCACGCAACTGGTCGGGGCGATAGTGACGGGCGCGAGCTACGTACTGGTGGACTTTCCGCGGATCGGGCAGAAGGCAGGGAGCCGGGCGGAGGAAGACGCATCGGGGGCGTCTCGGGCGTACCTAGTAGATTATCCGGCCGAGGACCTGATCAATTGGAATCTGGACGAACAGGGTAGCTATGAATGGGTGGTTTTACGGACTGAGCTGATAAAACAAGACCGTGTGGAAGACACCGATTGGCGTCGCGAAAAACGCTGGGCGTATTACGACAAGCAGAACTTCCGCTCATACCGGCAGGTAATCACGGGCGGCGGGGCGGAGCCGGTCGAGTTGACCGACGAAGGGCTGCATGGTCTGGCGAAACTTAATCAAGTTCCGCTGTTCGGACTGCGGATTCCAGAGGGGCTTTGGATGCTGAATCGCGCCGGGTCCCTGCAACTGGAGCACTTCAATAAGTCAAACGCGCTGTCATGGGCGCTGACGATGGGGCTGTTTGCGATGCCGGTGGTCTATTCCGAGCGGGAGTGGAGCCAAATGGTGGGCGAGAGTTACTACATCCAACTGGGTCCGGAAGACCGTTTCGGATGGACGGAACCGGAGGGCAAGGTCTACCAAATCGCAGCAGACAACCTGGCGAGTTTACAGGAAGAAATGTATCGCGTGTGCTACATGCCGCAGGCGGGAGCACCGCTGGGGCAGGGGGGGCGGCAATCGGGAGTCAGCAAACAACTGGATTCGTCGATCACGCAAGAGGTGCTGCGAGCATACGGGGACGCGGTGAAGGACTTGGTGCGGCGGGTCCTTAAGGCGATCAACGCGGCGCGGGAGGATGATCTGGCGATTGGCGTGACGGGTTTGGACGAGTTCGATATTTCCGACTTCGCAGTGGAAGTGGACGATGCGCAAAAGCTGCTGGCGCTGGGCGCGGAATCGGCCACGTTGCGGAAGGAAGTGCAAAAGAAACTGGCGCTGAAGTATCTGGCAGATGCGCGGCAGGATGTGAAAGACCGGATCGTCGCTGAGATCGAAAGCGCTGAGATCAAAACCAATGGATGACATTCGCGAGATCGTGCAGGCGGTAGTGCAGGAGTTCATGCCACAGAAGACCGAGCTTGAAGAAGAGCGCAAGCGCCGCGAAAGTCTCGAGCGGCGCGTGAGTGAGCTGATCGCCGAGACGGAGAAGTCGCGGGCAAAAGCAGACGAGGCTGAGCGGAGCGCGGCGGTCAGGGCGGAGCTGCAGCGGCAGGGCGTGGCCAAGCTGGACTTGGCTTACAAGGCCATCCGGGATGAGATTCAGCGCGGCGAAGATGGAAAGCTGATCGGGATGCGGGAGCAGGTGGAACAGTTTGTGAAGGAGAATCCCGAATTGCTGCCGGCGCGGCTGGGCGGCGGTTCCGGCGCGGGCGCGGGGCAGAGAAGCGCGCCGACTGAGACACGGGTTGATTTAGAGACGATTCGTCCGGGCATGAGTCCGGAGGAACTGGACAGAGTCCGAAAGGAGATCGCCAGGGTGGCGTCGTTGACGCTGCGCGGGTGGTAGAGGAGAGAGAGAACAATGGCAACAATAACTTCGGCAAACGTAGCGAGCGCGATTGTAAAGCTGGTGGCGGCGGACGCCCTGCCGGCGTTGATGGGGAACCTGGTAATGGGGAACCTGGTCAATCGCGATTATGAGCCGGCACTGGCGCAGGCGGGAGACACCATCAACGTCCCGATTCCACCAACGCTGGTCGCGAATAATATCGCGGAAGGCGGCACGGTGCAGACGCAGAATCCGAATCTGGGGAATGCGCAGATCGTGCTGAACACCCACGCGGAGGCTACGTTCCAAGTGCCGGACGTGACCAAGATTCTGGCGGTGCCGGATCTTCTGAAGCTATATATGCAGCCCGCGGTAGTGGCATTGGCGGAGAAGATTGAAAGCGATCTGCTGGCGCTCTATCCGCAGTTCACGGCGAACACGGCGGTGGGTACGGCGGGCACTACGATCACGGAAGCGACGGTGGATGCGGCGGAGACGGCTCTTTTCAGCACCAAGGTGCCGGCGAGCGCGGCGAAGTACCTAGTGGTGGACGCAGCCACTTACTCGGCGCTGCGGCAGATTCCGCGTTTCAGCGAATTCAACTCGGTGGGCGAAGCCGGACTGCGCGTGATCGTGGATGGGGCAGTGGGCAAGATGAAGGACTTCTACATCTTCCGCTCGCAGTTCGTTGCGAAGACGGGGAGCAGCCCCGTGACCACGCACAATCTGGCGTTTGCGAAGAACGCAATTGGCCTGGTAGTACGCCGGCTGCCGCAGCCTCTGCCGGGAACGGGCGCGATTGCGGAGTATGCCGAGCTCGGCAATTTCGGGATGCGCGTCACTATGAGCTATCAACCGAATACGCTGGCGCAGCAGTTCACGGTGGACGTGCTCTATGGCGTAGGCGTGCTGCGGAATAACCACGCGGTGCAAGTGAACAGTTAGTACAGTACTGGTCGCAGCGGGGGACGGGCTGTTGTGGCTCGTCCCCATTTTTATTGGGCGGCAAGAAAACGGAGATGAGATATGGCCCTGTTAACGGACGGCAATCCGAACGATACAGAAGCGCTGCGGGTGTATGAGACGGCAATTCTGGACGTGGCGCACGTGGAGACCATCGATCTGGACGCGAAGCTCTGTCTGGCTACGGAGGAGATTTCTCAGGATCTGCTGGATATTCTGCTCGGTCACACGCGAACGCAGTATCCGCTCACTGAATTTCCGTTGGGAGGAGACCGGCGCCGGTTGGGTGTGTCGGACGTAGTGGTGAGCCCGCAGATGAAGCGCTGGCATGCACTGCATACGCTGGCAGTGGTTTACCGGGACGCCTATAACAACCAACTGAACGATCGTTATCGGAGCAAATGGGAAGAATATCGCGAGCTGGCGCGTGGAGCCAAGGAGCGGACGCTTGAGTTCGGCATCGGACTGGCGGCGGCGCCAGTGCCGCGGGCCGGACTACCGGTGCTGGGAGCGGCAACAGGGACGTTGGCCTCGACGATTTACTACGCGCAGGTGAGTTGGCTGGCGGCGGCGGGTCAAGAGGGAAAGGCGAGTCCTGCGACGACTTTTCAGACCACGGACAACAGTTTATTGACAGTGGCAACAGTAAATGCGCCGGCAGTTGCGGCGGGGTGGAATGTGTATCTGGGGCTGGCGATTTCGACACTGACGCAGCAGAACAGCGCGCCATTGGCGATTGGTGCGACCTTCACACTGCCGGGCTCGGGACTGGTGAGCGGCGCGAGTCCCGGGGATGGACAGGCGGCGGACATGTTCGTAACCGGCGGCCGGATCTTGAGGCGGGGATAGCGTCATGGCGCAGGCTGCGAGCATTGCGGCGGGGAAAGTGGTGGCGCTGCTCACGGACTCTCTTGCGGGATTGGCGCCGGTAACAGCGCAGATCGCTGTGAACGCCGGAGTGAATTTGCCTTCGATTCCGGAGGAGAGCGTGATTCCGCAGAATGCGCCGGTGGCGTTGATGGAGAAGAGCGCGGCGGTGAAGTATCCGGTGGTGCTGGTATACACGGACCGGGTGCAAAATCTGCTGACCGAGAAGTTCCGCAATTTTTCAGGCAAAGTGCGCACGGTGGCCGAGGTGAGGGCGTCACAGGACCGCATCGAGGGACTGGAAGAGAAGGTTCGGCTGTACGTGGATGCGGTGACCCAGGTGTTGGACGCGAATCGCGGTGACTGGGGACAGGGAATGTTTTTTACCGGCGGTTACGAGGTGAAGTTCGATCCGGTGCAACACGGCGGGCGCAATATTCTGCAAGCGGCCAAAGTGATTTTTGAAGTCGATTTGTCGAATTGAGAGGGGCTGGGATTCATGTCGTGTTACATATCGTCAAACAATAACCGGTTCTATGTTGCGCTCGAATCCACTTACGGCAGCGTGCCGGCGATTACCGGGGAGAACCGGATTCCGGGAGTGAAGCTGGCGGCGAGGCAGGCGCCGGAACAGAGCTCGCGCAGGGACAAGTCAGGGAGCCGGACCTTCGTAGGATTACCGAACGGCATCCGGAAGCGAACCGCATATCAGCTCAACACCTTTATGACGGTTTGGGTGAATGGGCAGGCGGCACCGAGCCACGGACCGTTGTTTCAGGCAGCAATGGGCGGGACTCCGCTAGCTTTCGCCGGTGGAACGGTGGCGGCGACCAGCGCGACGACGCAGATCGCTTTCTCGGCGGCGCACGGATTGAGCATTGGCCAGGCCGTGGCGAACGGGGGGGAGATTCGATTCGTCGCGGCGATCCAGGATTCGACGACCGTGTTTCTGATTGCACCTTTCACGGGCGGAGTAGCGGCGGGGACGGTTCTGGGCCCGACGCTGACGTATCCGCTGGGGAGCGATTTAGGGAGCGTCAGCATTTTCGATTATTGGGATCCGGCAGGCGCGGTGCAACGAATTCTGAACGGAGCGGCGATCGATTCGGTGAAGGTCAGGGTGAATGGCGACTTTCAGGAATTTGTCTTCGCGGGGCCTTCACAAGATTTGCTGGACAGCGCCAGCTTCACCAGCGGACAGGGCGGTTTGACGCAGTTCGCTCCGGAGCCAGAGAACGCCGGCTTCGACTACACGATCGTGCCGGGGCATCTGGGGCAAGTGTGGATGGGCGCGACTCCGGCGAATTTTCTTACGCTGACTGGGGCGGAACTCAGTCTGAGCAATAGCGTTCAACTGCGAGTGCGCGAGTTCGGCAGCGACCTGGCGCGCTGCATCGCCGCGGGGGAACGCAAAGTGATGCTGAACTTCAGCGTATTCGAGATGGCGGACGCGCAGACTCCAGCGCTGTATCAAGCGGCGCGGCAGCGGTCGCCCATCAGCGTGATGCTGCAACTCGGCCAGACGAGCGGGCAGTTGTTTGGAGCATATATGCCGGCAATGGTGCCGGAGGTTCCTTCTTTCGACGATTCAGAGACGCGGTTGCAATGGAAATTTCAGAACAGCCGGGCACAGGGGGCAGTCAACGATGAGCTCTACATCGCGTTCGCTTAGAAGCGAGGCGGAACATTCCTACGACAGCGCGTTGTGGTTCGATGCGGAGTCGGTGGCCGGAGTGAGATATGCGATCGCGCGGCTGACGTTTGGACGAAGGTTGGAGCTGGCGCGTCGGATTCGGGAAATCGGGCGCAAGGCGGAGTTTCTGGCGGCGGGTACGGACGCGCGGGAGAAGCTAGAGGCCGCAGTAGTGGGCGCGGAGGTGGACCGGGCATATCTGGAGTGGGGATTGCTGACGGTGGAAGGGCTGACGATCGATGGAGAGCCAGCGACTCCGCAAGCGGTGGTGGATAAGGGCCCGCTGGAGTTGGCGACGGAGATCCTGGGCCGCGTGAAGGCGGAATGCGGCTTGAGCGAGGCCGAAAGAAAAAACTAACTGTCGCATTCCATTTTCTGAGCGGGAATCAGGCCGGATGGAAATGCGAGTCATGCAGACGGCAAGGGCTGGAAGGGACGCGCCGGTGTGGGTGGATTTCCGACGAACAGCGCGGGCCGCGGAGAGTGGTATGGGCGCGGGGACGCACTTCGACCGAAGAATGCCCGCGGTCATGGGTGACACCTGAAAGTATTGGCTGGG
This sequence comes from Bryobacteraceae bacterium, assembly GCA_035496735.1. Taxonomy (GTDB): domain Bacteria; phylum Acidobacteriota; class Terriglobia; order Bryobacterales; family Bryobacteraceae; genus Palsa-187. The sequence goes on along the minus strand of DATJEI010000015.1, from coordinate 5,949 downwards.
TGGAATGGTTCTTCGCGAGCAAGAGTCTGGGCAGGGGCGAGCTGGCGGCGCTCCCGGCGAGGGAAGCTGACGCAATGTTGACGCTGGAAAAAGAGTGGCGGGAGGCGAGGGATGACAACCAAAGGTCCTGAAAGTTTGGCGGGTTTGTTGCGGGCGAGCGGACTCAGCGGCGGCGATTCGCTCAATACGCACATGACTAGCCTGGCAGATCAACTGCAGCAACAGCAGACCATCAACGACGCTCTGATGCAGCAGACGTTGGCGGCGATGGTGCAGCCCGCAAGTGGCGGAGGGTCGGCGGGCGATTCGATCCTGGGCACAATTGGCAGTACGCTCGGGGGCGTGTTGGGCGGCGGCGTCGGTCTGGCGCCATTGGTTTCGGGTCTGGTGGGGCTGTTTGGTGGCGGTGATTCGAGCACCGCAGCGCTGCCGACGTACATGGCGCCATTGCCTATCCATTTGGACGCAGGCTTCCGTGAAGGAGTCGGCGGCGCGTCCGGAGTAGATGCAGCGCAAGGCGGTGTGCCGAGAGCAATGACGAATTCGCCCTCGCCGCAGATCACGGTGCAGGTGCAGGCGATGGATAGTCAATCATTCCTGGACCACAGCGGGGATATCGCTCTGGCTGTCCGGCAGGCGATGTTGCAATCCGGTGTATTGAACGACGTAATTCGCGAGGTGTAGTGTGGCAACATTTCCAGCATTGAAAAGCGGGGCAGTGGCGCAGTATGGGTCTAGTCGGACGCGCGGGTTCTCGACGCGTATGTTCCGCTTCCTGGATGGCCGTGAACAACGGTTTCAAGATTATGGAGCGCCGCTTCGGCGATGGACGATCCGGCTGAGCCTGTTGGATGAGGCGGAACTGACGGCGGTGGAGTCATTTTTTAGATCGCAGGGCGGACAGGCCGAGAGCTTTGCGTTCCCCGACCCATGGGATGGCACGGTGTACGCGAACTGCAGTTTTGACAGCGATCAGCTGACGACGCAGTACGTCGGGCAGTCGAGCGGGGTGGCGAGCGTCACCGTGAAGGAGAACCGAAGTTAACATGCTGGTTTTTCCTCAACTGACGACTGGCGCGGCGGCGCTCTATCCGGTGATCAAGCAAGGGCTGCAACGCACCGTGGTGAACGTGCTGGCGGATGGGAGCAGGGTAGTGTATGCAGATTCCGACGGAGCGGTCGCGGGCTGGTCGCTGCGAGCGACAGGACTGACGCTGGCGGAGTGGAACGCCATCGAGAGCTTATTTCAGCAGACGTCGGGTATGTCGGGTACGTTTACTTTTCTCGATCCGGTGGGGAATCTTCTGCTCCAGAGCGAGAACTTCAGTGCGGGCGCGTGGACCGTTGGCGCGCTGGTGCAACTCACTGGTGGGATCGCCGATCCGTTCGGTACCACGCGCGCGACGCTGCTGGTGAATACCGGCCAGGCAGCGGCGGGGTTGACTCAGATGCTCAATGTTCCCGGAGACTTTCAATATTGTTTGAGCGTCTGGGTGCGCAGTTCTTCGGGATCGGCGGTGACGCTGGCGGTAGCGAATACCAGCAAATCCTTCGCGGCCGGGATGCAATGGAGAAGAGTTTACTTTTCTTCGAATCCAGGGCAAGCAGGAGCGACGACGGTTACGTTCGGGGCGCAGGTTGCAGCGGGGGCCTCCGTGGAAGTGTTCGGGATGCAGGCAGAGGCGCAACCGGGGCCGTCGGATTATAAAATGACCGGCACTGCCGGCGGTGTGTATCCGAAAGCGCGGTTTGGCTCCGACCAAATCACCGTGACTGCACAGGGAACCGACGTTTACGACGCGATGATTCAAATTGTGAGTACCGAAAGCTAGACCCATGCCGACCATCGACCAAATCAAAGAGCAGGAAACGCCCGCGACACCGCTGTTCCTTTTCGACTGCGTGCTGGCGTCCGGCCTCACGGTGCGATGGAGCACACATGCCGTCACGGTGGGCGGCAACGTATATCCGGCGCGGCTGCTAAAGCACAACCTTGCGGCATTAGTGGCTTCGTCCGACCAGGGCGTGGATGGCGCGCAAAAAATAATCGTAACTCTGGCCAACGCGGATTCGCATTTTTCGCAGATTGAACGCGAAACCGGATTCCGTGGCGGGCGCGTCACCGTTCAGTTCCTGTTTTACGACTTAGCGGCAAACGCGCCGGTCTCGGAACAGCGAGTGATTTTTCTCGGAACCGGAAGCATGGCAGAGGAAATCACGGAATCGGCGTTCCGGGTCAGCTTTACAAACCGCCTCAACCTGCAGCGGATCGTGCTGCCGGAGGCGCGAATCCAGCGGCAATGCCCGTGGTCGTTTCCCTCCACCGACGCGCAGAGATTAGAAGCGCTGAATGGCGGACCTAAAGGAAAATATTCGGCGTTGAACCGCTGCGGATATTGTCCGGATCAGACCGGCGGAGTGGGAAATCTGGACGGTGCGGCTCCCTTCACGAGTTGCGATTACACGCGTACCTCCTGCGTGGCGCGGGGGATGTTCGACACCGACAGCGCCAGCCGCGTGACGCGGAACTTCGGCGGCATCGAATTCGTCCCGGCGCAGCTTCAGGTGCGCAGCTTCGGTGAGAGTGGAACGCATCTCTCGTCATTGATCGACAACCAGGCGCGGTACAACGATTTCGTTCCGCTGGTGTATGGTACGGCGTGGTATCAGCCGCCGATCACCTTCGCTCGCAATGACGGCAATCTTACGCACATGGAAGTGCTGCTGGGGATGGGGCAAATCGAAAACGTGGTCACGGTGGTCGTGAACGGGGTCGAGATCCCACAAGGCCAAAGCGGCAAGGACATGACTGCCACCGGCTGGTTTAATCTGGTGACCGCGGGGGCGCGGAACGGTGCGTTGAATGCCGATTTTGTGGACGCGTCCGGGCAGCCGCTGGGCGATCCATATGGCAGCATGGCAGTCCTCAGCGTAGTGGTACCGAATCAGGTGAGCAGCGCGCAATCGCTCCCCTCCATCCATGTGCTGCTGATGGGGCTGAAGCTGGAACGGTTCGACAGCGGCGGGATCACGTTAGGAGAGGCCTTCACCAACAGTCCACCATGGGTGCTGCTGGATGTGTTGCGGCGCAGCGGATGGCTGACGGCGGAAATCGATCTCCCCAGTTTCGCGGCGGCAGCGGCGTATTGCGACACGCAAATTCCGACCATCGACCTGTACGGTAACGCCATCTCGATCCCGCGGTTTCAATGCAATCTGGTCATCAACAAACGGTGGAGCGCGGCGGAAGTGGTGAAGGGAATTCGCAACGGCTCTAGCTTGATGCTGGCGTATGGGCCGAGCGGGCTGCTGCGGCTGCGCGTCGAAAACACCCTGGCGCTGCAGCAGCCCGCGCTGCCGGACGGCAGCAACAGTACGGAGACGCTCAACGCAGGCTGGCCGGCGTATGAGTTCAGTGACGGCTCGGCGGCATTTTCGGGGATTGTACGCAAGGCGAACGGTGATCCGGCGATACGGCTGTGGTCTCCTAACGGCGCGGACGTCGCAAACCGCCTCGCGGTGGAATTTCAAGACGAATTCAACCAATATTCGCAAGACAGCCTGGGTCTGGTGGATATCGACGATGCGCTGCTGACGGGGCGTGAAGTCACCGCATCGTTCGCCGCCCTCGGATTGCCGAATTTCGATCAAGCGGCGCGCATGATGCGGCTGCATCTCGACAAGGCGCTCAGCGGTTCGACGTTCGTGGAATTCGAGACGACGGTGAAGGCGGTTGGGCTGACGCCAGGCGATCTCATCAGCGTCACTTATCTGAAGGAGGGTCTGGAACGGCAGCCGCTGCGAGTGGTGCAACTGGCTCCAGGCCGCAACTTTGAGAGCGTGCTGGTGACGGCGCAGTGGCACGATGACGAATGGTATACGACCGGCGACGCGAGCACGATGGGCGGCAGAAGTCCCAGCGGGGCCGGGTTGGGGCTGCCCAAGCCGTTGGTTGGAAGCGTTGTCGACAGCAACGGCATCGAGCAGTTCGGGATTACCGAAACGGTGATTCAAGGAGCGGTCGGGGGCGCGGTGTTATTGAGCGTCGCTTTCGTGCCGCCCGCGCTGCCGAAGGCAACGGGCGCAGCGATTCCACTAGTGAGCCTCTCGCCGACCATGCCGGCGACCGGAGGCACGCTGGCCGGCAATCAGAATTTGTACTACGCGCTGACGGCGCTGGATGCGAGCGGCGCGGAGAGCGGATTGTCCTTCACGGCGCGGGCTACGATTCCGTCAGGAACCAACACAAACGAAGTGACGCTGACGGGTCTGAGTTTTTCGCCGCAGACTGCGGCGTTCAACGTCTATAGAGGTTTGAATCCATCGCAACTGCTCAGGATCGCGGCGAGCGTGGCAGTGGCGACGTCCTATACAGATGCGGGAGCAACGCCGGAGCTGGTGGGTCCGCCGGATTCCAATTACGATCATGCGAATTTCTCGTGGCGGCGAGAACTGCAACCCGAAGCGGGCGCGACCGTCTTCACTGGGACGACGATCGGCAACGGCACGCTGGGGATGGCGGCGGATGAATTCCTGGGCAAATCCGTGCGGATCACGCGCGGAACCGGCGCCACCCAGGAACGGGCGGTGACTGGTAACGATGCGACCACTTTGGCCGTTGCGCCGCCGTGGGCGGTGATTCCGGACACCACGAGTTACTTTGTGGTCGCCGACTCGGCCTGGAATTTCGGAGCTGTCGGTGCGACCAGTCCGGTGCAGATGCAGGTTCCGAACTGGGGCGGGCAGACAGTGGAGATCTCGGGGCGATCGGCGAACGTGCTCAATCAGGAGAGTCGGTACGAGCTGAATCCTCTGACGCGCTGGCAGATCGGAAGCGGCGGCGCGGGGGGCGACACGGGCTTTCCGCCGCTGCCGGACTTTGTGTTGACTCCGGCGGGGCAGGGAACTGTTAACCTTACGGGAATCACTTTCCCCAGTCTGCTGAATACACTCACGATTGCGGCGGGATCGCTCACGCTGTTCTACTACGACGAGCTCAACGGGCCGTCGACGGTGAGCTTGGCGGGCGGGATCGCCGCGACGGACACAACGGTCACGTTGAACGCTGTAAGCGCCGCGCAGCCGGATGATTTCATCCAGATCGACGCGGAAATCTTGCAGGTTCAAAGTCTGCAGAGCGGGGGCCTGCAATTGACGGTCACACGGGGCGCGCATGGAAGTGTGGGGGCGGCGCATGCGGCGGGCGCAATCGTTTATATGCTGGAGCGGACCACGGTGATCCCAGCATTTGTGGGCGCATTCTTCTCGAGTCCGGCCAGCGCGAACTACAGCTACTCGGTCTTTCTTCCGGACGTGCGGGTCGCCGCGGCCGAGTTTTATGTCAGCAACACGTATGGCACCAGCCCGGTGATGCATGTGCCGTATTCGGCCACCACCGATGGCGGGCTGCGCACGCTTTCCGGCGGGCAGATCGCTCTGCAGGTGGACGGATACCTGGCGGTGCAGACGGATGCAACTCCACCCTTCGTGATGGACGAAGCACATGTACCGCGGGACATGTTCGCGACCTTGCGGGAGGCGCCATCAGGCGGGGCCGTGACCTTGCTGGTTCGTCAGAACAGCGGCGCTTACTCGACGCTGACGATCGCGGACGGCGCCACGGTTTCGAATACGGTAAACGGTCTCGGCCTGCCGCCATTCGAAGTTGGCGCGCAGGTCCATCTGGATGTGGTCAATGTACCGGGCGCCGCCAATACGTTGCCGGGGCGCGATCTGACGGTGACTATCCGGCTCTAGAGAATGCCTGAACAAATTCAGAAGCTGAGTCCGCACCGGGACTTGCAGTGTTTCTTCTTTCAGCCTTCGGCGGTGGCGGCGTTGAGCGGCGCGTCATCGACTGGATTCACGGTGTCGGGGACCTGGCGGCAGCAATTCGATTGGGCGGTGATCGAATGGAATCGCGACAACGTTTATGAGCATCCGTTGTTT
>DATJEI010000014.1:0-14701 GCA_035496735.1 Bryobacteraceae bacterium | reverse complement strand
CTTGGTAGCTTCAATAACGTACCTTGTCCGGTTTCTCTTCCCAGACACGAAACGCGGCCAGCGCCTCTTCACGCATGATTTGAATCATGGGGATCTCACGCTGCGTCTTCGGCTGAGCGATTTCACGGTAGATAAACGAATCGTCGAATCCAACCTTAGAAGCGTCCGCGGCGAAACTGGCATAGTAGACGCGAGAGAGCCGCGTCCAGTAGATTGCGCCCAGACACATAGGGCAGGGTTCGCAGGATGTGTAAAGTTCGCAGCCTTTCAGTTCGAAGAGGCCTAGGGTCCGGCACGCCTGTCGGATGGCAAGCACTTCAGCGTGTGCGGTAGGATCATTGGTCACCGTCACCTGGTTCACGCCCTCGGCCAGGATGTCGCCGTCTTTCACAACCACAGCGCCGAATGGACCGCCCTGTCGGGAGCGGACACTCTCGATTGCGAGTTGAATCGCGCGTTCCATGAACGGGCTGCTCATTTGTGTGGCCTGACGGCGCGTGGCTTCCGCGATGTGGCAGCCGCGCATGCGCTAAGAAAGCAAGTATAGGCGGTGGCTGGAGGCGCGCGAAACTTTTCTCCGGTCGAATCCTCGATCATGGCAAGTTGAAAAAGGGAAGAGGGAGCGATAAGCTCGCACTTCATGCTTACGTCCTCGAACGACGGCTGATTGATGCCATGAGCTTGCAGGCTTTCATCTCTCGACGAGTGGTCGCTGGGCAAGGAGTTCAGCCAGCCGCGATACTCGTGGAAGGGGAACAAATCCGGGCGGTTGTTCCTCCTGGGGAAGTGCCGAGCGCAATTGAGTTGCATGATTTCGGCGCCGCCGCGATTCTTCCTGGGCTAGTGGATTCTCACGTCCACATCAACGATCCCGGACGGACGGAGTGGGAGGGGTTCAACACCGCAACCCGCGCCGCCGCGGCGGGAGGATTCACGCTTTTGGTGGACATGCCCCTGAATTGCCTGCCGGCGACCACCACTGTCGTCGCGCTCGAGACAAAGCGTGCTGCCGCGCGGAACCAATGCCGGGTCGATTGGGCGGCGTGGGGCGGAGTAGTCAGAGAGAATCAGGAAGACATCGAGGCGCTCGCCGGCGCGGGTGTTCTGGGATTCAAGTGCTTTCTGATTCACCCGGGAATCAATGGCTTCAGCATGGTTACCGAGGAAGATCTGCGCGCAGCTTTGCCGCACGTCGCGCGGACCGGCCTGCCGCTACTTGTACATGCCGAGCTTGCTGGTCCAGTGGACGCGGCTACGGAGCGTCTGGCCAATGCCGACTGGAAATGTTACGCGACGTACTTGCAATCACGGCCCGACGAAGCCGAACTGTCTGCGATTCGCATGATGTTGTCGTTATGCCGGGAGTACGAATTTCGTTTGCACATCGTGCATCTCGCGACGAGCCGGGCGCTGCCTGAGTTGGGGGCCGCGCGCTCCGAAGGACTGTCGTTGAGCGTAGAAACCTGCCCGCATTATCTGCACCTGGCGGCCGACACCATCGGGAACGGAGCCACTCTGTGCAAGTGTGCTCCGCCGATCCGGAGCCGTGAAAACTGCGAAGCATTGTGGCAAGGGCTAAGTGAAGGAGTAATCGATCTGGTGGCCACCGATCATTCTCCTTGTCCGCCGGCCATGAAACGGCTTGAGGAGGGCAACTTCAGGACCGCCTGGGGCGGCATTGCGGGCCTCTCTGTAGCGCTTTCGGTGATGTGGACCGAGGCCAGCCGGCGGGGATTTACGCTGATGGACATTGCGCGCTGGATGGCGGAGGGTCCGGCGCGACTGGCTGGGTGCGGCGCGCGCAAGGGTCGACTCGCCCCCGGCCATGATGCGGACCTGGTGGTATTTGATCCAGAAGCAGAGTTTCAGGTGACACAAGAGCGGCTGCACTACCGATATCCGCTGTCGCCTTACTTGGGAGAAACGTTGCGCGGAGTGGTTAAGGCTACGTATCTGCGGGGACAACCTGTGTTCTCTGAGGGCAAGTTTCCCGGAGAACCAAGCGGGCGGGAATGGCGGCGGTAGCCGGCGAACCTCAGTGCGATAATCAATTTCATGACCAATGATCGCAGTGTCGCGGCGTCAGTCGGCGTACCCGTCCCGCGCAAGGAGGGGCGGGACAAAGTCACGGGACATGCGCAGTACGTCGACGACATAGCGCTGCCGAACATGCTCTACGGCGCCACGGTTCGCAGCCGGGTTCCGCGAGGCAGGACGAAAAAGATCACGTTCGGGGCGGGAATCGCGTGGGACGAATTTGTCGTCGTATCCGCGAAGGATATTCCCGGCAAAAACATCGTTGCGCTGATTACAGACGATCAGCCCTGTCTCGCGGACGGGGTCGTCAACCATCCCGAAGAACCAATTCTGCTGCTGGCCCATCCGGATCGGCACCGTCTTCCCATGGCGGTCGAAGCGGTCTTGATTGAATATGAACCACTCCCCGCGGTATTCACTATGGAAGAGAGCGAGAGCCATTCCCAAGTCATTTGGGGCGCGGACAACATCTTCAAGGCTTATCTAGTAGAGAAAGGCGACATTGATGGGATTTGGGAGAGCGCGGACTACATCGTCGAAGGTGAATACAGAACGGGGGCGCAGGAGCAGCTTTACATTGAAAATAACGGAATGGTCGCGAGCTTCGACGCGCAACAGGGCATCACCGTGTGGGGATCGTTGCAGTGCCCCTACTATGTGCACAAGGCTTTGATGACCCTGTGCAACTTGCCGGCAGACAAAGTTCGCGTGGTGCAGATGGAGACGGGGGGCGCGTTCGGCGGCAAAGAAGAATATCCATCGATGATTGCGGCGCACGCGGCGCTGCTGGCAATCAAGTCCGGGCGGCCGGTGAAAATTATTTATGACCGCATGGAGGATATGGCGGCTACGACCAAGCGGCACCCTTCGCGGACGCGGCATCGGACAGCCGTGAGTAAAGATGGGAAGATTCTGGGCGGCGAAATTGACTTTACGATCGACGGCGGAGCGTATTCCACGCTGTCCTCGGTGGTGCTTTCGCGCGGCACAATTCATGCCGGCGGCCCTTATTACTGGCCCAACGTTCGTATCCGGGGAAAGGCGGTAGCCACTAGTGCGCCGCCTCACGGCGCTTTTCGCGGCTTCGGAGCGCCGCAAAGCCTGTTTGCTTTGGAGCGGCACATGGACCGCATCGCGAAGGCGGTGGGGCTTTCATCGGTTGAGATCCGGCGGCGCAATTTCCTGAAGCCAGGGCAGACAACAACCACCGAACAGACCCTGCATGAACCGATCGATCTGGACAAGCTTCTCGATCGGGCGCTAGAGCTCTCCGACTATCGGGCGAAAAGGCAGCGCTTCGCGAAAGAGAATTCCATTGGGGCGACCAGAAAGGGAATGGGCATCGCAGCCTTCTTGCATGGCGCAGGATTTACCGGGTCGGGAGAGCGCTATCTCAGTTCCGTGGTCGGGGTGGAGGGCTGCGCCGACGGCAGCGTTCGCATATTGGTTTCAAGCACAGAATTCGGCCAGGGAACGAAAACCGTGCTTTGTCAGATTGCGGCGGAAGCGCTTGGGTTGCCGTACGAGCAGGTTGGGATTGCGCAGGCGGATACGAGTGAGGTGCCGAACAGTGGCCCTACAGTGGCATCGCGCACCGTCATGGTTGTGGGGAAACTGGTGCAGTCTGCGGCGTTGGGAATCAAGCAGACCCTAGTGGGCGCCGGCTTGCTTGGCAAGTCGTACTCACCGGAAGAGTTTCGCGTCGCCTGCCGGAATCAGGTTGCGGCACATGGACCATTCCGGTCGTGGGCACACTACGAAGCTCCGAACGACGTGTTCTGGGATGATGAGAAGTATCGCGGCGAGGCATACGCAGCGTTCGCCTGGGCGGTCTATGTCGCCGAGGTGACAATTGATTTGACGACTTATAGCGTATCGGTGGATGACTTTATGGCGCTGCAGGAAGTGGGCAAAGTGCTCCATCCGGTTTTGGCCCGCGGGCAAATCGCCGGTGGCATCGCGCAAGGCATAGGATATACGCTGTATGAAAAAGTGATTTGGCAAAATGGGCGCATGCAAAACGGCCAGATGACCAATTACATCATGCCAACTTCCTCCGACCTTCCTCCCATTCGCGTGTTCTTCGAGGAAATCGGGAACGTTCACGGGGCCTTTGGCGCGAAAGGAATCGGCGAACTTCCGATGGATGGTCCAGCCCCAGCCATCGTCAACGCAATCGAAGACGCGCTCAAGATGGGTTTCGATTCGATTCCACTGCTTCCGGAGGATATCTTCGAAGCGCTGACGGTTGACAGCGAACCGCCGGCCGGCGGTGGAGTGCGATGAGCCGCCCTGCTGGGAACCATGGCCCGTGCGAGCTTTCGTTGATAGTCAACGGCGAGCCCAAGACCCTACGCGTCTATCCGATGGAACGATTGTTGGACACATTGCGGTACCAGCTTGGCTTGACCGGGGCAAAAGAGGGATGTGGCGAAGGCGAGTGTGGTTCGTGTTCTGTGCTGGTAAACGGCGAGCTGGTGAATAGTTGCCTCATACCCGTTCTCCAGGCCAGAGACGCGGACATTGTCACCATCGAAGGACTGGCAGCTGGGACGCGGTTGAATGATTTACAGGAAGCGTTTCTTCAATTGGGTGGTGCGCAGTGCGGCATCTGCACTCCGGGAATGATCCTCGCGGCGTCTCATCTGCTGCGCAAGAAGCCTAATCCAACGATGGAAGATATCCGCGAAGGACTTTCCGGAAATCTTTGCCGCTGCACCGGCTACATCCAGATCTTCGAAGCCGTGGCGGAAGCGGCACGGCGGAGGGCCACAACATGAGGGCCAACCCAGCCGACTATCAAATGGTTGCGCCGACCACCTTGCAAGCGGTGGTCTCGCTGCTGGCCAACGAGCCGGGAGCATGGCTGCCAATCGCCGGAGGTACGGACCTCATGGTGCAGTACGCGGCGGGGAAACTCTCGGCGAGAAGGCTAGTCAGTATCTGGAATCTTCCCGAGCTGCGGGGCATTGAAGTTTTGCCACACGAAATTCGCATCGGCGCCGGATGCACTTACACTGATCTCCGCGAACACGATGTTTTGAAGCGAGAGTTTTCCCTGCTGGCGAGCGCTGCCAGGTGGACGGGCGGGATCGCGAACCAGAATCGAGGGACGCTCGGAGGCAATATCGTGAACGCGTCGCCAGCCGCCGATTCCTCGCCGGCACTGCTAGTGTACGATGCAGAACTCATTCTGATTTCAGTTCGCGGGGAGCGCAGGTTGCCTTACGGGGACTTTCATACGGATTACAAGAAGACGAAGCTGGCGCCGGATGAGCTGATTCGAGCCGTGTGTCTTCCCCGGCGATTTTCAGAATATCTTTCTTATACGCGCAAAGTTGGGGCGCGCAATGCCCAGGCGATTTCCAAAGTGTGCATCGCGGCGTTGGGCCGGCTTGCGGGCGGCGTTATCGAGGATGTCCGTATCGCTCTCGGAAGCGTAGCGCCGGTGCCACTTCGCTTGGCAGAGACGGAACAAGTGGTGAAGGGAAAGCCCATCGAGCCTTTACTCCTGGAGTTGGCAAAGAACGCAACCGCAGCGGAGATTCGGCCAATCGATGATATTCGATCTACGGCAAGATATCGGACAGCGATGGCGGGCAATCTGGTCGCGGAGTTCCTCGAAACGCTGGCTGCGGGCGAGCCGAAGACATGAGCGAGGCGCTGGCGCGATGGAATGGTCTTCCGGCGGAAGACGCAGCGAAGGAAGTCTTGCCATGTTGCGGCTCAAACGCATGGGCTGAAGGGATGGCAGCACGGAGACCGTTTGCCGATCTGGCGACTCTGCTGGCAGCGTCTGACGAAACCTGGCGTAATCTGCCTGTGGAGGATTGGATGGAGGCATTTCGCAGCCACCCGCGGATCGGCGAGTCCCAGGCATCGCAATCTCTGTCGGCTCAGTCTGCGGCCTGGTCGGCGCAGGAGCAACGGAACGTGGCAGTCGCCGCCGATGCGGTTAAGATCGCGCTGGCGGAGGCCAATCGGGAATACGAGCGACGGTTCAGCCATATCTTTATCGTGTGTGCCACGGGGAAATCGGGGCCGGAAATTCTGGAAATCCTGCAGCGTCGCTTGCACAATGACAAAGCAGCCGAGCTTCATGAAGCGGCAGAGCAGCAGCGGCAGATCATGCATATTCGGCTGACAAGATGGCTTTCGAGATGAAATGCATTTCGACTCACGTTCTGGACACCGCTCGAGGCCGGCCGGCGAGAGATGTGCCGGTGCGCCTGGAGAGGCAGCACACATCGGGCAACTGGTTGCTGCTGGGCTCAGGGCGTACTGACCAGGACGGTCGCTGCGGTCAACTACTGCCGGACGACAAAGTCCTTTCCGCTGGTCTTTACCGTTTGGCGTTCGACACGGCCACCTACTTTGCGGCACGAAGAATTAATGGGCTGTACCCGGAAGTGGAAATCATGTTCCAAGTACGAGACGGCGAATCGCATTTCCACATTCCGCTGCTGCTGAGCCCGAACGGGTACACCACTTACCGGGGAAGCTGAACTCATGATCGTCCCCGCCGAGAACCGATGAGGAGCTAAGGTGACGTCTTCGGTCCGGGAATGGCTCAACCTTACTGTTCGGTGGTTTCATGTTTTTGCCGCAATCATGTGGGTGGGCCAAACCTTCTACTTCACATGGCTGGACGGCCAGTTTGCAAAACTTGCGAAGGATTCGGAGGGCAAGCCCGCGGCTCTTTGGATGGTCCACAGCGGCGGTTTTTACACTGTCGAAAGGCAGAAAGTTTTGAGGGTCACGCCCAGGCAGGTCCATTGGTTTCGTTGGGAAGCGGCGATGACCTGGCTGAGTGGAATGGTGCTGATGTTCCTCATGTACTATTTTAGCAGTGGATTCATTGACACCGACGTGGCGGACATTTCGCAAGGGCGCGGTATCGCCATCGGATTGGGGGTGCTAGTTCTCGGTTGGCTCATCTACGATCTAGTGGTGCGGACGGCTCTCTGTAGGTCCGAAGCGATGTTTGCGATGTTTTCACTAATTATGATTGCCGCTATCTCATGGGGATTGGTACATCTGTTCAGTGGGCGTGCTGCATACATCCACGTGGGAGCGATGTTTGGCACGATCATGACACTTAACGTGTGGGAGCGAATTCTTCCCGCGCAACGCAAGATGATCGCCGCCTCCGCGGCCGGCACCACGTTCGACGCTTCCCTCGGCGCCCAGGCCAAGCTACGGTCCAAGCACAATACGTTTATGGCGGTTCCGGTTGTATTTATCATGCTCAGCAATCACTTCCCGGTGGCCACTTACGGGAACACATATAGTTGGGAGATCCTGGTCGTCCTCGTGCTCGTCGGGTGGGCTGCGGCGAAGGTCATTCGCCGGGCCTAGTACTATTTATCAGCAAACATAGAACCCAGTGCAGACAACGGATGGGATTACAAATCGTGCGGAAGAAGTTATCGCCCGGTGCCAGAAACTGGCGCGCTTCAGCGAAGACTCCGGCAGCACGCGGCGGACGTTTCTTTCCTCGCCCATGCGTGATTGCCATCGGGAAATCGCAAGGTGGATAGAGCCGCTCGGGGCCGAAGTAAGAATTGACGCCGCCGGGAATTTGCGTGGATTTTACCCTGGGGCAGACTCCAACGCTCCGCGACTGCTTGTGGGTTCACATCTCGATACGGTTCCCAATGCTGGAGCATACGATGGAAGTCTTGGCGTAGTACTTGCCATCGCGCTGCTGACGGCTCTAGATGGACGACGGCTTCCTTTCGGAATTGAGGTCGTTGGTTTCTCTGAGGAAGAGGGAGTTCGTTTTGGCACACCCTTTATCGGCAGCCGGGCGCTGACGGGCAGACTCGACGAGGAACTCCTGAGCCACCAAGATGCGCGAGGAATTTCCGTGCACAAGGCCATCAAAGATTTTGGCTTGAATCCAGGAGACATTGCTCACGCCGCTTTGAGAAACGATATTTTGGGTTACGTGGAATTTCACATCGAACAAGGCCCGGTTCTAGAGACACTTATGCGGCCGCTCGGAGTGGTCGAAGCCATCGCCGGCCAGAGCCGCCTGGAGTTCATATTTCTTGGCCGCTCCAACCACGCGGGTACGACGCCCATGCATCTTCGCTACGACGCCATCGCGGGCGCCGCGGAGTGGATTACCGCGGTTGAGCGGGAGGCTCAGAATATTCCGAATCTAGTAGCCACGGTGGGCACTATAGAGGCCAAGCCCGGAGCGATCAACGTCATTGCCGGGGAGGCTCGGCTAACTCTCGACATACGTCACGGGTTGGACGGGATTCGAGCCCAGGCAGTGGACAATCTCATTCGACAGGCGGAAGAAATTGCCAAACGGCGCGGGTTGTCCGTGAGCCGTAATATCCTTTTGAATCAACAGGCCGTGGCAATGGATCCGTTTCTCGTCAGTGAAGTCGAACTGGCGGTTCGGAAAGCTGGATGTGAACCGCATCACATGGTGAGCGGCGCCGGACATGATGCCATGATTCTCGCCGAGAAAGTTCCTGCTGCCATGATTTTTCTGCGAACTCGAGGCGGGATCAGCCACGACCCTGCCGAATCAGTCGCGCGTGACGATGTGGCGAAGGCCATTGAATGCGGCTTGCATCTGCTCGATCAGCTTGCTTCGTCATCCACACTTCAAAAGAGGATGTGTCGTGCATAACCTTGGCCAGACGCGTAGTTCTCAACAACCCAATCACCTGCTGCTGACTGCCGACACTTTTGTCCGCACCACCCTGCCGGGTATGAGGGCCTGCTCCGCCGTTGTGCACGCCGGGCCGGCCATCGGAGCGAAGTTTACGCAGTACACGGCCGAGTTCGAGATGGGCGGCGAACTAGGCGGCACACCGGCGCAGCGTTTCATTTTTGTGCTGGAGGGAGTAATCAATTTGGATCTTGAGGGCAAACAAAGCGAATTGAGCGTGGGCGGCTATGCTTATTTGCCCGAGGGGTTGCAACATCGCGTGGCTGCCGCGAAGACAAGCCGCGTGGCGGTTGTAGAAAAGCCCTATCGCACGCTGGCTTCGGTCGAACCGCCGCGGCTTATCGTGTCGAGCGAAGACACGGTTTCGTCACACGCCCTCGGAGATGATCCCGGCCTGCAGGTCAAATGTCTGCTTCCGGATGATATGAGTTTCGACTTCGCCGTAAACACCATGGTGTACCAGCCGGGAGTGGCGCTCAGCATGGTCGAAATGCACGTGATGGAACATGGGCTCCTCATGCTCGAAGGCGGCGGGATTTACCGGCTAGGCGATTCGTGGTATCCGGCCACCGCCGGTGATTTTATCTGGATGGGGCCGTGGTGCCCGCAATGGTTCGGAGCGTTGGGCAAGGTGCCCGCGAAGTACCTTATTTACAAAGACTGGAACCGCCATCCGCTGGCTGATCGTCACCCATGAAGCTTGAAATTGATCGGCACCGGCTGCTCTCCGAGATCGAAGCCCTAGCTGCTATTTCTGATGCAGACCCACCAGCCGTAACAAGAATCGTTTTCACCCCCGCTGATCTTAGAGCCCGTGCCTGGCTTAGAGAACGATGTGAAGAGGCCGGACTGACACTGCGGCAGGATGCAATCGGAAATATCTTTGCAAGATGGAATGGCTCGGATCCGGGAGCGCCCGCAGTCGGTACCGGCTCACACATCGACGCGATTCCCAATGCCGGGAAATACGACGGCGTCGTGGGAGTGCTGGGAGGCCTTGAGGCGATACGGGCGTTGCGGCGGAGTGGATTCCGTCCGACGAACTCGATCGAACTGGTGGTTTTTACTTCGGAAGAACCGACTCGCTTTGGAATCGGATGCCTCGGCAGCCGGTTACTCTGCGGCGTTCTCTCGGCCGAAGCCGCCAAAAAGTTGGAGGACGACAACGGGGCATCAATCGAAGAGGTACGGCGTAAGGCGGGATTACGCGGACCTCTCAATCAGGTGAAGTTGCCCGGCGGCCACTACAAGGCGTTCGTCGAGTTGCACATCGAACAAGGTCCTGTGCTAGAACGTCAGCAGATACCGCTGGGAGTGGTTACCAAGATTGCTGCTCCGGCGAGTGTGCGCGTTTCTATCGAAGGGACGGGCGGACATGCTGGCGGCGTCCTGATGCCGGATCGCCGGGACGCCCTGTGCGCCGCAGCGGAACTGATCCTTGCGATAGAGAATGCAGCGCGAACCAGTGGCACGGCCGATACCGTCGCGACAGTGGGCATTTGCGAGGTGTTTCCGGGCGCAATCAACAGCATTCCCAGCCGGGTTCGTCTCACCGCTGATATTCGCGATACCGATCTTGCGCAACGTGATGGTGTGATGAAGGCGATGGAGAATGCGTGTAACGCAATATCAGCAAGGCGGCGAGTTGCAATTCACCCCGAACTGCTGAACGCGGATGCGCCTGCCGAGTGTGCGCCCACGGTCGTGGAAGTTCTTTCTGACGCTTGCAGGAAGTACGGGCAGAAATTCCTTCCGATGATCAGCCGCGCCTATCATGACTCGCTTTTCATGGCCCGTATCGCCCCGGTGGCAATGTTGTTTATCCCGTGTCGCAACGGATACAGCCATCGTCCTGACGAGTATGCATCTCCCGAGGACATCGCTCGTGGGGCGCTGGTGTTGGCTGAGGCGCTAGCCACACTATCTGCGGCGTAAGGCGACACTTAACTCGTGCGTGCTGACATCGATCCCAACAAACGAGTCGCCTTCAGCTACAGGCATCGGCGCCGACGGACCACTTCTTCGTCCACCATGGCAATGTGTGCGGCAGGGCCTCCGAATGCAGCCGTCCCAAGCTTCAGGAATAGAACTGCATGGTCCCGCAGCGCAGTCCTGCCGTCGACATTTCAGCTAGCCGTTGGAACTTTGGAATCGTGCATCAAACGAAAGCCATCCGCTGCCGACTGCGATTAGAAACACTAGACCCAGAAACATGCAGAAGTCGGTTCGAGCTTCATGCATCGCGCCCCAGAACCCCGTCTTCGAGAGCACAGGGACCTTCGTTGTCGCGATTGCGACGGAAATGTCGATCAGGAGGGGGATCGCGGCAAGTCGAGTAAGAAAACCGACAATAAGCAGCAAGCCGCAAACGATCTCGACCACGCCAACAAAAGGCGCAGAGAAGTAGGGAGCCGGAATTCCGATCTTCTCAAACCGGCCCACCCCGAGAGCGGCGGGATACAGGAACTTCTGAATGCCCTCGGACAAGAACACCCATCCGACCATGACTCTCACCAAGAAGACGGAACCAGGGGTGGTTTCATCAAATAACCAGTTGCGGAGTGACATAGAACTTCCTCTGCGAAACTAAGCGTTATAGCTGGAACCCGCGTCGTCGACCAGAAAACATGGCCGAATCCAATCTTGTGCCATCTGATCCGCTAGTCCGATCATGTCCCCAGGTCCAATAGAGGCCCAAATAAGCAACGGTGTGCGCCTCACCGCCGACAGTGTGCCCAACCGTGAACAACAGGCTAAAGTTTTGATTGAAGTTGTAGAATCCACCGACGTTTGCGATATGGGCGCTGGTCCCTGCGATCGAGCCGCTGCCGGGATTGAACCACTCTGCTCCGAGTGTCAACTTCTTGTTCAACTCTCGCTGGACCTGCCATCCGAAGAAGGCATGGTCGCGCATTCCGGGAGCGTGATTCACGATGTAGCCGCCACCTCCATAGCTCGTCCATGGTCCCCAACTCTTCTGTACCCACATTGGCAGTTTCGCCCACAATTGCCCGTTTCCTAGCCCCCGCCCGGCGTCTCCAGACGGCAGCTCAAGCATCGGGAAGATACCGACCTGCGGCCGCGCTCCCTTCTCTTGGACGAAGCGATACTTTGCCCCGACCTCAACATCTCCCGCTCCATAGCTATTTCGACCGTCAGTCGGAACAGCCAGTTGAAGAGGAGCAACTACGTGCAATTGAAGGTTGGAAGCCGCTCCAATGTTGAACTCGAAGGCTGGAACCGCCACTCCATACCCATCGGGGGAACGATCCAATGTGGAAAATGTGTAGAATTCATAGTGTCTAAATGCAACAGGTTGCGGGTCATCGGTGAGGAAAGGTGGGCCGGAAAAGGCGGATGGTGCGATCCACGCAAGGAATAAGCCGAGAATCACAACTGAACGGACCATTGACTCACAATACCTATTATTGAATATCGATATCGTGCACATCGATAGCTGAGCAAGGTTGCTATTGTGGAATCATTCTTCGGGGTCTTCGACCGTGATCCTCAGTTCATACTTTGAAGAAGGTTGACAAGTCGAATAGCCCACGAGCTTGGTGGAATCGGAATCCCGGGTTTCACGCGCCACAATGTAGCTGCGGATGGTGTAGCAGACGTTATCGCGCTCGTCCTCGATGTGGATCGAGCCGAGATTGCGGAGATCGAAGTCACGCCGGCGCTCGTTTGCCGGATGGAACTTCCTGATCGGACTGTTCAGCAAATCAGACTTGACAGAAGGCGCAGAGGAACCGGGTGCCGTTTGGAACTGGTCGCTTGCTGGCGCAGCGCCTTGAGAGGCCAATCCGAACAGGAGTGCAAGGAGGATGCCAGGGATTCGCATACTTCCCCTCTCGCCTGATTATAGCTCCAAACCCGTAGCCCATTCCAATCCCGAGCCGGGCGAAGAATGCGGGCGTGTGCTAGTCGGTTCCCCGCCTTACATGCGGGGAGACACCAAGTGAACCTGCAAGGCTGTGATAGTTGGCGTAAACAGATGCGATGCGATCCGATCCGAGCGATTGCGCTCCTGATATTTCCCTGTTCGACTGCTGCGCAAGGATTTCGCGAAGTATTGTTCATTTCAGCATTTCGGTGCCGAAAGCTACAAACCCATCAAAACCCGGAACGCGGTTAATTCCCTGTACTTTTCCCTGTTTCACGGGAAACGGCCCCTGGAAAGGGGGCTGGGCGGAAAGTCGGAGCCGGCCCCAGAAGATGCATATCGGGCTCATCGAACATTGCTTCTGAGAGGGAAGCCCTGCTCCGGAATAGGGAAGTGCTTAAGACGGACGATGCCGCTTCCGTGGCTGGTACCGGCAGGGAAGGGATTGACGGAAATGGGAATCAGCCGAACTATCTCTCTGCGGTAGCACGCGGCAAAGTTAAAATGGAGGGGAGATCCTGTTTCAGATCAGTCGGGAGTTTGCCAAGAGTGTTTGAATGGCTGCTAACGGGGGAGAGGTAGGATAATGATTCCTCCAACCTACAAACCGAAGACAAAATTCATGCAGCTTGCGATCGCGGAGGCAAAGCGCGCTCGCGACCGAGGCGATTATGCCATCGGTGCCGTGATCACGCAGCTCATTGGAAATCGGGAAGTGGTTATCGCATCGGCCGGCAACCGGGTAAAAACTTCGGGTTCCTCCATCAAGCACGTGGAGCTTGAAACATTGAAGTATGTCTCCTCCGGCTACGGCCGGTATCTACCGGATTTTGTCTTGTATTCCACGCACGAACCTTGTGCGATGTGCGCGGGTGCCTGCGTCTGGTCGAAAATCGGAGCCGTGGTGTTTGGCGTTTCCCAGGAGGACATCATCGCCTACGGCAAGAAACATGGTACCGAGCAATTCAAATGGCGCGCCTGTCTCATTTCGTGCAAATTCGTCCTCGAAAAGGGCGGTCTGTACATTCCCGTTTTCGACGGTTTCTTAAGACTCGAGTGTCGGAAGTTATTCAGATATCGAGCCTCGCCAACGAACACTTTCCGATAGTCTCAAATTGTAAGATCTAAATTTGAGATCTTCGCGGCGGTCGGCACCGCTTTGCCACTGTTCTACGTCGTCCTAAAACTTAGGTAGAGATAGCGTCCCCCTGGGTTTGTGAGTGGAATGGCGATTTTGCAACAGTTACCCAAGCACATTGAGCGAAGCTATAATGCTGCGCCATCGAGTCGGTTTGACAGCTGTGCATCATTCAAAGAGGGGCGCAAGCAAATGCGACAAATCCGATATGCAGTGGCGATGAGTGTAGATGGTTACATAGCTGGCCCAAATGGTGAGGCGGACTGGATTGAGATTGACCCCGAGGTTGATTTCAAGGCCATATGGGCACAGTTCGACACTTTAGTGATGGGTAGGCGTACCTTCGAGGCTGCAAAAAAGAGACTTGGTGAGGCTGCATTCACAGGCGTTAAAACCGTCGTCTTCTCTCGGACACTGAAACAGCAAGAGCACCCAGAAGTAACTGTCGTCTCCGAATTGAATGGAGATTGGGTGCAACGGTCGCGAACCGAGGGGGACAAAGATATATGGCTGATGGGCGGTAGCGAACTCTTTCACAGTTTCTTGCAGTCTGGCAGTGTGGACACCGTCGAGGTAAATGTCATCCCCGTACTGTTGGGCGCTGGAGTTCCGTTGCTAGCGCCTCCCTACAGGCAAGCGAAGCTGACACTGTTGAGCCACAAGGTTTACCGTTCAGGGAGGGTCTCATTGGTCTATGCGGTGAAGCACAATTGACGAAACCAGGCGTAGGTGTTGAAAAAGTCACGTCGATTAGCAGGATGAGATTCAACAGAAGAAAGTTAGAAGAAAGCATCCGCCCATGCTCTGTTTGATTCCGATCGTCGGAGGCCTGCTGATCATGATGGGGCAACACGACCGCTCTGAAGCGTTGTTCTACTACTTCCGCCTGGAAGATCAGGTTCCTGAAACCCACCTGCTGCGGCTCATCGAAAAGCATGTCAGCTTC
>DATJEI010000013.1:0-33806 GCA_035496735.1 Bryobacteraceae bacterium | reverse complement strand
GGTGGCCCTCAATATCGACACCGGCAAACTGGCGTGGCATTTCCAATACACACCCAACGATTCGTGGGACTACGACGAGATCGGCGTTCACATGCTTTACGACACGATCATCAACGGACAGCCGCGCAAGGTGGTCAGCCATTTCGGCCGCAACGGTTTCTTTTACTCTCTGGACCGCACCAACGGAAGATTCATCAAGGGCGCGCAGTACGTCAACGACTTGAACTGGACCAAGGGGCTGGATCCGGAAACCGGAAAACCGGCGGATTACAATCCCAAGGTGGATGTGCAAGTCTACAACCCGGTGGCACGTGCGATGCGTGGCGACCCGGAGAAGAAGGCCTGCCCGACCTGGCACGGTGGCGTCGCTCATCAGCCGACGGCATACAATCCGGTAAAGCACATCGCCTATGGCGTGGGCGTCGAAGGCTGCTTTACCCAAAATGGCGTGACTACGAAGTTCCTGTCAGAGAACGGCGGCATCGACCGCAAGGGCAGCGAGAAGCACACCATTAACAGCGACCTCTACTATGGCTCGATCACGGCTTTCGATACCATCAATCACAAGGTGGTCGCGAAGGCGCTCACCGACATCGAGATTCGATCCGGGGCCACGGTCACGGCGGGCGGCCTGGTGTTCACGGCCTTGCAGGATGGGTGGGTGGTGGCATACAACGACGAAACGTTGGAAGAATTGTGGCGCTTCAACGTGGGAACTGCGCTAAAGGGCGCGCCGGTGACGTACTCGGTTGGGACGAAGCAGTATCTTGCGGTCCAAGCCAGTGGCCGTCATTTGCATCCTGTGAAATACGACAATTTCCAGGATTCCAGCTACCTGTTCGTCTTCGCGCTGAATTAATTTTCCGCGGAAAGTTAGTTCGGGAACTCTTTGCAGACGTCGGTTTCGGCGCCCCAGAATTCGACGCACTTGGCGTGATTCATAGGACCTTTTCCGACAACCTTCGCCATCAGGAAGTCGGCAATCAGATCGATCTCACGCTGCTGCAGAGTGGCGGGAGGATCGGGCATGCGGGTAGGATACGCTTTCAGGTCGGCCTGCTTCTTGCCGTAACATCGTCCGTCGCTATACGCAAATTTGTCGAAGGCCGGCATCTGCGTATTAAGCCGTCCGCACTTCATCGTGATGATGAGTCCGGCGCGGTTTAGCTTCGTCTCGCGCAAGCTGGGGGCGTCCGGCATCTGGCTGTCGCTCTTATGGCCGTCACCCGACCAGCCGTGACACGCCTGGCAGTTAGCTTTTTGCTCAAAGAGTCTCAGGCCCTCCGCAATGTCGGAAGGGTCGGGCGGCTTTTGCTCCTGCGCTTGTGCTGCAGCGCCGAACGCCAGTGCCATAATGGCTGCCGCAAAGGGCGCTCCTAAGAGGGAACGAAGCCGCATTGAGTGTTTTCGCCTGTTGGTCATGAAGGCAGTATACATCTCGGCTCAGGGCGTAATCTTCAGATCCGCGAAGTACCCCTCCGTACCCGGCCCCACCCACAGCGCGATGCCGCCTTGCGAATCCCCCAACTTCATATCGTTGACGATCAGACACGGCTGCTCTGCTCCATTGACGTAGAGGCGCGCCTTGGTCCCGTCGATCACGATCTTGTAGCGGGTCCACACGCCGGGCTGCAGATCGACATACGATTCGTATTTCTCAGGCGATTCCCGGCGCAGGCGATCGAAGTCATAATCCGGGTGCGCTCCGTACTGGGCGGAGTGATTGCGGCGGACCTGGTCATCAGCGCGTCCATTAGTGGGCCGCAGATAGATGTATTCGTAGCGGTTGCCTTGCAGACGGAACGCGATCCCAATAAAGCCGCGGGCATCAGGAGCGGCAGTGGCTCCCGGCTTTCCAGCAAGAGAAGCCTCAATGGTGCCATTGTGAAATTGTTCTCCCTTTAGAACGCCATAGGATTCTCCGTTGGGGACGTTCGGGCGGGCTACCAGGCGGACCGCCTGCTTGCCTTGGTAATCGACTTTGGAAGCCGCGACTTGGTGCAGTTCCAATTGATCCATACTAATCTGGGCCCAGAGAGGCGCTGCCAAAAGAATCACCAGGTATTTCATAGTGTGATGATAGACGGCCATCCTGTTTTTTTGGTATTGCGCCACTAAGCAAAGTCCTTGGCCTCGGCGGCGCCCTGCTCAATCCAGCGCGCGATGTTCTCGCGCTTCCAATACAAAGCGTCATGCAGCGAGCCGAGGGTACGTCCCGGCACGAGAGTCGTAAGCTCGACACCAGAGGGCAAGGGCGGATGGTGGCCGAATACAGCGCGGAACGCTTTGGCAAAAGGCCGCAGCAACGCCGAAGGGAACTCCGGCAGGGCATTCAGCGCCAGGATGCGGGTGGCTCCGAGTTCGACGGCCGCCCACACCGGCAGAGGGTTCAGTAGCCCGCCGTCGATATACCAGCGGCCGTCGATACGCCGCGGCAAAGCCGCTAAGGGCACGGCGCAGGAGGCTAGAAGATGTTCCGGACGGATGCCCGGCACGCTGACCGTCCGGGGTTTCAGGCGGAGCATGTCCACCAGCACCACGGCGTACTCGAGTTCGAGGGACCTGACGTCCATGAGTCCATGGATGATTTTCGGCAGGTTCTGAAAACTTACGACGCCCGGCCGCTGCCACCAGTGGCACAGATCGGCGGCGCTCCAGCCCGCGGCGATGGCGTAGCCGTTGAGCGAGCCTACCGAAGCGCCTACTACCAAGTCGGGCTTGAAGCGAGGGGCGAGCACACGCCACGCTCCCGCCTGCCAGGCGCCGAACATTCCGCCGCCCGAGAGAACCAATGCCGATTTGGACGCCAACCTTTACAATAGTGTAAGCACACACGACCGCATGGATTTCGATTCCACGGCATACGGACCTGAGGTCGCGGGCATTCTCGCTCTGGATGGGAACGGACAGCGCTGCGCGCCGCTGGTGTGCGGACCGTGCCGGTCGCGGGAGGCGCGCCGGGCATTGGCGGCGCATAAGCCTGCGGAACTGTTTCCAGGAGTCCGCGAGCCGGAGGCGCCGATGGCGGGTTTGTGGCTGTATTTTTCATGTTTCGAAGAGGCTCACAATTTGATCGATGATTCGAAGACGACCGAAGGCGAATACTGGCACGCTATTCTGCATCGCCAGGAGCCGGATGCAGGGAACGCGGCCTACTGGTTTCGGCGCGTAGGACAACATCCGATATTCCCGAAGCTGGCGGCGGAAGCGAAGGAGATCCTGAAGCTCTATCCGGACTCCGAATTTCGCGTTGGACGCTGGGATCCTTTCGCTTTCGTGCATTTCTGCGAGCGGGCGCGGCTGCAACCCGGCACGACACAGGAACAAGCCGCAGTGCAGATCCAACGGGCCGAGTGGCAGCTTCTGTTCGACTACAGCGCGAGGCCGCAGTGAAGCTGCGCCATCTGCTTGGAGTGGTGGCATTGGCGATCGCCGCTAGCGGCGTGTGGTACGCAGTCACGCTGCGCAATCAGCCGCCCGAACTAGCGTTTGCGCGCGTGGTGCGCGAGTCCATCACCAGTTCAGTGCCGACCAACGGTAAAGTAGAGCCGATCGAATGGGCCGAGGCACGGGCGGAGCGAGCTGGTGCGGTGGAGAAAATCTTAGTACAGCGCGGCGCACGTGTGGAGCAGGGAGCGGCGCTGATCGAACTGGATTCGAGCGAAGCGCGGGCGGCGCTGGCGGCGGCGCAGGCACGCGTCACTCAGGCCCGGGCGGATTTAGAAGTGATCGAGAAGGGGGGGCGGGCCTCGGACTTGAACGCCATAGCGGGCGACTTGGAACGCGAAAAACTGGAGCTGGCGGTAGCGCAGAAGGAATACGACAGCCTGGCCCGGCTGCAATCCAAGCAAGCGGCAACTGCTTACGAAGTCGCGCAGGCCAAGGACAAGGTGGATCGGGCACAGCAGCAGATACGTTCGTTGGAGCAGCGGCGCGGCGCATTGGTGGTTCCGCAAGACCGCTCGGCCGCGGAGGCGCGCTTGCGCGATGCCGAGTCTGCGGTTGCGCTCGCCGAAGACCGCATGCGCAAGAGCGTGATTCGCGCTCCGCTCGCCGGGACCGTCTACCAGTTCGACTTGAAGCCAGGTGCATACCTGAACGCGGGCGATTTGGTGGCGTCCATCGGGCAACTTGCGAAGGTGCGCGTGAAGGTGTTCGTCGACGAACCGGATTTGGGACGCGTGACGCGCGGCAAGCCGGTGGTGATCACCTGGGATGCGATACCGGGGCGGCAGTGGAAAGGCGTCGTGGACAAGACTCCGACACAGATCGTGTCCCTAGGCACGCGGCAGGTGGGCGAAGTGTTCTGCGTGATCGAGAATCCTGATCGCGATCTTCTTCCGGGTACCAATGTGAATGTGGATATCACAGCAGAAGAAGCCCCCAGTGCCCTGACCATTCCCAAGGAAGCAGTGCGGCGCGAACTGGGGCAAGCGGGAGTGTACACGCTCGCGGGAAATACACTCGCCTGGAAGAAGATCAAGCTCGGCGTGTCCAACACCACGCGCGCGCAGGTGGAAGGCTTGAATGAGAACGACGCGGTGGCGCTGCCGTCGGAAAAACCGCTCAAGGACGGGATGGTTGTGACCCCGCGGTTCCAATAACCGCCTGGGGCAATCATCCTAGGTTTTGGCGGCGAGCAACTTTTCTACGTGCTTGGCGAGCACATCCACCTCAACGTTCAGGCGCGCGCCGGTCTTGGCGTGGCCGAGAGACGTATGCGTAAACGTGTGGGGAATGATGGTGACGCCGACAATGGGTCCGGGGGCAAGGTCGGCAATCGTCAGGCTGATGCCATCGATGGCAATGGAGCCTTTGTGGACCAGGTAGCGATCCATGCCTTCGGGCACCTGAAGTTTCAGCCACCAGTTGCCATCCCCCAACTCATCGAGAGCAATCAGCACGCCAGTGGCATCCACATGTCCCTGCACGATGTGACCGGATAATCGTGTGGCCGGTGTCACGGGGCGTTCCAGATTTACACGCGCGCCTCGGGCGAGATCGCCGAGGTTGGTGCGTGCAAGCGTCTCAGGCGCGAGGTCTGCGGCGAACGAATTCGGCGTGAGCGCCAGCGCGGTGAGACAGACTCCATTCACGGCGATGCTCGATCCTTCGGTGGCGTCCGTGAGAACGGTGTGACACTCGATCACCAGCCGCGCACCGGCCGAGCGCGCTTCGAGCGACGCCACCGTTCCGAGTTCTTCAATGATTCCGGTAAACATCTTAGATCGAGACGGACTTGTCGAGCCACGCCTCCACCGCAAACTCATTGGATGTGATCTGGTGCAGCATCACGTCATGGAACTGAATCGCGTCAGCGCGGCGGCGGCGTCCCGTGCCACCGGCGACCGGCAACGACTGCGTGCCGCCCAGAATTTTCGGCGCGTAATAGAAAAACACTTTGTCGGTGACGGCAGTTTCGAGCGCGGTCCAGTTGATGCGGCTGCCGGCTTCTATCATCAGCGAAAGATATTTCTCGCGAGCCAGCAGCCTGACTACTGCGTCCAGGTCCACGCGGCCATCGGCGCCTTCGAGCACTTCGACGCGCACGCCTTTCGATTCGAGACGCTTGCGGCGCTCCGCAGACGCCGCCGAAGTGGTGGCCACCAGAACGTCGTCGCGGCAGGACGTGACCATCTTCGATTCCACCGGAAGGCGGAGCAGCGAATCGAGAACAATGCGCAGCAGCGGACGGCTGCGTTCCTGGGAAGTACGGTCCGTGAGCAGGCAATCGTCGGCGAGCACCGTGCCAATGCCGGTGAGAATGGCGTCGGAAAGATGACGCAGGGTTTGCACATGAGCGCGCGCGGTTTCGCTTGTGATCCAGCCTTCGTTGTCGTCCGGAGCTCCGATTTTTCCATCCAAAGTAACCGCGGCTTTCAGAACCACCAGCGGCCGCCCGGTGCGCATGAAGTGCGTGAAGGCTTCGTTGAGCTGGGTGGCGCGGGCCGTATAGCGCGAATCGATTTCAACTTCGATGCCAGCGTTCTTGAGCAGGCGAAAGCCAGAACCTTGCACTCGCGGGTTGGGATCCTGCATAGCAGCCACGACTTTCTTTATCCCTGCGGCGACGATCGCGTCCGCGCACGGCGGCGTGCGGCCCTGATGCGAACAGGGTTCGAGAGTCAGATACAGCGTGGAACCACGTGCCAGCTCACCGGCCTCTTCGAGCGCCCGCACCTCGGCGTGTTTCACGCCGGCCCAGGTGTGAAAGCCGCGTCCGACCACCACGTCATCGCGAACAATGACCGCGCCCACAGCGGGATTCGGGCTCACCCGGCCTAAGCCTTGGGCGGCGAGATCGAGTGCCTCTTCGAGGTAAGGGATCATGCTGGTAGGGCCTGAGGCCTAGTCAAACAATGATGCCACGAACTGTGCCGGGTCGAAGGGAAGCAGGTCGTCGAGCTGCTCGCCCACACCGATATAGCGAATCGGCAAGTTCAGCTCGCGTGAGATAGCCACCACCACGCCACCCTTCGCGGTGCCGTCCAGCTTGGTGAGAATGATGCCGGTGACGGCGCTGGTCTCGGTGAATTTGCGCGCCTGCTCCAGGCCATTCTGACCAGTGGTGGCTTCGATCACCAGCAGCACTTCGTGCGGCGCCTCCGGGATGACGCGCGCCACGGTGCGCCGCATCTTTTCAAGCTCGGCCATCAGATTGGCTTTGGTGTGGAGTCGGCCGGCGGTATCGATGATTACGTAGTCGACTTTGCGCGCCTTGGCGGCTTGCACGGCGTCAAAGGCGACGGCGCTGGGATCGGCGCCGGTCTGCTGTTTGATGAGCTCGGCGCCGGTGCGCTGCGCCCACACTTCTAGCTGCTCAATGGCGGCGGCGCGAAAGGTGTCAGCCGCGCACAGCAGCACGCTGCGGCCCTCCGATTGAAGTCGGCGAGTGAGCTTGCCAATGGAAGTGGTCTTCCCCGCCCCGTTTACTCCCACCACGAAGATCACGGCCGGCGGCTGCGCGACTTGCGGCAGCGGGCGCTCGGTGGCTTCCAGGATTTCGAGCAGGTGTTCGCGGATCAAGGACTTAATTTCGGCGGCGTCGCCCAGTTGATGACGCTCCACGCGCTGGCGGATACGCTCCAGGATTTCGGCCGTGGTGTTCGCGCCGATGTCGGCGGTAATGAGCGCGTACTCCACTTCTTCGAGGACGTCGGCATCGATTTCCTTGCGGCCGCTAACGGCGTCTTCCAGTTTCTCCATCAACCCCGAGCGAGTTTTCTGGATGCCGGCCTTGAGGCGGTCGAGAAGACTCCCGCCGTCGGGCGACGGGGAATCTGCCGGAGGAGTGCCGAAAAGAGTCTGGATTGCCATGAGGACTGACAATTCCAGTCTAGCAGCGGGCGCGGGTTCGCTTCCGAAATCCTGACTTCGGCGACTGTGGGAATCGCGCCCTCTTTAGGGGTTAACGGCAGCCGGTCACATGCTTCCTTCGTCAGCCGAAGGACCATAAATCGATGGCACGGGAATGCCATTGAGGCGCAGATAAACCGACAACTGCCCGCGGTGGTGGATCACGTGATTTAACACGAAGCTGCGAACTACGGCGATCTTGGGCATGGTCATCAGCGTGACGTCGCCCCTTTTCAGAGACCAGCTTTTCATAAAAGTCTCGTCGCTGACGCCGGCGATGGCGTTGTGCGCGCCCGCCACGTTCTTGTCGAACGCCTCCAGCAGCGCAGCGGTCGATTTAGGTTCGAAGGGATTGTAGCCGGATATATCTAACGAATCGAGGGTGATGCCGCTGGTCGCCCAGGCCGGCATTTCGGCGATGTGCGAGGCTAGACGGCCCATCGTCATCGACTTCTCATGCGGCTTGTAATCGAACTTCTCCGCCGGCACACGTTCGATCACTTTCCGGGCGGTTGCCATCTCGCGGTCGAATTCCGGTAATAGTGCATCTCTAATCGCCATATATCCTCCGTTGAATCGGTTCTATTTCAATTATGTAAGACTCGCGCGGCGGCGAGGCGGGAGACCTACGCCGCTTTCAGGTGAGACGCCTGCGATTCATCAACGGACGATTTTACACCGCGGGTCGGAGCGCGGGGCGCTGCGGTAAAATGGACCCAGCCGTGGAGAACATCGGGCGCTACCGAATCATCGGGGAATTGGGCCGGGGCGCCATGGGTGTGGTTTACAAAGCCCAGGACCCGGCCATCGGCCGCATGATCGCGATCAAGAGCATCCGCCTCGGCGAGCTCACCGAAGAGAGCGAGCGCGAGCGTCTTCGCGAGCGCCTGTTCCGGGAAGCGCAATCCGCCGGAATCCTATCGCATCCGGGCATAGTGACTATTTACGATATCGCCGAAGAAGGCGGCTTGGCGTACATCTTCATGGAACTGGTGAACGGCCCGGCGCTCGATAAGATGCTGAAGGCGGAGAAGACACCCGACAAAGAAACGCTGCTCAGCGTTCTGCGCCAGGTGGCAGCGGCGCTGGATTACGCGCATAAAAAGGGCATCGTCCATCGCGACATCAAACCCGCCAACATCATGGTGCACGAGGACGGCAGCGCCAAGGTTACCGACTTCGGCGTGGCGAAGATCGTCTCGCAGCAAATGACGCAGGCCGGCACGATCATGGGAACACCCAGTTACATGTCACCCGAGCAGGTGCAGGGCGGGACGATTTCCGGGCGCGCGGATCAGTTCTCGCTGGCCGTGATCGCCTACGAAGTGCTGACCGGCGAAAAACCGTTTACCGCCGATTACCTTCCCACGCTGCTGTTCAA
The DNA here is from genome assembly GCA_035496735.1 of Bryobacteraceae bacterium. Classification (GTDB taxonomy): domain Bacteria; phylum Acidobacteriota; class Terriglobia; order Bryobacterales; family Bryobacteraceae; genus Palsa-187. The sequence continues at coordinate 25,069 of DATJEI010000013.1, read as the reverse complement.
GATCGTGCGCGAAGAACCGGTGGCGCCGCAACGGCTCAACGCCACGCTGTCCGCGGACGTTGAAATCGTAATGCGCCGGGCGCTGGCCAAGACTCCGGCGAATCGCTACGATTCCTGCCTGGATTTTGTGAACGCGCTCGCGGCCGCCTGCAATACGTCCGGCAATTGGGTCCCGCTGCCGCGCGGAACCAGCGCGAATATGCCAACGGCGGGATCGGGCGAAGGGCTGGGAGCCACGCTAGGGGCCACCGTCGCAGAAAATCTGGCGGAGACCATGGCCGCTCCGCTTACTGTTCCCCCTCCGCCGGCGACGGAAAGACGACCGTTGCCGCCGACCGAAGAGATGCGGCTACCGAAGTACCAACCCGCTCCGATTCGCCAGCCAGCCGCGAAGAAACCGGAACCTACCGCGCCAATCCCGGTTCTGGCAGCGCCACCGCCGCTTGCAGAAACGGCGGCGACGCCAGCGAGCCCACTGCTCGCCGCGCCCAATCCCTTGGCGGCCCGTTCGCTCGACGCCGAAGCGCAGGCCGCGGGGAGCAAGACCGGGCGGAATGTCGCCATCGGACTGTTAGCTGCAGTGGTCATCGGCGCAGGAGCGTTCTGGTTTTTGTCCAGAACCCAATCTCCCGCGCAAATGCCTGCCCAGACATCAGCTCCATTGATAGTCGACAGCGCGATCCCTAAAACTCCGCCGCAAGAGCCTGCTCCGGCGCAGCCCGTCACTGAGCCGACGCCTGCTCCGGCAGCGGCGCTTGTGCCCGCGGCCAAGCCTGACCCGCCGAATCCCCCGCCCGGTCCTAGCGAGGCTCCGTTTCAGCTCACAACGATGCCCGCCGGCGCCGATGCAGTTTTCGATGGAAACGCCGAGCTGCGCTGCACCACTCCCTGCACTTTGAATTTACCGATGGGCCGGCATACGCTGGTGGTGACCAGCAAAGGGTATCGCGAGGCGCAGCGCGTGTTCAACCTGCCAAGTGACCCAGGGCTGATTATGAACCTGGAAGCCACCATGGGCACGCTGAGCCTGGTGACCAAACCCGCCGGCCTCGCGGTGATCATCGACGGCCAGGAACAGGCCCGCAAGACACCCGCCGATTTCCCGCTCTCGGTGGGCGAGCATCACGTACAAGTGCTGCGCGGCAGCGAGAAGCAGGAGTTTACGGCGCAAATCCGCGACAACGTGGTCAGCCAGAAAAGTATCGAATGGGGCCCCTAGAGTACGGTCGACCTCACGGACCACTCGGGCCGGCGGCTTTCGCCGCGCCGCTTCGCTATTCGTGAACGGAAGTATCGAGGAATGCGCGTAAGCGGTGGCTGCGCGAGGGATGGCGCAGTTTGCGCAGCGCTTTGGCTTCAATCTGGCGGATCCGTTCGCGCGTGACCGCGAAGTGCTGGCCCACTTCTTCGAGGGTATGCTCGCTGCCATCCTGCAAGCCGAAACGCATCTTGACGATTTTCTCTTCGCGCGGGCTCAAGGTCTTGAGCACTTCGGCGGTCTGCTCGCGCAGGTTTAAATTGATCACCGCCTCGGAAGGCGACACCACGCGGCGGTCAATGATGAAATCGCCTAAGTGCGATTCTTCTTCCTCGCCGACAGGAGTCTCGAGCGAAATCGGCTCCTGCGCAATGCGCAGCACCTTGCGCACTTTGCCCACCGGCAGATCCATCTTCAGGGCCAGCTCCTCGGTGGTAGGCTCGCGCCCCAGATCCTGTTGCAACTGCCGCTGCATGCGCACCAGCTTATTGATGGTCTCGATCATGTGCACCGGAATGCGAATAGTGCGGGCCTGATCCGCGATGGCCCGGGTAATGGCTTGGCGCACCCACCAGGTAGCGTAAGTAGAAAACTTATAGCCGCGCAGATAATCGAACTTATCCACCGCCTTCATCAGGCCGATGTTACCCTCCTGGATGAGATCCAGAAACTGGAGCCCGCGATTGGTGTAACGCTTGGCGATTGAAACCACCAGGCGCAAGTTAGCCTCGATCAACTGCTTCTTGGCAATCTCGGCTTCCTGCTCGCCGCGCTCCACAATCTGCAGCGTGCGGCGCAGTTCGGTGGCAGTCGCGCCGGATTCTTCTTCCAGTTGCTGGATGCGCTGGCTGAGCTGCTTCAGTTCCTTGCGCAGCGCTCCGGAGGCGCCGTTGACGGGCGCTTCCAGTTTTCGCTGGAGGCGGGCGATCTCACGCTCGATGGGACGCAACTGTTCGACCACGTTGCGCAGATTCTTGGCCAGCGCGCGCCGGGTGGCGGAAGTAAACTGGATGCCGCGGATCAGGCGCGAGATTACCACCAGTGTGCGCGCCAAACTCCAGCGCAGCGTGCGGTGCATCTTAGGCTTCATGCCGCGCGAGACGGCCTGCAGCTTCTGGCGGAACTGCTGGGCCTTGCGATAGTTCTTATCGATTTCGTCGATAATGGCGAGCAACTCTTCGGCCCGCTCCGGAAGCGTCTCTTCGGCTACCACCAGATCGGGCATGATCAGCACGTCGCGGATCACCGTCGGATCTTCACGCAACAACTGCGGCATCGCCAGAATCTCGCGAATCACCAGAGCCGAGCGGGAGATGGCCTTGCGTACCGCGGCCTGCCCGCGCTCGATGCGCTTGGCCAACTCGATTTCGCCTTCGCGCGTAAGCAGCGGCACCGACCCCATCTCCCGCAGATACATACGCACCGGATCGTTGGTCTTGTCGTTGATTTCCTGGACCAGGTCGAGTTCGCCGGGTTCTTCGGCTTCCTCGGCCTTCTTATCGAATTCCAGCTTGGGTTCTTCCAGGATCTCGACGCCGGCGGTGTCGAGTTCAGTCAGCAGATCGTCGAGTTCGCGGCCGCCCGGATAATCTTCCGCCAGCAGGTCGTTGACTTCGTCGTACAGCACGTAGCCCTTCTGCTTGCCCGCGGTCATGAGCTGCTTGATCCGTCCGAATTTATCGCTGCCTGCCACGCTATTCAACGAACCCCACTTCGCAAATCCCCTCGCAAGAACCCGCGCCTCCGCAGTAGCCACCAGTGTACAACACCGCTATGGCGCATTCGCCGCGTGTTTGGCTCGCGCCACTACCTATCACGCTTGACTTCTTCTTCCACGCGTTGTAACTCCGCCATCCAGTGAAGCGCCTCTTCCGGATTGCCCTCGCGCTCGGCGTTCCTGATCCGGGACCGCACCTCTTCCAGTCGCCGCCGCTGGAAGCTGGTCTTTAATCCCTGAAGACAGGCTTCCGCTTGCGCCAAGCACTCCGCCTCATCACTTATCTCATCGGCAGCAACGATGTCATGCAGTAGGGCCCGCCCGGGCTCACTCAGGCGGGCGTCGAGAGCCGCAAAATCGAAGGGACCCGCTTCGGCCATCTGGCGCAATGCGCCGATTACTTCGAGACTTACGAAGCCTGCGGTTAGCTCCGCCGGCAGCTGCGGCAAAATCTGCTGGCGCGTTGCCTCGCTCGACAGCAAGGCATTCAATAAGATCCGTTCGACCGCCGGCAGTGCAACGCGGGGTGTGCCGTTGGAAGATCGGCCGGACGCCGGGCTCGGACCGGCGCTCGAACCATGTCTCGCGGCGACCTGGCCTGGAGCGTGCCGGTCCGTTGCGGCTCTCTTGAATTGTTCCAGCACCAGTCCGGGCTCGACGCCCAGGTAGCCGGCCAGATCGCTGGCAACCGCGGCGCGTTCCAGCTTATCGGAAATCTTCTGTACCGCCGGCAACAGAAATTTGAAGGCGTCCATGCGGCCGTCAGCGCCGCGCATATCGAACTTGGCGCGCGCCCGGTCCGCCAACCAATGGAAGTAGCTGCTGGCCGCATCGAGCTGCGTGCGATACGCCTCCGCGCCGAACTGCTTCACGTATTCATAGGGATCTAGTTTCGCGTGGGAGGCATCGCCCGGTCCGCCGCCAAATGCCAGGACCTTAACGTGCAGCCCTTCATCGAGCAGCAACTGGATGGCGCGCTCGGCCGCATTCGCTCCGGCATCGTCGGGATCAAAATTGACCACGACCGTATCGGCGTGCCGGTGAAGCGCGCGGACCTGTGTATTGGTGAGGGCCGTTCCGCAGCTGGCAACCACTTCCTTGATCCCGGCCGCATACACGCCGATCACGTCCATATAGCCTTCTACGATCACCGCGCGATTGGTCTTACGCATGGCATCGCGCGCACGCTGCAGATTATACAAAGTGGATGTCTTGCGATAGATGGGTGTTTCAGGCGAATTCAGGTACTTGGGCTGTTCGTCGGCGTGCATAGCCCTGGCTCCAAACGCGATCACCTTACCGGATTCATTGTGAATGGGAAACATGAGACGTCCGCGAAAGGCATCGTAGAAGCCTGAACCTTCGTTGCGGCGCCGCACCAGACCCGAGGCTTCCATCTGCTCCGGCGAAAAACGCTCCTCCGCTAACTTCCGCGCTAAAGCCTGACCTTGGGGATCAGAAAAACCCAGCGCGAAAGCTTCAATCAGATCGGCGCTCACACCGCGCTGGTCGAGATATGCCCGGGCATCCGCGCCGTAGGGACCGCTCAGGGCCGTCTGGTAGAGCTTCGCGGCAATGGCGTGCATGTCGTGAAGCGCACCGCGCAGCCGGGAATCGGAGTCGGAATATTCGGGGCGCTGCGGCATGGGGATACCGTGGCGCTCGGAGAGCAGCTTCAGAGTCTCGGGGAATGTGAGGCCGTCGACCTCCATCACAAACTTGAGCACGTCGCCGCCGGCGCCGCAGCCGAAGCATTTGTAAAACTGCCGCGTCTGATTGACGTTGAACGACGGAGTTTTTTCCTGATGGAACGGACACAGCCCCAGGTATCGGCCAGTGGCGCCAATGCGGCGCAGGCGCACGTACTCGCCGGCCACTTTGACAATGTCGATCGAGGATTTCAGCTGCTCGACGAAGTCCATCGCTAGGTTTCAGGGTAGCGCTTTCGCGGAGCGATAAGAAAAAACAAAACTATGATAAAATGTTTTTGTGAGTTCGGTCGCCACGGAGCGCAGTTCCCGCGAACAGTTAGAGGATTTCAGGGAACGCACGGCACAAAAGGTCCGCGACTTGCGCTGCCCGGTTCACGGCCAGCCGCCCCGCCTGCGCTTTCAAGGCTCCACCTTGCGGGAAATCACCATTCAGATGAGCGGGTGCTGCGATACGCTGCTAAGCTTGGCGAACCAACGGATAGCAAATCGCGGTTAAGGATTCTCTCCTATCCGCGTCTATCTGTGTCCATCTGCGGGTAAGAAAAGAGAATTGGCTCGCAGATGAAAACCGATAGCCGCAGATAGCTGCAGTTGCCGGACGGCTGAGCCTTTACTTGGGTGCGTATTCGATGACCAGCGCGGTGATGTCATCGCGAATCGTCCCGCCCTCGGTGAAGCGATCCACCGCTTGCAGCAGCGCGGCATGCAATCCGGCAGCATCGCGGGCCGCATTTTCGCGCAAGCACAGGCGCAAGCGCTCGGTATCGAAGAAGGCGCCGTCGGCGTCTTCGGCTTCGGTAAGGCCGTCGCTGTAAATCACCAGCTTGTCGCCCGGCTCCAGTTCCCGCTGCAACATCTGGAAAGGGGCGTCTTCCAGCATGCCCACTGGCATGGAAGTGGTGTTCAACGAGCGAAGTCGGCCGTCCGGGCTCACCAGGAAAGGCGCGCAATGACCCGCGTTGCTGTAACTCAGCAGGCCCGATACGTCGAGAATGCAGTAGAATACCGTCGCGTATTTTTCACCGCGCGTACGATCCAGCAGGAATTCGTTCAGACGAGCCATGCGCGGGGCGATGTGCGCCGGATCGCCGGACGCCATTAGAAACGTGCCCTGCAGTAAGCTGGCCAGCAGCGCGGAGCCCACGCCTTTGCCCGACACATCGGCCACTACCGCGGTCCAGGAGGCGGGCGAGTTTTGGCGGACGTCGAAATAATCCCCGCCCACCTGCGTCGAAGGCGAGCTGGAACCGGCCGCACGGAACCATCCGGATTGGGGCATGGACGACGGCTGCAGCCCCTGCTGGATTTCGCGCGCCAACTTCAGTTCGTCTTCCATGCGGAGCTTGCCGCGCTCTTCTTCGAGCAGGCGCGCATTTTCGAGAATGGTGGAAGCTTCGATGGCCAGCGTCTGCAGCAGTTCGCGATTGCCGGAAGAAAGGTCGGCGGGCGCCGCGCGCGAGTCCATGTAGATCAGCCCGACGGTGTCTTCCATGGCGTTGATCGCGCGCGTGTCGTCGGAGGCGCCGCTGCGCAGCCGGATCAGCGGAAGACACACGACGCTGCGCAGTTCCAGTTGCGCCACCGTCATTTCGGGACGCACGCCCTGCTCCTCGAACGGATCGAAGGACATCGAGAGCAGTTCGCGCCGTGAGGCCAGCGCCTGGCGGATCAGATGCCTTGGGACTCGCAGCTCATCCGGCTGAAGTTCGCGGCCGGAGCTGTCGCGGGCCACGGAAACGTCGAGGTCGGCGTCCTTGCCGCCCTCCGGACGCAGCAGCAGAAAACCGCGTTCGCAGCCGGTGACCGCCAGCGCGGCGTCGACCACCGCCCTAAGCACCTCGCCGGTGGAAAGCGAATTTTGCAGCGCGCGCGCCACTTCCACCAGCGAACGCAGCTTGATCAGATTGCCGGCGCCGGCAGCCTCTCCCGCAGGCGTCGGAACGGAGCCCAGCTTCCCGATCAGCCTCTGGATGTCCTGCTGTTCCGCGGAAAACGTGAGCTGATAGGAATCGCGAACGCCGAATTCGATGCGATCCGAGTTATGGAGGATATGCTTCGAAATCTGCCTTCCATTCACAAACGTGCCGTGCCGGCTGTTGAGATCCTCGATCGCGTAGCTGCCGTTTTCAAAGACGATGCGGCAGTGATTCCGCGAGGTGCGGTTATCGCGCAGAACTAGGCTGTTGCCGGACTGGCGTCCGATACCGAAGGGCATTGTATCCAGTGCCACGCGGCTGCGCTGACCCGATGGCGCGAGAACCAGGAGTACGGCCGCAGGACGTTCCGCCATTACCCGATCTGTCCGGCGCGCGTCTTCTCAGCCGATTCCTGCGCCAGTTGCGACTGGCAATCCGGGCAATATCCGCCCATCTCGGTCCGCGCCGTCACGATCTTGAAGCCCAGGCTGCTCTCCATCTGACGGCGCATTTTCTGTAGCGGCTCGCCGAAAAATTCCTCGACCTTGCCGCAGCGCAGGCAAATGAGGTGAGCGTGCTCCTGCTTGAGGCGGCTTTCGTAGTAATGCTGGTCGCCTTCAAAATGCAGCAGATCGAGTTCATCGATCAGGCCGCCGGCTTTCAAGAGTTTGAGCGTCCGATAGACCGTGACCCGATTGAGTTTGGGGTCTTTTTCTTTAGCGAGCTGATACAAGGATTCGGCGTTCAGATGCTTGCCGGAGCGGTCCAGCAGATCCAGCAAAATGCGGCGCTGGCGGGTAAGCCGTACCCCGCGTTCGCGGAGCGAATTCTGAATTCCAGCTGCTGGCATCACTGTCTTGAGAGTAGCAAATTCGCGAGTCACAGCAGACCTCAAACTGCTATGTGATGCACACGCGGAGGTTAGTCCGTTTCGCCTGGCGCGTCATTTACGCGAGCCCCTTACAATCGAACCGTATGACGAAACGTTTTCATCTGTATTGGATGAGAGAATCGGATTGCGACTTGGGCACGCCGCTGGACGCGGACCAATTGGACGCCGCGATCCGCGCGCGCGTGCTGGAACTGGCGGGCTCGGGCGATCAACCCCTCGACCTCCATCTGCCGTTTCTGGATGGCCGGGAGTCACACCGCCGGGCCGAAGCTTTGCGCGCTGTGACCCTCGTGCGCGAAGGCGACGCTATCCGCAGCGTTCCGCCAACGGCAGCCGCAAAACTGCGCGATCGAGCCGCCATACTACTGGGAACGCATCCCGCCTGGATCGGCGCGCCGCACGAACGCCATCCGGCGTATTTTCGCACCTGGCAGGCAGTGTCTCTGGCCGTTCAAGAGGCGCTGCGCTGCTGGATTCCGCAGAACTACTTCCGCGATCCGGCCCGCTATGAGGATCGGGACGCAGCCTTTCCGCTGCTGGTGTATGCAGCCAGCCGCCCCTGCCGCGGCCGCCCGCGCACCGAATTCACTTACGACCTGGCCGATGCAGAGGTGCTGCCGCGGGCCTTACATCAGATCGGGGCGTCCCTGCAGAATGTACTAGCGGCAGTTGAGCGCGGCCTGCACGATGGCGGCCGTCCCGCTCTGGCCCGGCGTTACGCTCCGCGCTGGCATAACGATATTCTGCGCGCGGTGCAGAGCAGGCCCCTGCCGCTGCTGAGTTTGCTGGGGGACGAAGCGGCAGTGGTCAATGCATTGGTGAGTTTGGGCTCGGCACGCAAGATGCAGGCCGTCAAACCGTTCGCGCGATCGGCCAGCATGGCCCTGCGCACCATCTACGGCGAAGACCTCCGGCCGCTGGCGCTCCGCTTGCTGGAGGAAGCTACGCGAACGCTGGAGGGCAGCGCTATTTCACGATCTCAACCTGCAGCGAAACGTCCAGCGTCTTAGGTGGCAGACACATGGAGTTGTTGCAGGCCTGGTAGCGCAGTTTGCCGGTGAGAGTCGCGGGTCCGGCTGCGGCGTTGGCGGACGCCTTAAAGTGCGTCACGATCTGAAAATCGCCGGTGAACACAGACAGCGGCTTCTCGGAAAAGCTGTATTTTTCCATCCGCGGTTGCGGAAAGGCGAAGCCGGTGGCCTCCAGCGGTCCGGGGTTCCAGCTAAGCCGCAGCGGAATCAGGTATTCATCCGAGGGGGCATTGCTGTTGACGTGATAACCGGGGCGCAGATCCAGCGGCAGCACGGAGTCCACCGCCGCACCCGGTTTGGCAATCACTTTACGTGGCGGCGTGAAGTTAAGGACGTTGCCCTGCGCGAACGCTTGCGCCCGTAAGGCCGGCGAGCACGCCAGTGCCAGCATCATGGATAGCAATGCTCTTGGGGTCCTGAAGAAGCTTGACAATTTCATTCTGGTAGTCCACTTTGTCCACAAGTCCCACATGGTTGGCCGCGATCCGCCCTTCGCGGTCGAGCACAAACGAGGTGGGCAGCGACTCGATCTCGCCAAATTGCTGGGAAACCACTTCCGAGCCGATCATAATGCGGTAGTTTATTTTGTGCGAAGCAATGTAAGGCCGCACCGACTTCCATCCGTCATCGTCCATCGAGACGCCCAGGACGGCGAATCCCTGATCTTTATATTTTTTCTCGAATTCGATGAACCACGGGATCTCCGCCTCGCAGGGGCCGCACCAGGTGGCCCAGAAGTTGACCAGAACAACCTTGCCCCGATAATCGGCAAGATTCACAGCATTTCCGTCGGCATCCTTCAAGGAGAAGTTGGGGGCCGCCTTGCGTTCGGCTTGAGATTTGAGGTCGCTGGTCGGCGAACTCGACGGTCTGGAACAACTCGCCAAAAGTAAAGCGAGCGCAGCCGACGCGGCTGCTAGATGGGTTCGGCTCGTCACACTCCTAAAGTATCATGACCGTCCTCATACGGCGACCGGCTGGCTCGCCGAAAACTGCTCTTTGAACCAACGCCGGCGCAGGCGGCGGGACGCGGCGGCGAGCGTGAACTCATCGTGCGCGCGCAGACCGGCAAACATCCAGGCGGCGGAGTCGCAAAAACTCTCGCAGGCGTAGCGTCGCCAGTTGGGCGTGCGGAGACGGGCGTCAGCGCTTGTGAGAATCTTCTTGCGCCACTCGGCGCTCCAGCCTAGCTCACCCTTGACCCTCCCCCGCAGCTCGCCCGCCAGCACCTGCTCCCAGGCGACACGCTGCTGGTTCGAAAGGCGTACCCATACGAAGTGAAATACCTCGTGGATCAGAATGCGCTCAAATTCGCCGCGCCGCGTCAAGACGGCAGCGTCGAGCAGAATCAGACGCCGTGGAATGGAGGCGCCGGCCAGGTGCGACCCCAGCGAGCGACGGATCTCCACCCGAATGGGCCCACCTACTAACCGCGGGAGCACAAGTCTATTTTGCCGGAGGCGTGGAGCGCGCGGCGCCATTGCCAGGTGGAGGCGCACCGGGTCCGGCTGCGCCAGGTCCAACTGCGCCAGGTGCCGCCCCCGGAAGCGCCAGTTTCGGCTGCGTGAAGAACTCGACGCTTTTCACGGCCGGCTCGAAACGCTTGCTCACCTCAGCGAGCCATTGGTTTAAATGTGCCCCGCGTATCTCCTCGCTGATCGACACCGTTACTTCGCTCATTGGCTGTATGGTTTTCTCTTCCACACGAATGATGTAGAACGCATTGGACTGCGGAAGGGGATCGGTTACCTCGCCGGCTTTTAGAGCAAGCACCGCCTTTTTGACATCCGCCGAGTAAGAACTGTTGACGTTCACGACACCGAAGTCGCCACCCGCGGCTTTCGAAGTCGGGTCTTCGGAGTACTCAGCCACCAGTTTCGTGAAATCCGCGCCGCCGCGAATTTGCTTCACCAGGTCCTCGGCCAGCTTGCGGGCATCCGCTTCCGTGCGCTGTGTTTGGCTCGATCCGCCTTCGGAAATCGCGCGCGCAACATCTTCCAGCGACTTGCCGCGGGGCACTGCTCCCATCACCGGCGCGGCCGGTTTGAAAGCAAGGTAGATCACCTTAATCTTGGCCTGTTGGTAGCGCGACTGATTCTTATCGTAGAACTCTTTAATTTGCTGGTTCGATACGGGATAGAAGTTGTGCTCGTGGCTGATCATCGCGGAAGCCATGCTATTGGCGCGCAGGAAAGCCAGTTGCTCCTTGAGCGGGCTCTGCTCGCCCAGTTTGGCCTTCTCAGCTTCGTCCGACAGATAGCGCAGCATGAACAACTGTTGCACCGCGTACTTGGGATTCTGCTGAAAGAGCTGAATGAACTCGTTGGGCATGTACGCCAAATTGTGCCGAATTTCGCCGGCAGTCACGTCCTTTCCGTCTACACTCGCGACCACGGTGTCGTCAGGGACGGCGCTGGGCAGAGTCTGGGCGACCAGCGGCGTACAGGCAAGCGCAATTATCAGGAAGTATTTCATGTCGTTCTCTTTACAAACTTAACATGCCGACCGAGCCAGGCTTAACCCACGGCCCGACGCGGCCGGAGCCGACGCTAGTTCGCTATAGTAGCTAGGAAGTGACTCTCCGTTTGGGTTTGCTCGGCGTGATGTGCGGAATTCTGTGCGGCTGCGGCAACCTCCCGGAACCCTATGCTCCGCCCACGCAGCGACCCTTCTTCGAGGCTCCTCCGGAAGCCGCGCGTATACTCAACATGGCGGACGCCGACGTCGAGAGCCACTTCGTCCGCGATATTTCGGCGGAACTGCAGGGCAACACTTGGCGCTGGACCGGCAAACGGCCCACCATTCGTCTGCATCTTAATTCGAATCAGAAGCTGGTGTATTCGATCGATTTCGCTATTGCAGAGTCTACATTTCAGCAGACCGGCCCGGTCACCCTTTCGCTGTTCGTGAACGATCATCTTCTCGGCAGCTTCCGTTATGCGTCGCCGGGCCGGCAGCGTGTGGAAAAGCCGGTTCCCGCGGAGTGGCTGGAACCGGACGAAAATGCAACGCTTGCCGCCGAGATCGACAAGGTGTGGACGCCGCCTCCGCCGGGCGGCACACCGCTGGGCTTCATTCTTATCGCCCTGGGGTTGGAACAGCGGGAGCTGGAGCGGAAATGAAAGCCCTCGCCGCTCTGGCAGGCGCAGCATTTACGGTTGCCGCCTGTTACGGGCTGGGGTCGATGATCGCCGCTCGGCTGGGAGCGCGCCTGCGGCGTGACGAAAAGTTCCCGCTGGCCTTTGTACTAGGCGCCGGAGTTTTACACCTGGCAGTCTTCGCGGTTATGGCCCTGAAGATCGCCTATAAACCTGTCCTGTTCACGATGCTTTCGGCATGCGTGGCCGCCGCTCTCGCAACGGGCGACTGGAGATTACCCGCAGCCGAGGATGCCGGGCGTGACCGGTCGCTGCCCGTCGGGATCCGTTACCTGTTTGGCATCGTCGCAGCCGCGTTCACCGTGCTGTATTTGTTCAACGCCTGGGCGCCGGAGATAAGCCCGGATGGTTCCAGTTACCACCTGAGTCTGGTCGCGCTCTATTTGCGGGCTCGCGGATTCACGCCGGTACTGACCAATGTCTACTCGACGCTGAGCGGGGGCGTCGACATACTATTTGTTCCGGCGTTTGCCATCGGCAAACATTCCGCTGCCGCGCTGACGCACTTCGCGTTTCTAATCGCACTGGCGCTGTCGGTTTTGTCCTATGGCAGGCGGATCGGCCAGCCGCTGGCGGGGGCCGCCGCCGCGCTTCTCGTGTACTTGAGCCCGGTGGTCGGGATCGACGGGACTTCGGCGTATAACGACGTCGCGGTCGCCGCTATTGTGTTCTCGGTCTTCTACTGGGCCCAGATTTGGGATAGCCAACGTGACGGGCGTATCCTCATCGCGATCGGTTTGCTGGCAGGCTATTGCTATGCCGCGAAGTACACCGCGTTCGTCATGCTGGTCTACGCCCTGGCCTTTGTGGCTTGGCGCACGCGGAGGATGGGACCCGCCATGGTAGTAGCGGGGTGCTCACTGGTGATGGCGGCGCCGTGGATCGTCAAAGATTGGATCTATATCGGGAATCCGGTGGCGCCCTTCGCCAACCGTTACTTCCAGAATCCCAACATTCACGTTTCCTTCGAACGCAATTGGACCGCGTACCTGCGCAACTATGGCTTGAAAAATCTGTGGACCTTGCCGATTGAAGCCACGCTTCGCGGGGAAGTCACGCAGGGCTTGCTAGGGCCGGTTTTTCTGGCCGCGCCGCTGGCTTTGCTCGCGCTGCGGTCCCGCCACGGGCGCCGGCTGCTGGCGCCCTGCGCGCTGATTCTCGCCACCTATTTCGGCAACGTGGGGACGCGCTTCCTCATCCCCAGCCTGCCGTTTGTGGCCCTGGCCATGGCTCTCGCTCTGGAGCCGGCCGCTCCCCTGCTGATACTGCTGGTTACCGCACACGCAGCGGCTTCATGGCCGGAGTCGCTGGTCCGCTACACCCAAGCCTGGACGCTGCAAGGAATCCCGTACAAAGCGGCCCTCAGAATCATTCCCGAAGAGCGCTACCTGAACGATCACTTGGAGTATCGCTGGGCGCGTTTGATTGACGACCACGTCCCGCCGGGAAAACGCGTGCTGGTTCGCAGCGAAGTCGCAACCGCGTACACTTCGCGCGATGTTCTGACGGGTTACGAGGGAGCGTTCAACGAAAAAATGCAAGACCTGCTGGATGTCGGCTGGGATTCATCATCGCAACCGGGTAAGCAGTGGACCGGCTCGTTTCCCGAGCGCCGCGTGCGCCGGCTCCGCGTGGTCCAGACCGGCACCAGCGAGATCCCGGAGAGACAATGGGATGTTCACGAGTTGCGGTTCTTTGACGCAGGCGTCGAATTGCCCCGCCTCGCTGAATGGCGCCTGCAGGCCCGTCCGAATCCGTGGGACGTGCAAATGGCGTTCGACAATTCCGAAGCCACTCGCTGGCGTAGCTGGGAGACGCTGCGTCCGGGCATGAGCATCGAAGTGGACTTCGGCCGCGAACAGCCGGTGGATCAAGTGCGCGTCGAACTGTCGGACATCGATTGGAATGTTCGCATGCGCTTGCAGGCGATGGATGCCAACGGGCGGTGGACGCCTTTGCCCGCTCGCGAAGAGCTGCGTCAAATGCGATACGCAGGATCGGTCCGCCGGGCCGCTGGATATGAACTTCGCGCACATGGAGTGGACTACCTGCTGCTTAAAGACACCGATTATGGCGCGCAGGATATTGCACAGGACCCGGCGCGTTGGGGAATGACGAGATTGGTGTATGCGTCAGGCGCCAGTCTTTATCACGTGAATCCAAATCAGGTAAACCCATGAGCCGCTGGTTTCTGGGTGTGGACGGCGGCCAGTCGAGTACGGCGGCGCTAATCGGCGACGAATCCGGCAAGGTGGTGGGCGTGGGTCATGCAGGACCCTGCAATCACGTCAGCACGGCCGAGAGCCACGCCCGTTTCAGGGATGCGATCGGTGGGGCGGTCAACGCCGCGGGCCAGGCCGCTGGAATCGCCGAAGAGCGTTTCGCCGCCGCCTGCCTGGGCTTAAGTGGCGGACCCCACGACAAGGAAGCTCTAGTGCGCGACATAATCCCGGCGGAACGCTATAGCATTACCAACGATGCGGTAATCGCCCTGCTGGGCGCGACGGCGGGGGAGCCCGGCGTGATCGCCATCGCGGGGACCGGCTCCATCGCCTATGGCCGCAACGCGGAAGGCCGCACCGCGCGCGCCGGCGGCTGGGGATATGTGTTCGGCGATGAGGGCGGCGCCTTCGACCTGGTGCGGCAGGCCGTCCGTGCCTCGCTGCGGAAGGAAGAAGGCTGGGGGCATGCCACCGCGCTGCGCGAAGCGCTGCTCGAAGCCACTGGCGCGTCCGATATGAACGACTTACTCCATCGCTTCTATACCCCGGCTTATCCTCGCTCGCGGATTGCTTCCTACGCCGTGCTGGTCGACGAAGCCGCGCGCAACGGTGACGGCGCCGCCCGCGAGATTCTCCACAGTGCGGCGCAGGCATTAGCAACTTATACGGCGGCGGTGCGCCGGCAGCTTTTTCATCGCGGCGAGCTGGCGCGGACTTCCTATATCGGCGGTGTATTTCGCAGCGAAATCCTGCGCGAGCGATTCGCCATGCTGGTGCAGCTCGAAAGTGACGCGCCGGTTCATCCGCCGGCGATGGGTCCCGCGGCAGGCGCCCTGATCGAAGCATACCGGCTGGCCGGACTTCGGGTTCAGCCTTCCAATGCCCCGCCCGGCGTGTGATACCGCCGCCAAGGAGGCCCGCCGGAAATCACGCCGCGTCGTGTAGCATGCGGCGCCGTGTAGCATAAAGAAATCTTGGAACCCGTCTCTCACTTCTTCTATTCCGACCGGCTGAAGCTCCAATTCTGGGATTGGGGCACGGAAGGCAAGCCCGCCTTGATCCTGGTGCACGGCGGTCTGGACCATGCGCGTAACTGGGATTGGGTAGCCAAGGCGTTGCGCGGCGACTACCATGTGTATGCGCTCGACCTGCGCGGCCACGGCAACAGCGCCTGGGCGCCGGGAGCGCTCTACAGCGTCGCCGAGCATGTGCTGGATCTATCCGTGCTGGCGGACATTATCAACCGCTTTCCGGTGCGTATCATCGGACATTCGTTAGGCGCCATTACGACGCTGTTCTATGCGGGCGTGCATCCCGATCGCGTGCATAAGCTGGTGGCGATTGAAGGCCTGGGACTACCGATTCAGGAAGCGCTTTATTCGGCGCCGGAGCGTATCCGCCGCTGGATCGAGAAAGTGCGTGCGCTCGAGGACCGCGCGCCGCGCAGCTATCCCAACTTGGCCGCCGCCGTGGCGCGCATGAAGGAAGCCAACCCGTTTTTGTCCGACCAGGTCGCCGAGCACCTCACCCT
The DNA here is from genome assembly GCA_035496735.1 of Bryobacteraceae bacterium. Taxonomy (GTDB): domain Bacteria; phylum Acidobacteriota; class Terriglobia; order Bryobacterales; family Bryobacteraceae; genus Palsa-187. The sequence goes on along the minus strand of DATJEI010000013.1, from coordinate 9,632 downwards.
ACACGGCACCAACTGGAACGCCGACGGGTCGATTATCTGGAAGTTCGATAATTACGCCCGCGTGTTTCCTCCCTATGGCGCGAATCTGCAGGAAGCCGCTGAGATTTTGCGGCAGATTTCCTGCCCCGCGCTGCTCTTCTGGGGACGGCAAAGTTTTGCGAAGGACCCGGAAACCGATCCATTGGCCCAGGAAGTCGCCAATCGACGCATCGTCAAGGTGGACCAGGCTGGGCATTGGCTGCACCACGACCAGCTCGACATCTTCTTGCGTGAGACCAAGAAATTTTTGGCGGAGTAGGCGGCGGGCTGAATTGTCGGCGCCGGTAAGCTGTCGGCACAGGCTGTCTGAGTGCGAAAGCCCTCAACGGGCATAAGCCGCGATGTGGCGCTCGGAAGCCGCTCCCTGCGATACACCGATACGCGGGGTTTTGCGGCCGCAGGGGCAAGGCGCGTCTTCGACACTTTCGTTCGCGATCGGCAGGGCGGGCGATTCGATGTGCAGGCCGTCGTGGGCCTCGCACTCGGTGGCCAGCCGTTTGCCGGATTTCCCGATCACTTGCTCAAACACGGGCACGCGAAATGCGGCCCACAGAGTATCGCGATCGGCCTCGCTTAGCCGCGCCTCCCCGGCTCTCCACAAAACAATGATCGAGTGCGTTAAAGAAGGAACGCCGCTGCGTGCCAGCTGCTTCAATTGTTCGAACGTGCCGGCTATCGCGGCAGGCTCGAACGCGGCAGCGTCTCCGTTCCAGCCGTCGCGAAAAACCCGCAGAGGGCGGTTCGCCAAAACATTCTCATGAAACCAGGGCACCAGGATGGCCGTACGCGGCGCGGGGTGGACGGGGTACACAAACGAGTCACGCCGTCCGTTGCGGAATAAGACGCCAGTCACGAATAAATCGTTGGATCAGGCGGCCATTATTCTCAGTAGATTTTCGCTGAAGATTGCTCGCGCGTCCGCCACGCTCACGCCCAGCTCATACAAGGCGGTGGCCTGTTCCTCGAAAATCTGATAGTGCCAGCCCCGCGGATAGTAGGAGGAATCGCTGCCGAACAGGAGGCGCTTCGGACCAACCACATCCAGCGCGTGACGAAACACCTGCCGCAGATCCATATGCGATTCCTGGTAACGCATCCAGCGGTTGCTGCTGGAGGTGTCCAGATACACGTTAGGGCAGAGGTCGGCCAGCATCAGCGCCTCGCGAAAGTAGCCGGCGCCGAAGTGCGGAATGATGAAAGGAACCTGCGGATGGCGGGCGGCCACGGCATAGAGGTCGATGGGGTTCGAGAAGCGCAAGTCGAACGGCGAGGGCAGTCCCAGCTTCTGACGAATACCCACGCTCAACGCGCCGCAATGGACGAAGACGGCGCGATGGCCTTCCGCAGCCCACTGCAGCACGGGTTCGACCGCAGGGTCATGCATCGAGTAACCGTGCATGGCGGGGAACAGGCAGGCGACGCGGATCTCCGAAAATGTTCCGGATTTCCATGTGTTGCGCGGATTCACCATCGCGAACGCGAAGAAACGGTCGGAATGGGCGCGTACGGCGGCGGTGACGGATTCATGATCGCCGGGAAGGCTGGCGATGAGCGCGGCCCGGTCTACGCCGTGACGATCCAATTCGCGAGCCCACACTTCGGCCAGTTTTTCGGGCTCGGCGGGCGGAAACTGCCACTCCAGCTTCGCCTGCATGGCCTCGATGGTGAGTTCGGGCTTTTGCGCGGCTAGCAGCTCGAAGAAGTGGTGCGAGAAGAAATGCACATGGGCGTCGGCCACCAGCATGGGGCCCCATGGTGACTGGCGCGCTATGCGTTGATCGGGGATGCGTTGATCAGTGATGCGTTCACTCATGCGTGCCGTGAGCGCCGTCGTTGGACGCCAACTGGGTCAGGCCGCTGGACAGTGCAAGCTGCGTTAGTCCTGCGACATTATTGATGCCAAGCTTCTTCATCATAGTCTTGCGGTAACTGCGGACGGTCTGTTCGCGCAGGTCCAATAAATTGGCGATTTCCTTACTGGTTCTGCCCTCGGCTACCATGCGCAGCACCTGGACTTCGCGCGGAGAGAGACCTTCCAGCACGGAGGACTGCTGCTTGGCTTCGAGGTCGCCTTTTTGGATGCGGTTCAAGAGGCGGTCGGATACCTGCGGGCTAAGATAGGCTCCGCCCCGCGCCACCACGTGCAGCGCTTCCAGCAGGTCGCTGTCGGAGACTTTCTTCAGAATGAAGCCGCGGGCGCCGGAGCGCACTGCGCCTACTACCGAGTTCTCGTCGTCGTACATGGAGAGGATCACGACCTTGCATTCCGGGTGATAGCGCAGGATTTCAGCGGTGGTCTCGACCCCGTTCAAACCCGGCAGGCCAATGTCCATGAGGACCAGCTCCGGGCGGCGCAGCTTTACGAACTGCAAGGCGTCGGCGCCCGATTCCGCTTCCCCGACCACGCGAAATTCGGGATCGCGCTCGAGAATGGCTTTGATACCATCCCGCATAATCTTGTGATCATCCACCAGCAGAACGTCGACCGGCATATTGGATCACAACGATTGTACCCTGATTTGTTTTATTCTGTCGGGTTTTTTGGGATTTTGCCCCTATTTCGAAGCTCATCCCCGAATGGCGGGCAAGAAGCGCGGCTGCTGCCAGGCCTCTGCCCGCGCTGCGCAAACGGCTATCCGACCCGATACGCACGGTCACTGACCGGGACCCGGCGACGGAAATGGCAATGCGAGTGACTCCGGGGGCAGCGGAGGCGACCGCAACCGTACTGGCGATAGCCCGATACAGCGCGTCCGCTGCCGCTGGAACCAGAACCGCCGTCGCGGTATAACGCAGAGTGACACCGCCGAATACCTCGGCAAGATCCAGCAGCGCGTTCTTCAGTCCGGTGCGGCGCACCGGCGAGGGTTCCAGCTGGCGGCTGAGTCTGCGCACCTGCGCCATGACGCCCTCGAGGGCTTCGGCCACCTCCGCAACACGCGCGCCGGTTTCAGGGAAATCCATGCTGAGCAGTTGCAGGCGCAGCCCGGCCACCGCCAGCAGAGCACCTACCTCGTCATGCAGCAAGCTGGAGGCGCGGCGCAATTCGGTCTGGAGGGCAACATATCCCCGCGCCAGTTCGTCGGCTGGGGAATTTTTGGACATGGCGGCGTTCTTAGAGTCTAACGCTTGCGAGCGATAGCACGCCGGGCCGCGGCCGCAACATTCACGGCGCGGAGACCATACTTGTCGAGCAACTGATCGGGCGTGGCCGATTCCGCGTAAGTATTTTCGATGCCGACAAACTCCATTACCGCAGGATGCGTCTCGGCTACCACTTGGGCCACGCGCACGCCCAAGCCACCGTCTGCCAGATGTTCTTCGGAGACCACGATAGCGCCGGTCTCCGCAGCGGCGCGGGAGATCGCGTCGCGATCCAGTGGCTTGATGGTGTGCATATCGATCACGCGTGCGGAGACGCCTTCCGCCTCGAGGGTCTCGGCGGCGCGAATGGATTCGGCCACCATCAGACCGGTCGCGATCAAGGTGACGTCCGAGCCATCGATCAACTGGATGGCTTTCCCGATTTCGAACTTCTGGTCCGCGGCATAGATGACCGGCACCTTCAGGCGGCCGGTACGAATAAACATGGGCCCGAATACTTCGGCGGAGCGCTTTACCAACGCCATGGTCGCGACTTCATCGGCCGGTGAGATCACCGTGAAACCGGGCAGTGAACAGGCGAGACTCAGATCCTCGATACTCATCTGCGAAGGCCCGTCTTCGCCGATGGAAATACCGCTGTGAGTTCCCACAATCTTCAGATTGACGTTAGGATAAGCCGCGGTGACGCGAAGCTGCTCGAAGCCTTTGTTGAGCAGGAACACGGAGAAACTCGACGCGAAAGGAATCTTGCCCGCCATGGCCAGGCCGGAGCCGATACCCACCATATTGGCCTCGGCGATCCCGCATTCAAAGAACCGTTCGGGAAATGCGTGGCCAAATCCGGCGGTGTAAGTCGATTTCGAAAGATCAGCGTCGAGAACCACCACGTTCGGGTTCACCCGGCCCAGTTCGGCGAGCGTCTTGCCGAAGGCTTCGCGCGTCGCGAGACCGGTCTTCAATTCGAATTTGGTTTTGGAGGGCATAATCGCAGGTTCCTTCCTTACGCCAGCTCCGCAAGAGCACGGGCTTCCTCTTCGACCGTGGGCGCCGTACCATGGAACTTGGGATTGTTCTCCATAAACGACACACCCTTGCCTTTAACAGTGTGCGCGATGATTACGGTGGGTTGGTCCTTCATCGCGGCGGCCTCGGCAAATGCTTTCTGAAGCGCGGCGATATCGTGGCCTTCTACTTCGATGGTGTGCCAGCCAAAGCTCGCCCACTTATCCGCCAGCGGGCTTTCGTCCATAATGTCCTTGACGAAGCCGTCGAGCTGAATGCGATTGCTGTCCACGATCGCCACCAGATTATCTACCTTGTTAAAACCGGCAAACATCGCGGCTTCCCAGATCTGGCCCTCCTGAATCTCGCCATCGCCCAGCATCACAAACGTCCGCGATGGACTCTTATCGAGCCGCGCAGCCAGTGCCATGCCGATTCCGAGCGACAGTCCTTCGCCGAGCGAACCGGTCGACGCTTCCAGCGACGGCAGAAAACGCATATCGGGATGCCCCTGGTACATCGACCCCAATTTGCGCAGCGTGTTGAGCTGATCCTTGGGGCAGTATCCGCACTCAGCCATCACTGCGTAAAGGATCGGGCAACAGTGGCCCTTCGAGAGAATGAAGCGGTCGCGGTCTTTCCACTTGGGGTTGGCTGGATCGTGGCGCATCACATCGAAAAACAGCGTCACTACCAGCTCAACCGCCGACAGCGACCCGCCCGGGTGGCCGGATTTCGCTTCGGTGATCATTTCGATCACTTCGCGGCGCATGCGTTTCGAGATCGCCGCGAGTTCCGCAACATTGCTCGTGGTCTGCATGTATTTTTACTGTAGCATCGCCCCGGCATCGCGCTAAACTGAGCGAATGTCATTGCTGGGCCGCCTCGAAGCGTGCAAAGGGAAATTCGGTCTCGACGCCGCGCGCGAAGTGCTCGCGCTCCTGAAACGCGTCGAGCGAACCCGGTTTCGCGACTCGCAAGAGCTGATTCAGCTGCATGAAACGGTGCTCTACTTGCGCGCCTACCCGCAAAGTGCCCAAGTATTGCGCTATGCGGATCGCATCCTGCTTTCATTCGCCGAACGCGTTCGCGGATTTCCTCGAGACTTCGAATACTCCGATATATCGGGTATCGCCGGCACCGCCTTAACCACTAACTTCAGCTATCCCTTCGCCAAAAGCCTCGCCGAGCGGCACGCCGGCAGCTTCAGCATCGATTGGGAACAGTATCAGCATGCAGGTCGTCTGGGACCAATTCTCGCGCGCCTCATCCCGGAGTCGTTTGAAGACTGGGCCGTCGCACCGCATCCCGACTGGCGGCGCTGGTACGAAAAAGCAGGCGGCACTTTGCCGTGGCTGATCGCAGGCGTCACGCCCGAAGTATATGACCTGCTGGAGCTGCCGATCCGCTGGGAATTGGGCGATTCGGCAGGGTCCCGTTCGCGCGCGCGCCTGCCGCGGAAAAAGATCTTTTATCACGACGGACCATTCCTCGCTCGCAAAGATGTTTCGATCGAAGCTGAATTCGAAACGCCGAAGATCGCCGTGCAGCGTTTGCCGCACGACCAGGCCCAGCGAATCGTTGACGTCATCGCAGATGCGTCCGCCGTGCGCTATCGCGAACTGTACGGATTCCTCTACCCTGACGCCGCGAACGTATTTCACGCCGACCTCGGCCGCGGCATGGATTTCTACTTCTTCGGCGTAGCGCGTAAATGGCGGCTGCCGAAACGCGACTATAGCTGCGGTATGTACTTCAAAAACGGAGTACCGATCGGTTACGTCGAAGTGCTGTGGCCCCGCCAGCCAAAGGGCGGGCGCATGGAAGTCGGCTTCAATCTCTATTACACATTTCGCCAGGGTGAGACTGCGTGGCTGTACGCGCGTCTGCTGAAGTTGTACCGGGAGCGCAATCGCGTGATGTCATTCCTGGTCGATCCGTATCAGTTGGGACACGAGAACGAAGAAGCTATCGAATCCGGCTCGTTCTGGTTCTATTACAAGCTGGGATTTCGTCCGGAATCGCCGCAAGTCGCGCGCGTGGCGGAACGTGAACTACAGAAAATCGCCACGCGTCCCGGCTATCGCACGCGTCCCGCGACATTACGGAGACTGGCGAAGTCACCGGTAATCTACAACTGTGGGTAACGAGTTGGCAACCCCATCGCATCTTCCATCGCGGCTGCAGCGTGCAGCAGCAGGTCCTCTTGCCTCGCCGCGGCGATGATTTGCAGGCCGATGGGCAGGCCGCTGCGGCTGAAGCCGCACGGAATCGATATCGCCGGCAGACCTAGTGCGTTCATGCCGCGCGTGAGCCGCGTGGCGGCGGCGCGGACTTCTTCGGCCGCTCCGCGGATTTCCAGGGTCGTTTGCCCGATCTTCGGCGCGGTCATCGGCGTCGCGGGAGTGAAGATGCAGTCCACTTGCTCAAACAGCCTGGCGAACTGGCGGCCGATTCGACGGCGCGTGCGTTGTGCTTCGATATAGTCGATGGCCGGGATGGCTTTGCCCTGCTCGAGCATGGGCAGCACGTCGGGGCCGAAGTCCGCGCGGCGATCGAGAAACGGCCGCAGCGCCGAAGCGGCTTCGACCAGCAGACACGTTACGGCAGCGGCGCGCAACGCTTCCATATCCGGGACTTTGATTTCGACCAGGCGGGCGCCGGCGCCAGCCGCTGTATCGAATGCAGTGCGAACCGAAGCCTCCACTTCGAAATCCACGCGTTCCATGAAGAAGTTCTGGGGGAAACCAATGCGCAGCCCCGTAAGATCCGAATGCGCCGGCGGAACGTAATCGCTGGGATCGTCAACCATGGCCTGAAATGCGATGGCCGCGTCACGCACAGTGCGCGTGAGAGGCCCCACATGATCCTGCGAAAAGCCGAGCGGCAGCACGCCGCGGACGTCGACCCGCCCAAAGGTCGGCTTCAGGCCAACCACGCCGCAGAAAGACGCTGGTACGCGGATCGACCCGCCGGTGTCGCTCCCGGTGGCGAACGGCAATATCCCTGCCGCCACGGCCGCCGCAGATCCGCCGCTCGATCCGCCGGGAATGCGGGTCAGGTCCCACGGGTTATGGATCGCGCCGAAGTGTGGGTTATTGGAAGTGATCCCGTAGGCCAGTTCGTGCAGACCGGTTTTCCCTAACGAGACGGCGCCGGCCTCGCGCAGCTTGGTGACGATCGCGGCATCGCGCCGCGGAATGTAATCGGCGAAGATCTTCGACCCGGCCGTCGTGCGAACGCCTTTGGTCCGCATCAGATCTTTGTGGGCGATGGGAATTCCGTGGAGAGGGCCGCGGTCGATACCTCGCGCCAGTTCCTCGTCGCGCGCGGCCGCTTCGGCCAGCGCCGACTCGCCTGTCACCGTGATAAAGGCGTTCAGCTTCGAATTCACCCGCTCGATTTCGCGTAGCGACTGCGTCACCAGCTCCCGCGACGACACCTTGCGCGCCCGCAACGCTGCGGCCAGACCCTGAAGATCGTCCATCAACCTAGTGTAAAGCCGGTTAGCGTAAAGCCCAGCCAGTATCCAGCCCGGTTAAACTGAGGTCATGCAGCCTCTCACCCGCCTCAGCGACGAAGAGGAGCTGTTCCAAACCACAGTAGGGCAGTTTGCACGTGAGCGCCTGGCTCCGCACGTACGCCAGATGGACGAAGCGGGCGTGTTCCGCAGGGAATTGTTGGATGAGCTGTTTGAACTTGGGCTGATGGCGATCGACATTGCCGAAGAGTATGGCGGGCAGAGCGGCAGTTTCTTCCAATCCATTCTGGCGATCGAAGAGCTGGCGAAAGTGGATCCCGCCGCGGCGGTCATCGTCGACGTCCAGAACACCTTATGCAACTTGGCGCTGCAGCGCTGGGGGAGCGACGACCAAAAGCGCCGCTTTCTGCCGCGTCTGGCGCGCGATACTGTGGGTTCCTATGCGCTCTCTGAAGCCGGCGCCGGCTCGGATGCTTTTGCGATGTCGGCGCGCGCCGTCGAAGACGGCGACGCCTACCGGCTCACCGGCCGCAAGCTGTGGATCACTAACGCAGCCGAAGCAGGATTGTTCCTGGTCTTCGCCAACGCCGATCCCGCCGAAGGTTATCGCGGCATCACGGCTTTCCTGGTTGATTGCGCGACGCCTGGACTGTCGGTGGGCAAGAAGGAGGACAAGCTGGGCATCCGGGCTTCATCCACTTGCGAAGTGGTTCTCGACGACTGCCGCGTTTTGAAAGAAAACGTCCTGGGCGAAGTCGGTAAGGGCTATAAGGTGGCGATCGAGACCCTCAACCAGGGGCGAATTGGCATAGCCGCGCAAATGACCGGTTTGGCGCAAGGCGCGCTCGATCACGCCCTTGCCTATTCCAATCAGCGCAAACAGTTCGGCAAGCGCATTGCCGAATTTCAGGGCGTGCAATTCGACCTGGCTGAGATGGCGGTGGACGTGGAAGCCTCCCGCCTAATGACGTATAACGCGGCGCGCCTGCGGGACGCCGGCCTTCCCTTTGTCACTCAAGCCGCCATGGCCAAGTACTTCGCGTCGCAGGTGGCTGAGCGGGTGGCCTCGCGGGCCGTCGAGGTCTTCGGCGGCGTGGGGTTCACCAAGGATTATCCGGTCGAGAAGTTATACCGCGACGCCAAAATCGGCCGCATCTACGAAGGCACCAGTAACATGCAGCGGCTGACCATCGCGAAGGGAATTTTGGGCTAGCGGCCCGGGGCTCGCCGCTAGGGGCGGCGTCAGCGCGACACGACCGCGAACGTTTCGGGAACCTCCACCCAACCCGCTTCGTCAGGACTATAGTGAAGGTAGCTATGCGCACAGCACTTGGAATTTCCGGCTTGATCCTGTTTTTGGGCGCCGCCGCAATGGCCGCCGACGACAATAAGTACAATCTGTCGCAGGCGCAGATCGACGACATCATTCAAAAGTTCGCAGCCAAGGAGGCCCAGTTCTCGAAAGCACGCGAGGTCTACACCTATCGCCAGACCGCGCGCATCCAGGAACTCGACGATAGCGGAGCCATCCTGGGCCGCTGGGAAACCGTCTCGGACATCGTTTTCAGCTCCGAGGGGAAGAGAACGGAACACGTGGTCCGCTCGCCAGTGCCTACGCTGCAGAACATCAACTTGACCCCCGAGGATCTGGAAGACATGCGCAGCGTTCAGCCCTTCGTCCTAACAACTCCGGACCTGCCCAAATACCAGATCCGCTACCTGGGCCACCAGAATGTGGATGAGATCGGCTGCTACGTTTTCGCCGTCAAGCCCATAAAGCTCGAGGGAAATCAGCGTTACTTTTCGGGCCAAGTGTGGGTGGACGATCGGGATTTGCAGATCGTAAAGAGCTACGGGCGCGGCGTGGGCATAGCCAGCCGCAAGGGCGATAACCAGTTCCCCAAATTTGAAACCTATCGCGAGCAGATCGATGGGAAATACTGGTTCCCCACCTATACCGTCGCGAATGACACGCTGCATTTCAAGACCGGCGACCAGCGCATCC
>DATJEI010000012.1:0-10589 GCA_035496735.1 Bryobacteraceae bacterium | reverse complement strand
TTCGAGAAAGCGAGGTCCCAGGCGGAGCCGGAACCCAAGGTCTCCTTATTGATGAACCCTTCCTTAATGAAAGTCCCATCGGGTTTGAAGACCTGGATGCGATCATTGACGCGGTCGCAGACATAAAGTTGGTTATCGTTGGAAAGATCCGCGCAATGCACCGGGTTGCGGAACTGCTGGGCCGGCGGAGCCTTGGGATCATAGCGGCCGAGATCGGCGTCGTCGGGTTTGTGCCCGTACGCGCCCCAGTGGCGTTTGTACTTGCCAGTGTCGGCGTCAAACACAATCACGCGGTGGTTCCCGTAGCCATCGGCGATATAAGCTTCGTTGGTTTTGGCGTCGACGAAGATCTTGGCCGGCAGCCGCAGGTTCGCAATATCGTTGCTGCCCTTGCTGCTTTTGGGTTTGCCGATCTGCATCAGGAATTTTCCGTCCTGGGTGAACTTGAGCACCATGTTGTCGGAAAAACTTTGGAACGCGGGAGCCTTGCCCTTCGCGTTAGCGGCGGCAGGTTCTTCGTCCGAGCCATTGATGGCGCCGCGAGCGCTCTGCGGTCCGCGGCCATTGCCGCCGATCCAGACGTTGCCCTTGTAGTCGACCGTGATGCCGTGATTGGAGTCCGGCCAATTGTAGCCGGGGCCGGGGCCGCCCCAGTGTCCGATGAGATTGCCGGCCTGATCGAACTCCAGCACCGGAGGAGCCGGGGCGCAGCACTGCGCGATAGGAGGATTGGTGGTGGCGTGGGTTTCGCCGGCCTCCAACGAACCGCCGCGGTGAATGATCCAGACATGGTCCTGCGCGTCCACCGAGACACCGATGGTCTGGCCCATGATCCAATGGTTGGGCAGCGGCTTGGGCCACAGCGGATCAACCTCGAAGCGGGGCGCGGTGACGGCGGCGGCTTCGACCACCGAATGTTTTTGGAGCAGGAACGATCCAACACCCAGCGTACCGGCGAGTGCCAGGAGACCGAGACCAACGTACCGATTGCGCTTCATACCGATGAACCCTCCCTTGCGAAATTCCGGCGCGGAATTTCAGCCGCGTCTGAAGATTATAGTCTGATTGTCAGGAAGAGGGAAGCGCTGCTCCGCGAAGGTGCGCTGCGCAGCGTTGCACGGCGCACGAATGGAGCGCGCCCCGAACGCCGCACCCACGACACTATGCACCACGCACCGCGCCGAACCCGCCGCGCCCACAGACCGCCGAGTCAGATAGTATACTGGGGTCGGCTGAAACCACCATGCAGGTTACCGTGCGTTTTGTGGCGATTGCCGCTCTGGCGCTGGGCGCATCGAGCCTCTTCCGGGGGCAGACTCCTGTGCCTGCGCCGCTGCCGGCCACCGATGAGATTTATGCCTGCCCGATGGACCCTGACGTTCGCAGCCATGCTCCCGGCACCTGCCCGCGCTGCGGCATGAAGCTGGCGGCAGGTATTCCTGACCCTGTCGAATACACCATGGATCTGAAGGTGATTCCTCCCGCGCCCAAGCCCATGCAGCCCACGCGCCTGCAGTTCCTGGTGCGCGATCCCTGGAAAGAGCGTCCCGTCACAAATTTTCAGATCGTGCACGAGCGCTTGTTTCACATGTTCGTGGTCAGCCAGGACCTGAAGTTTTTCGTCCACGATCACCCCATCCTCGAAAAGGACGGCGTCTTTCATTACGATCTGAAGCTGCCCGCTCCCGGCATGTACCGCATCCTCGGCGATTTTTATCCCGATGGCGCGACACCGCAGTTGATCGCCAAGACGGTGCTGGTGCCGGGAAAGCCGCCCGATCCCATCACACTGGATCGCGATTATTCCGCCAAAGACGCCGGTAACATGCAGGTCGAGCTCGTGACGGATCCGCCGCAGCCGATCGCCCACACCAAGACTCTGATGTTCTTCCGCGTGAAGCCAGGCGAGGGACTGGAAAAATATCTAGGCGCATGGGGCCACATGCTGGCCGCGAGCGACGACTTGATCGACCTGATCCACACCCATCCGTTCCTGGCGGATGGCGGCCCGGAGATCCAGTTCAACATGATTTTCCCGCGGGCCCGCACCTATCGCGTGTGGGTGCAGTTTCAGCGCAGCGGCGTGGTGAATACCGCGCATTTCGACGTGCCGGTGCAAGACTTGCAGTAGCGGCTGGCACCAGCGGCTAACCGGCAAGAACCTGCTCGTAGTAACGCTCGTATTGCGGAATGATCCGTTCGCTGCAAAATACATCCAATGCCCGTTGGCGGCCGGCAGCGGTGATGCGTTGATGCAGGGTTTCGTCGGTCAGGAGCGCCACTGCGCGCTCCGCTTGCGCGGCGATGTCGCCGACCGGTTCCATGAAGCCGTTCTCGCCGTTGATGATCAGCTCGGGTACGCCGCCGACGTTGGTCGCGACAGTAGCCACGCCGCATGCCATCGCTTCGAGCGCGACTAATCCGAAGGACTCCATTTCACTCGGCATGAGCAGCACGTGCGCCAGCGGAATCACCCGTTCCATGTGATTCTGCTTGCCGAGAAATGAGACGTGGCGCGACAGATTCAACTCGCGCGCCAGATGCTCGGCCGCGCCACGGTCCGGACCATCGCCCACCATCAGCAGATGCGCGGGCGTATGCTTGCGCACTTCATGCAGAATGCGGATGCAATCCAGCACGCGCTTCACCGGACGAAAGTTGGACACGTGGATCAGCAGTTTCTCGCCCTGCGGCGCATAGGCGGCCGCGCCGGCTTTTTCGGGATCGGGATGATAGAGGTCGCAATTGATGAAGTTGGTGATGACGCGGATTTCGTTCGACACGCCAAAAACCTCGACCGTGTGTTTCCGCAAGTCCTCGCTGATGGAAGTCACGCCGTCGGATTTCTCGATCGAGAATTTTGTAATGGGAAAATAGGATGGGTCGGCTCCTACTAGCGTGATGTCCGTGCCATGCAGAGTGGTAATGAATGGCAGCCGCCGCTTGGGAGCCATCATCTGCTGAGCCAGCATCGCCGAGATCGAGTGCGGAATCGCGTAGTGCACGTGCAGCAGATCCAGGTCGTAAGCCTCCGCCACATCCATCATGCGCGACGCCAGCGCCAGACAATAGGGCGGGTATTGGAACAGCGGGTAGTTCGACACTTCCACCTCGTGGTAATGAATGCGTGGAATACCGGGGTCCAGCCGAATCGGATTCGAATACGTGATGAAGTGGACTTCGTGCCCGCGCGTGGCTAGCTCCAGACCCAGCTCCGTGGCGACGATGCCGCTGCCGCCGTAAGTGGGATAGCAAGTGATTCCAATGTTCACGGGAGCCTGCTACCAGAAGATCACATTCAATACGATCACGAAGGCTCCCACGATACAAGCCAGCACGCCGGGACGCTTGTACCAGGCATCCTGCGCATCGATCACGCGGGGAGTCAGGCTATACACCAGGCCGCGCAACTCCTCTTCGGGGCGAGCGCGCGTCGCCAGGCTCACCAGCAGAGTAACCACGAAGCATGTGGACCAAGCGAAGATCGCCATCCAAAGATTTTGCGCCATAGTGGATGGGAATTGATGCACGGTTGCGATCCAACCGCCTTTGCCTTCGGCGATAGTCAAGCCATGCACCGCGGCCGCGGCTCCGGTGCCGGAAAGCAGCCCGACGAACGCGCCGTGGCCGGTAGTGCGCTTCCAAAACATCCCAAGCAAGAAGGTCGCGAACAGCGGCGCGTTGACGAAGGAGAACACCAACTGCAGCACATCCATGATGTTGTTGTAAGCCTGCGCCAGATAGGCGGCGCCGATGGAGAGCGCCACGCCGCCGAACGTGGTCCAGCGCGCGACGCGCAAATAGTGATCGTCGGGAGCATTCTTGCGAATATAGCTTTGATACAAATCGTAAGTGAACACCGTGTTGAATGCGGTCACGTTGCCCGCCATGCCGCTCATGAACGATGCCATTAGAGCGGTCAGGCCCAGACCCAGCAGGCCGGAAGGATAAAAGTGAACCATAGTTGTGGTGAGCGCCAGATCGTAATCGTATCCCGCGCCTTTGACCGGCAGCGAGTAACCCACGTTCATTTTCGTGAGCGCCATGGCCGCGATGCCCGGCAGGATCACAATGAACGGCATCACCATCTTTGGAAACGCTGCGATCAGCGGCGTGCGCCGCGCAGCCGACATGGAATTCGCGGCCATCGCCCGCTGCACCACCAGGAAGTCGGTACACCAGTACCCGAAAGACAGCACGAAGCCCAAGCCCGCCAGCAGTCCAAAAGCTTCCACTCCCATCGGATTATCGGCGGAGGAGCCGGTATATTTCCACGCGTGCACCATCACGGGAGGCAAGCGCGAGGACATTCCGGCCCAGCCCCCGGCCTTGCTCACCGCCATGATCGCCAGCGGCGAAAACCCTATGACGATGAGAAAGAATTGCAGGACCTCGTTGTAAATGGCGCTGGTCAAACCCCCGAGGAACGTGTAGACCAGCACCACCGCGGCGGAGAGCACCACGCTCTGTTCGAAGCTCCAACCCAGCAGCAACTGGAACAGCTTTCCCAGCGCGTATAGCGAGATCCCCGAAGAGAACACCGTCATCACCGCGAAGGACGCCGCGTTCAACGCACGGGTTTTTTCGTCGAAGCGCAGCTTGAGGAATTCCGGGACGCTGCGCGCGCGGCTCCCATAATAGAACGGCATCATGAACACGCCGACGAACATCATAGCGGGGATCGCGCCGACCCAATAAAAGTGGACGGTCATCAACCCGTACTTGGCGCCGGATGCGCACATGCCCATGACTTCCTGGGCTCCTAAGTTGGCTGCCAGAAATGCGAGGCTGGTAATCCACAACGGGACAGAGCGATGCGAGGTGAGGAAGTCTTCACTGGTGCGCACGCGGCGCCGCACCATCCAGCCGACCGCGACCACGAAGAGGAAATACGCGCTGAGGATGGCGTAGTCAAGCGGGCCAAGGGAGATTGTCATGAAGTAGGACGCGCCGGTGTGGATACCAGCGCGTCTGCTAATTCTATGTCAAAGCACTAGGCCAAATCAGCATCGCGGAGCGGCAGCTTACGCAGTCTCTTGCCGGTAGCGGCAAAGATCGCGTTGCCGATGGCAGGCGCGACCGGCGGCGTGCTGGCTTCCCCGGCTCCGCCTGGCGCGGCGCTGCTCGGCACAATGTGGGTTTCGATCACCGGCATTTCCGTGATGCGCAGCATGTCGTACTGGTGGAAGTTGCTCTGCGTGGCGCGGCCCTTGTCGATGGTGATGGCGCCTTTGAGCGCAGCCGTCAGTCCGTACACCGCGCCACCTTCGACTTGCTGCTGCAGGATCAGTGGATTCACCACCTGCCCGCAGTCGATGGCGCAAGTGAGCTTATGCACTTTGAGTTTGCCGTTCGTCACAGAGACTTCCGCTACCATCGCGGTGTAGCTGCCGATGTTGTTGATGAGTCCGATGCCCTGGAAACGGCCCGCCGACGCTTTGCCCCAGTTGGCTTTCTCGGCGGCCAGATTCAGCGCGGCTAACAGGCGCGGCGAATTCTTGAGCATCGCCCGGCGGTATTCGAGCGGGTCTTTCTTGGCGGCATGCGCGAGCTCATCGATAAAGCTCTCCATGAAGAAGGTGTTCTGCGAGCAGCCGGGCGCGCGCCAGTAAGTGACCGGGATGCCCGCTTCTCCGCCCTGATACGCGACCAGAAGATTGGGAATCTTGTACTCGATATCGGTGAGACCCGCCACGGCAGTTCCGGGAAGTCCGTTATTCGCAAACCCGAAGGGTGGCGTCGCTGCTTTCACTTCCATGGCCGCAGGCATGCCGCTCGCATCGAGCGCGGCCGTGAATTTCACCATTGCAGCCGGACGGTATAGATCGTGCTGCATATCGTCTTCGCGAGACCAGGTGAGCTTCACCGGCACCTTCACGGCTTTGGCAATCTCCACCACTTCGGCCACGTAATCTACCGATCCACGGCGCCCGAAGCCGCCGCCCATGAACTGCGAATGGATCTTCACCTGTTCCGGCTTAAGGCCGCTTACCTGCGCGGCGAGATCGCGCGAGGGCGTTTGCATTTGCGTCGGCGCCCAAACATCGCAGCCATCGGCGCGGACGTGGGCGGTGCAATTCATCGGCTCCATTGGAGCGTGCGATTGGAAAGGCGCTTCATACACCGCTTCCATCCTGCTGCCGGCCGAAGCCAGCGCGGCATTGGCGTCGCCTTCCTTGCGCGCGATTTTGTCGGCGGGCTTTGCGACCAGCTCGGAGAACATCCGCGTAATGGCGGCGCTGCTCTGGTTGGCGTTCGGACCCTCATCCCACTTGATGTCGAGAACTTTGCGCCCCTGCATGGCGGACCAGGTGCTGTCGGCAATCACGGCGATGCCGTTCGAAATCTGTAGCACGTCTTTGACACCGGGAACCAGCTTGGTTTTGGAGGCGTCGAAGCTGGCAACCTTGCCGCCGAATACGGGGCAGCGCGTCAGGACCGCGTAAACCATATCCGGCCGCTTCACATCGATACCGAAGTTCTGTTTGCCGGTGGATTTCGCGCGGGCGTCCAGACGTTTCACGGGCTTGCCGACGATCTTGAATTGCTTGGGGTCCTTGGGCTGCGCGCTGGCCGGGATCGGCAGTTTGTCGGCGGCCTCCGAGAGCGTGCCGTAGCTCAGCTTGGCGCTGTTAGACGGGTTGATGACGAAACCATTTTCGGTGCGCAGCGTGGAGGCCGGAACGCTCCACTGCTGCGCGGCGGCTTCGACCAGCATGGCGCGGCCTTTGGCTCCCACCTGGCGCAGCGGAGCATATAAAGTGCGAATGCTCATGCTGCCGACGACACCCTGGAAACCGTAGAGCTCCGGATTCACGGGCGCAAATTCCGTTCGGACTTGGGTCCAATCGGCGTCGAGCTCTTCGGCGAGGATCTGCGAGAGTGACGTGAGCGGCCCCTGGCCCATTTCCGCTTTGGGGATGATGAAGGTGACCGTTTCGTCCTTACCTATATGGATGAAGGCGGAGGGCTTGAAGACCGGCGGCGGCGGAAACTGCGCCTGCACCGGATTCTTTTCCGGCAGCGCGAAGCCCAGCATCAATCCGGCCGCGCCGGCGCCCGTGGTCTTGAAGAAGTCGCGGCGATTCACTTTCATGATGGAAGTCATGCCTTGCCTCCTTGCGCTTTCGCGAGTGTGGCGAGTTCAGCGGCGCGGTGGATGGCGGTGCGGATATGCCCGTAGGTTCCGCAGCGGCAGATGTTACCGCGCATGGCCTCGTCGATATCGGCGTCGGTCGGCTGGGTCTTCTTCGAAAGCAGCGAAGCCGCGCTCATGATCTGACCGGACTGGCAGTAGCCGCACTGCGGAACATCGTGTTCCACCCAGGCCTGCTGGACGGGATGGCTGCCATCGGCGGAGAGGCCCTCAATGGTGGTGACGGTCTTGCCGGCGACATTCTGGATCGGCGTGATGCAGGAGCGCACGGCGTCGCCATTGATGTGCACCGTGCACGCGCCGCACATGGCCATGCCGCAGCCGAACTTGGTGCCGGTCATGTTCAGGGTATCCCGCAGGACCCACAGCAGCGGCATTTCGGGAACCGCGTCGACGGTCTGCGGTTTTCCGTTTAAGGTGAATTTGATGGACGCCACGCGAAAACCTCCTTGACTCTCACAGCATAACTCCACCGTAGGGCGCTTTGAAGGCGGGCACGATGCCGAGACGCCGCCGCCAACCCGGCGGCGAGTTTTCTCCACAACCAAACGAACCCAAGCCAGTTTGGTTCGACCCGACTTGCAAGCTCCATTACGAGAGATCGCACGAAGGAACTGTTGAACGGTGTGGGAAAACGGATCTAAGTTTTAGAGAAGTGAAGGGAGAATATGGTTAGAAGAGCGGTGACTGGGCAGATTCAGTCTAAACGGACGGAATCTCACTGGCGTAGACTTCCTTTCCCTAAGGCTGGTGGGCGGTGAGCCTCTTTGCTGCGCTGCGAAGTTTCGTGATAAATTCCGAGAGGGAAATGGCTTGGCCTACCTGTAATTCCCTCGCTGCGGTATTCAACGTGATCACACGACTGTTATCGCCGCCGCCATGCGGAACCAGCCAGAGGGCCTCTGTAAGGACCACGGCAGCGGTCAGTAGCCGGGGCTCGTAGGTATTCGTGTCGGAATCTAACTGTTTCAAGAATTGGGACACCATCGTAGCAATCCCGTCGACCTTTTCGCCGTAGGCAATACTTAAGAATTTGGGCGAGTCGCCCCTGACTTCACAAAGCACCAACCGGCCGTTCTTAATATCGACGAAGCGCCAGGACAGAAATCGAGGTGCGCCGCCCGATTGCAGACTTTTCAGATCCAGCCCCCAAAACTGCAGTTCGTGAGGGAAGCCCAGAGGTAGCGTCGGCGGACTCGGAAGCCGATCGGTTGCCGCCGGCACATCAGCCGATTGGATTCCCGCATGATAGGCGTCCCAGACAACTTGGCCCGGATCGATCTTCTCAAATTGCATACGCCCTCCTTACTTGGTAAAGATGGTGTGCGTCCAATCCGCACCAAGCTCGTAATCGGCTGGAAAGGAGTCGAAATCAAGGGAGCGGTCTGTAAACAGCGGGTCTTTCACTTGAATCTTCTCGCTCCCAGGATTTCCGGAGTAGCCTGTAATCGCTACGAAATGCCCTACGCCCGTACTCAGCCATTCGATCCTCACGCACACGGGTTTGTCGTTGTCAATTTCATGCTTAATCGTTTGGATGGGCGGTTTCCCTAGATCCATGCGACGGAATCTCCGACGTTTGTTCAGCGACTGGCTGACGCTTCCCTCCACATCGCACTGATCCAAAGTCGTACAACAATCCACCGCCGCCGGAGGCGGCAGGCGATCCTGGGCCACTTCGCACTTCTTCAGATGGTTCGTAACGTCAAGATAATTGACCGTGCTGGCGGCAGTAGCCGCCCAACACAGGTTCAATTGGGGACTTTGATTCAGCATATTGAACGATCTCGTAAGCGTAGCCATTCCTGTGAACTCCGGTCGACCCTAGAAGCTAAACATTCTTCTTCACTCTTCGCTGTATCGTGCGCTTCGGAGCTTTTGAAACTACCGGTGTGGGGGGCGCTCCTCCGCCGTCGTCAACGACACCACCACCGGTATCGTCTCCTAGTCCACCGCCAGTATCGTCCCCTAGCCCGCCACCGGTATCGTCGCCCAAGCCGCCACCCAACGTATTGCGAAGTGCAACTAACGATGCGTTCTTGACCTTATTGCCTCTAACGCCGACTACAAGGGTATTCCCTTTGGAGGTCGCGAGAGGTTCCGGACGCTCCATGGGCTGTGTGACCATGAATGTTAGATATCCAAGGGGATCGTCGAGCACTAATTGAGTCCCCTTATTGCTGGTCCTGAATCGTACGCGATCCCCAGCGTCAAGCTTGAGGATCACAGGGACCAACACTGTTTTCCCCCCGCTCTTCTTGGCTTTGTATTGTATAAGCGCCATCGAATTCTCCTTTCTTACGGTAAGTGTTGAGAAACTAACAACTGCTGAAAGCTTGCGTCCTTGCTTAAGTCGGCGACATCTGGCCATCGGCTCAAATCCGCCAGGACTTCCGCAGGCGCGGAGTACAAAACCTCGAGCGTTCTCTTCCGTTGAGATAATGCTTCGTAGGTAAGTGCGGCTGCAAATCGTGTCTCGGCATTGTTGGGGGCGATCTGGAGTGCCCGTGCAACTTCCGACTCTGCCCGCCGTCTGTCGCCGAGCCTGGCGCAAAAGTACGCGAGGCGGGCAAGAACCACTGCGTTGCGTGCATCGTGGGCCGCTTCGCTCTCAGCCAGATCCAGACCCCGCCGATTCGCAATTTCCGATTCCGCGGGCTGGTTCGTCCGTCGATAAGCAATTCCTAGAGTCAGCCACCAGAGATGCCGTTGCGGATACCGGCTCAGCGCCTTGCTGATATAACCGATCGCTTCCCGGTCCCGGCCCTGGTACATCAGCACTACCCCCAGGGTGTGCAAGCCCACTGGAGTTTCTCCCTGCTGTGCTGAAAGCCGGAGTTCGCTCTCCGCTTCGGTGAATCGGCCCATGTTCATGTAGTCTTCGCCCAACACGAAGTGGCCCATCGGCTGGCTAGGATCCAGCGCGACCATTTTCTGAAAGTGCGGGAGAGCTTCCTTGTACCTGCCGCGATTGAAATAAAAATTGCCCAGCTCCTGATGAGCCTTGTGATATTCGGGTGCCAGCATCACGGCCTTCTGCAATGCGGCGAGCGCCTCATCGAATTGGTTATTGCGTTGATACGCCTGTCCCAACCTTATGTAATTCACGCTTTCCCCCGGTTCGAGTTCAATAGCCCTGAGAAAATCCGAAGTTGCCAACTCGTAAAAGCCGCTTTCGAGCTCCATCAGTCCGGCCAGGCGGTGCACTGGCCCTAGATCCGGATTGCGAAGCTGAGCCTGGCGCGCGGATTCCTGGGAAAGCTCGATCCATTGGCGGTCCCGAGAAAATAAATGCTTATACCATTGCGCTTCCCCCAAAGCCGCATATACCAGGGGCGAATCGGGGTCGTCCGTGATAGCCCGGCCCAATAACGCGAGCGCATGGTCTATTTCGGAGTCCTTTCGCATGGCTGCGAGCCCCCCCAAATAATCC
>DATJEI010000011.1:0-4139 GCA_035496735.1 Bryobacteraceae bacterium | reverse complement strand
CTCTACCGGCTTCGGCGCTTCCTTACGCGCCTTGTCGAACAGGAAGCTGAGCGTCTTCTCGGTGCGGATCTGGCTGGCGATGCGGCCGAGCGTGCCGTCCTTCTGCATTTTGGCGCGCACCGCGGCTACCGGCTCGCGCTGCTGGCGCGCGTAGCGCTGCACTTCGCGGTCGACCTCTTCCTGCGTTGCGCCGATGGCTTCGCGCTCGGAAATCTTATCCAGGATTAAAGATGCGCGGACGTCCCGCTCGGCGCGCTCCTTTTGCGACTCACGAATCTTCTGCCAGTCCAGTTTGAGCGATCGCGGATCGATCCCCTGCGATGCTAATTGCTGAAGCTGCGTATTGAGCGTACCCTCAATTTGCCGGTCGATAAATACGTCAGGCACGGCAAATGGGTGGGTGTCCACCAGCTTCGCAATGATCTGCTGTTTGGTGTCGTCCTGGGCTTGGTGTTCGCGCTCATGCAGAATGGACTTGCGGATTGAATCTTTCAGCTCATCCAGCGTCTGGTAATCGCCCATGTCTTTGGCGAAATCGTCGTTCAGCTCCGGCAGTTCCTTCCGCCGAACCGCCTTCACAGTGGCTTTGAAGCGCACGGTGCGGCCCGCCAAAGTTTTGCGGTCGTATTCCGCGGGATAGGTGACTTCAAACTCGCGTGATTCTTCGGGAGACGCCCCGAGCAGGTTCTCGGTAAACGCCGGCATGGTAGCTTCGTCACCTAGCTTCAGCATCAATTCATCCTGCTGAATCTTTTCGTCAACACCCGACACGCTTTCGAGCGAAACCACCGCGTAATCGCCGTCGGCGAGGGCGCGCGGCTCCTCATTGACGTATTCGGCCTTGCGCTCGCGCAAGCCCTCCAGACGCTCGTTGACATCCTCATCGGTGGCCATGGGCTCGGCGTAAGTGACCGTCAGGCCCTGATACTCGCCCAGCTCGAACTCCGGCGCGACTTCGAATTCGGCTTTGAAGCGCAGCGGCTCGCCCTTGTGAAAATGCACGTCGCTAATGTTGGGCTGCCCGACCACCTTAAGATGATCGTGTTCAAAGGCTTCGTTCAGGAATCGCGGCACCAGCTTTTCGAGTACTTCCTGGCGAATGTCACCAGCGAACCGGGTTTTCACCATGGCCAATGGGGCCTTCCCCGGACGGAAGCCCGGCAGGCGTACTTTGACTTGAATCGCCGCCGCCGCGCGCTCGGTTTCCTGATCCACCTCGGTCTCCGGAACCGTTATCTCCAGAGAATGCTTGCAACCTTCAATGAGAGCCATCTAAATAAATATAACCTGGAGCCCCAAACTGCTGGCGGGAGTCAGGCTTAAAGTTCAGTGATCGGCTGCCCTAAAAGCTCCGGTTCGCCGCACTTTTTCCGGGCGGTCGGCCAAGGCGAAGGCTAATATGTCACTAAGGGCGAAACGCTGTCGCCGGGTGTAAAACTAAAGACATGATGCCAAGAATCATCCCAGCCGTGGTCGTACTTACAGGAACCCTCGCGCTACGCAGTAACGCTCAAGAAAACGAACTCGGGAAGGTCGAGGCGCAAATAAACGACACTTACATTGAGGCCATAACAAACGCCCGGCGCACGCATACTCCGAAGGAAGTCGAAAGCATCAAGGACTCCGAGAGTAAATGGCGCGCCTACAGAAACGCTGAATGCGAAGCCGAGAAAGGCGGGGATGTCTGTCTCGTCAGGATGACCAAGGAACGGATCCTGGCGCTTACAGCGCTATACCTAGCCAGGCAATAGACTCGCAGCCCGAAGAATCGATTTCACGGTCGCGACGGGAATATCATCGCCCGGATGACCTGAAATCATCACCACGTTAGGCCTGCGGCGAATGCTAAAAGTGCCGGTGGCTCCCGTTAGTTCGAACGTGCCTCTTGACCCTCAGACTCCACGATCTGAATCAGTCCCCTGACATTCAGTATTTTAACGGTACGGCCCGTTCGGATACGGGAAAAACAGCCACCCTTTCGAGTGGCTGTTTACCAAACTAGATTGGACGGCGGGACCTAAAAGCTTAGCGCGCGGCTGCCAGCGCGTGAGACGCTTCTTTCAAGGCTTTGGCCTTGTCGGTGGCTTCCCACGTGAAAGTTTCTTCGGTGCGGCCGAAGTGCCCGAAAGCGGCGGTCTTGCGGTAGATCGGGCGGCGCAGCTTAAGGGTTTCGATCATTCCCTTAGGCGTCAGCACGAACGTCGCGCGAACCATCTCGACCAGGCGCTCTTCCGGAACCGTGCCCGTGCCGAAGGTATTCACCATGATGGATACCGGCTCGGCCACGCCGATCGCGTAGGCCAACTGTACTTCGACGCGCGAAGCCAGGCCTGCCGCCACGATGTTCTTGGCCACGTAGCGCGCCATGTAGCAGGCCGAACGGTCCACCTTCGTCGGATCCTTGCCCGAGAAAGCGCCGCCGCCGTGGCGGCCCATTCCACCGTAGGTGTCGACGATAATCTTGCGGCCTGTCAGCCCCGTGTCGCCGTGCGGCCCGCCGATTACGAAACGCCCGGTGGGATTGATGTGGTATTTGGTCTGCGAATCTACCATATTGCCGCCGACCACCGGATCAATGATGTACTTCTTCACGTCGGCGCGAAGCTGTTCGGTCGTGACGTCGTCGTCATGCTGGGTCGATAGCACGACGGCGTCGATGCGCTTGGGTTTGCCGTCCACATACTCGACGCTGACCTGGCTCTTGGCATCCGGGCGCAGGTAGGTGAGCTTGCCATCGCGGCGCACATCGCTCTGCTGGCGGACCAGCTTGTGCGCCATCATGATCGGTAACGGCATCAGCTCCGGCGTTTCATCGCAGGCATAGCCAAACATCAATCCTTGATCTCCGGCGCCGCCGGTATCCACGCCCATGGCAATGTCGGGGGACTGGCTCTGAATCGTGTTCAAGATCCCGCAGGTCTTGGCATCGAAGCCCATTCGGGCGTCGGTGAACCCGATATCCGCGATCACATCGCGCGCCAGCTTCGGCACGTCCACATATGTGGTAGTGGTGATCTCGCCGGCCACCACGCATATCCCGGTGGTGATCAAAACTTCGCAGGCCACGCGTCCGGTGGGATCGTCTTTCATGACGGCGTCTAATACGGCGTCAGAAATCTGATCCGCCATCTTGTCCGGGTGGCCTTCGCTCACCGATTCGGACGTGAAAATGTGTCGCATTTTATCGGACATTCGTTCTCCTTAATTTCAAATCTCGTTGACCGCCGCCAGCCGCTGTCTAGTAGCGGTAGTGATCCGGTTTGTACGGACCCTCCACCGGAACACCCAGATAATCGGCTTGTTTCTTGGTAAGAGTCGTCAGCTTGACGCCGATCTTCTCCAGGTGTAAGCGGGCGACCTCTTCGTCCAGCTTCTTCGACAGCGTATAGACGCCCACTTTGTAGGTGTCTTTGTTCTTCCACAGATCCAGTTGCGCCAGCGTCTGGTTACTGAAGCTGTTGCTCATCACGAAGCTGGGATGGCCCGTCGCGCAGCCCAGGTTCACCAGCCTTCCCTCGGCCAGCATGAAGATGCTGTGGCCACCCGGGAAAGTGTACATGTCCACTTGCGGCTTGATGTTGGTCTTATTAACGTCCTTCGCGGCATTCAGGGGTTCGACTTGGATCTCGTTGTCGAAGTGGCCGATGTTGCACACAATAGCTTGGTCCTTCATGTGCCGCATGTGTTCCAGGGTGATGATATCTACGTTGCCGGTGGTGGTGACATAGATGTCACCGCGCCCCAGCGTGTCTTCGACAGTGGTCACTTCGAAGCCTTCCATGGCAGCCTGCAGAGCATTGATTGGATCGATCTCCGTGACCACTACGCGTGCCCCCATGCCCCGCAGCGAGTGCGCCGAACCTTTGCCCACGTCGCCGTAACCGCAGATGACAGCCACCTTGCCGGCCACCATCACGTCGGTGGCGCGTTTGATTCCGTCGGCCAGTGACTCGCGGCACCCATACAGGTTGTCGAACTTCGACTTGGTGACCGAATCGTTCACATTGATCGCGGGAACCAGCAGCTTGCCCTCCTCCTGCATTTTATAGAGACGGTGCACGCCGGTTGTAGTTTCCTCGGAAACGCCGCGCCAGCCCTTGACGATTTCCCGCCAGCGATTCGGCGTCTCGGCGTGGACT
>DATJEI010000010.1:0-7249 GCA_035496735.1 Bryobacteraceae bacterium | reverse complement strand
CATCGGCGAAGAACAGGATGAGATGCTGGCTGCAACTGCGGCCGAGCGCAAGCCCAACAGCCGGCTAAGCTGCCAGATCCGCATGAAACCGGAACTAGCGGGGCTGATCGTGCGCATGCCGGACCGGCAGTATTAAGCGGGTATGCAGCCCGGCGTCGTGATCGTGGGTGGCGGGCAAGCGGGCCTGGAAGCCGCCGCTATGCTGCGCACGCAAGGGTACGCAGGCACGGTCACGCTGATCTGCGAAGAGCCGCACGCGCCCTATCAGCGGCCTCCGCTATCCAAGGAATTTCTCACCGGCAAACAGGAAGTGGACCGCGTGTTCCTGCGTACGCTGGCTTACTACGAGAAGCAGCGCATCGATCTGATCCTTGAGGAGTGCGTCACCGAAATCAACACCGGCGCAAAACTGGTGCATCTCGCCGGTGGTGGGACCGTCTCTTACGCGCATTTGATCCTCGCGGTGGGTGCGCGTAACCGGCCGTTGCCGGCGCGGGGAGCGGAGAACGCGCTGTATCTGAGGTCGCTCGAGGAAGCCGTTACACTGAAGCAACGCATCGCCGAGGCGCGCCACGGAATCGTCGTAATTGGTGGTGGTTTCATCGGCCTGGAAGTGGCGGCAGCGGCGCGCACGGCTGGGAAAACGGTAGCTGTGATTGAAGCGGCTCCACGCTTGATGGCGCGTGCGGTGTCGCCGGTGTTGTCGGATTTCTTTCTGGATTTGCACCGGGCGCAAGGCACGGAGGTTCTATTGAACACCGTGGCTGTCGAGGTACGGCCTGACGCGGTGATGCTCGAAAACGGCCGCCGCATAGCCGCCGATCTGGTAGTCGTTGGAATCGGCGTGATCCCGAACGTGGAGCTGGCGCGTGCGGCGGGCCTGGAGGCGAATGACGGGATCATGGTGGACGAATATATGCGCACCGTCGACCCGGCTATCTTCGCGATCGGCGACTGCGCGGAGCATCCGAATGTTTTCGCCGGCGGGCGCGCGCGGCTGGAGTCCGTGCAGAACGCTGTCGATCAGGCCAGGTGCGTAGCGCGCGTCATTACCGGCCAGCCGGAGCCCTACCGCGATGTCCCCTGGTTCTGGACCGATCAGTTCGGGATTCGCTTCCAGATGGCGGGACTGTCGGGTGCGCACGATAAATCCGTGCTGCGGGGCAGTGTCCAGGCGAGTAAGTTCTCGGTGTTTCACTTCAAGCAGGGTCGTCTGCTGGCGGTCGATTCCGTGAACCGCGTGGCCGACCACATCACCGCGCGGAAAATGCTGGCGGCGGGGACACCGCTGACGCCTGAGCAGGCCGCCGACGAGACTGTGGACCTGAAGCAACTCGCGGCCGCGGGCTGAACTTCACTGCGCTTCATGCTAGCGTGGCAGTATGAAACTCGCCGCCGCATTGGCCGTATTCGCGTGGAGCGCGGGAGCCGCCGAGATTCCGCAGGGGACGCACGTCCTTCTGCGCATGCTGAATTCCATCAGCACACGCACCGCCTCTGAAGGCACTCAGGTGTATCTGCAAACCGTCACTCCGGTGGCGGTGGATAGCGCGATTGTGATCCCGCCGGGCACTTATGTGCAAGGCTCAGTCTCGCACGCCAAGCGCAGCGGCCGCGTGAAGGGGCGTGCGGAGCTGGGCATTCGCCTGGAAACCCTGACCTTCGCGGGCGGCAAGGTAGTGAAGATTTCGCCGCGCCTGAGTACGGTGGATTCGGATGCCAGCGGCCAGAAAGTGGACGACAGCGAGAGTCAAGTGAAGCAGGCGCCCACCCGCGGAAACGACGCGGGCCAAGTGGCAATTCTGGCAGGCACGGGCGCGGCGATTGGCGGGCTGGCCGATCGCAGCTTCAAGGGCGCCGGGATGGGCGCGGGCGTGGGCACCGCGGTGGGCCTCGCGAAAGTATTGCTCACGCGCGGCAACGAAGTCGAGTTACATCAGGGAATGGCGCTGGACGTGGTGTTCGATCGGGCCGTCGTTATCGAATGATTCGTCAACTGCCGGTCTTACTCGCGTGGCCGCCTTCACCCGCCACGCTTACGCGCATACCTGGCGCCAGCCGCAACTGGCCTTGCGTGACCACCATGTCGCCTTCGGAGAGTCCTTTGTCAACCACCAGTTCGCTCTCGCCGCGCAACCCGATCGTGATCGGCCGCACATCCGCTTTGTGGTCCGCGTCAACTACGTACACATAAGTCCCGTCCTGGCCGGTCTGCATGGCCTGGGTCGGAATCACAAGCGCGTTGCTCTGCACGGATAAGCTCAGCGTCACGTTAGCGTATTCGCCGGGCCACAATTTGCGGTTGGCGTTCTGAAAGGTGCCCTTCAGCTTGATGGTGCCGGTGGTGCTATCCACATTGTTATCGATAAAGGTCAACACGCCGCGCTCGGGGGATTTCAGATCGTCCTGCCCGGCTGCTTCCACCGGCAGCCGCGTACCGGCCATGAAGCGCTGAATTTCGCCCAAACGGTTCTCGGGCACCGAGAAAGTCACGTAAATGGGCTGCACC
Source organism: Bryobacteraceae bacterium (assembly GCA_035496735.1). Classification (GTDB taxonomy): domain Bacteria; phylum Acidobacteriota; class Terriglobia; order Bryobacterales; family Bryobacteraceae; genus Palsa-187. The sequence continues at coordinate 4,740 of DATJEI010000010.1, read as the reverse complement.
TGCGCGATGGATAACACTTCGGTCTGATTCGCGGTGACGATGTTGCCGGCTTTTACCGTGACGTTGCCGGCGCGCCCGTCAAGCGTCGAGTAGATGGTGGTGAAGCTCAACTGAAGTTTGATCTGGGACAGATTGGCGGTGTCCGCCTGGATTTGCGCCTGGACGCTTTCGATCGCGGCCTTATCGGCTATCACCAGCTGCGAGAGTGCGTCGGCGCTGGCGGCGAGGCGGTCGCGGTCGTCGCGGGAAACCACGCCCTCTGCAAACAACTGAACGTAGCGCCCGGCCACTTCGCGTGCGTATTTTTCGTTGGCCAGATCGCGCGCCAGATTGGCCTGCGCCTGACCGAGCTGAGCGCGGTCGCGGGATAGCGTGGCCTCGACTTGCGCTACTTGAGCCTCGAAGGGACGCGCGTCGATCTGAAACAGCTTTTGGCCCTTGGCGACGTATTGGCCGTCCTGAATGAAGACTTCTTCGATCTGTCCGCTCACCTGGGGGCGCACGGAAACGGTGGAAAGAGGCTCCACATTTCCCACCGCCGTGATATCGATCGGCACATTCTTGCGAACCACTTTCGCCACTTCGACGGGCACCGGGCCGGCGTCTCCGCCCTTGCCCTTCTTGCCTTTCTTCCCGCTGTTGGCGCTGGTGTCCGTAGTGCTGCAGCCCTGCGTCGCCAGCGACGCCAGCAACAACCCGATCAAGCCAAGACTGGTTAACCACACACTTCGACGGGGAGATAATTTTTGGTTCACGCGATTAAACTTGCTTTCAATATACTGCGCCGGCCCCTGCTTCACGCAGATACAGGTTCGCTCCGCTGAGCACGCCACTACGTCTAAGACTAGCATAAACGCAGGATTCCAGATGGCTTACGAGCCGCTATGCTAAAGGGCAGGGCGTCGAAATCGACGCTGCTATCCTGGTTTTGACCGCACCTGGATTATCATGTTTCATCCACTGGTCCAAAAATGGTTCACGCAGCAGTTCGCGGGCGTTACCGAGCCGCAGCGACTGGGCTGGCCCGTGATTCAATCCGGCGAAAACGTGCTGATCTCGGCACCCACCGGATCCGGCAAGACCTTGGCCGCGTTCTTGAGCGCGCTCGATGAACTGGTCCGCACGGCCAGCGCGGGCGGGTTGACCGACGAGACGCGCATCCTCTACGTATCGCCCCTCAAGGCGCTGAGCAACGATGTGCGTGTGAACCTGGAGGTCCCGCTAGCCGGGATCGCCGATCTGGCGCGAGCTGACGGCGCTCCGCTGCCGGAGATTCGAGTCGCGGTGCGCACCGGCGATACCCCTATGGCCGAACGTGCGCTGATGAGCAGGAAAGCGCCGCATATCTTGGTGACAACTCCGGAATCGTTGTTCATCCTGCTCACTGCGGGCAAGTCGCGGCAGATGCTGCGCTCGGTGCGAACGCTGATCGTGGATGAGATTCACGCGGTGGCCGGATCGAAGCGCGGCTCGCATCTGGCGTTGTCGATCGCGCGGCTGGAAGCGCTGGCGGAGGGGCGGGTCCAGAAGATTGGGTTGTCGGCGACGGTGAGTCCTATCGAAGAGGTGGGGCAGTTCTTGAGTGACCGCGCGCACATCATTCAAGTGGGGCGGCGCCGCGACATGGATGTTGCCGTGGAAGTGCCGCGCGATGAATTGGGCGCAGTGGCGTCCAACGAAATGTGGTCGGAAATTTACGACCGCACGGCGAGGCTCATCGGGGAGCATCGCACCACGCTGGTCTTCGCCAATACGCGGCGGCAGGCCGAGCGCATCGCTCACGCGCTGGGCGAACGAATGGGTGAGGGCGCCGTGCTGCCGCATCACGGCAGCCTGTCGCGGCGGTTGCGTCTTGAAGCCGAGCAGCGCCTGAAGCGCGGCGAGTTGAAAGCCGTAGTGGCGACGGCATCGCTGGAACTGGGCATAGACATCGGAACCGTCGATCTGGTGTGCCAAATGGGTTCGCCGCGGTCGATCTCGGTGGCGCTGCAGCGCATCGGGCGCGCGGGTCATTGGGTCGGCGCCGAGCCTAAAGGCAGAATCTTCGCAACCACTCGCGATGAATTGATCGAAAGCGCCGCGGTGATTCGTTCCATCAAGCGGGGTGAGTTGGACCGTTTGGAGATTCCGCGCGCGCCGTTGGATATTCTGGCGCAGCAAATCGTTGCGATGGCGGCTTGCGACGATTGGGATGAAGACGCGCTATTCAGCTTTGCGCGGGGCGCCTACCCCTATCGGGAGCTTGCCCGGCGCGACTTCGATGCCGTGGTCGAGATGCTTTCCGAAGGCATGGCCACGTCGCGCGGGCGGCGTGGAGCGTTTCTGCATCGCGACCAAGTGAATCATCGTCTGCGCGGACGGCGCGGCGCGCGTCTCATGGCGATCACGAATGGCGGCGCGATCCCGGATAGCGCTCAGTATCAGGTAGTCGCCGAGCCGGAGGGCACCATCGTAGGCACGATTGACGAAGATTTCGCGGTGGAGAGCCTGGCGGGCGATGTCTTTCTGCTGGGAACGACGTCATGGCGCATCAAGCGCGTCGAGACCGGCCGGGTTCGCGTGGAGGACGCGCACGGTGCGGCGCCATCGATCCCCTTCTGGCGCGGTGAGGCGCCGGGCCGCACACGGGAGCTGTCGCAGGCAGTGTCGGAGCTGCGGGTGGAGATCGAAGCGCGCACGGATGCGCTCGACCTGCTGATGTCGGAATGCGGGCTGGATCGACTGGGGGCGGAGCAGGCGGTCGAGTACGTTCACGCCGGCGCGCGCGCGCTGGGCACGGTGCCGAGCGAAGACACAGTGGTGGCAGAACGATTCTTCGACGAGGCCGGCGGCATGCAGATGGTGGTGCACGCTCCCTTCGGATCGCGCATCAACCGGGCCTGGGGACTGGCGCTGCGCAAACGCTTCTGCCGCGCGTTCAATTTCGAATTGCAGGCGGCGGCGACCGACAATGGACTGGTGCTATCGCTCAGCGATCAGCACTCCTTTCCGCTGGAAATAATCTTCAGTTACCTGCGGCCGGATACAGTGACCAAGGTGTTGACCGAAGCATTGCTGGCGGCTCCCATGTTCGGAGCGCGCTGGAAATGGAATGCGTCGCGGGCGCTGGCGGTGCCACGCTTCCTGGGCGGGCGCAAAGTACCGCCTCCGATTCAGCGCATGCGCGCCGACGATCTGCTGGCGGCGGTATTCCCGGATCAAGCCGCGTGCGCGGAGAACCTGACCGGCGAGATCCGTATTCCGGATCATCCGCTGGTCAACGAAACTATCGACAACTGCCTGCACGAGGCCATGGATCTGGACGGTCTGATCGCGATCCTCAAACGCATGGAGGAAGGGACGCTACGCACCGTCGCGGTCGATACGCCGGAGCCGTCGCCCTTCTGCCACGAGATCCTCAACGCGAATCCGTACGCGTTTCTGGATGACGCGCCTCTCGAAGAACGCCGCACGCGTGCGGTGCAGCTTCGCCGCAGCCTTCCGCCGGCGGACGCGGCCAACCTGGGTGCGTTAGACCCGGCCGCGATCGCGGAAGTGGGCGAGCAATCCTGGCCCGTGGTTCGCGACGCCGATGAGTTGCACGATGCTCTGTTGACGCTGGTGGTGCTGCCTCCGGTGGAAGAATGGCGCGGCTATTATGATGAGCTGGCGCCCGCCGGGCGCGCATCGACCGCTGACGGCCGCTATTGGGTCGCGACCGAACGCCTGGATCGCAGGCACGACACGCTCGCTATCCTGCGTGGGTGGACGGATTCGATAGGTCCGTTCACGGCGGCTGCGTTGGCGGCGCGACTGAGTTTACCGCTCAGCGAAGTCGAGATCGCGCTGGCGCAGCTGGAAGGTGAGGGCTTGATCCTGCGCGGGAGTTTTACGGGGGCGAGCCACGGCACCGGCGCGGATCACGAGTTTTGTCACCGCCGCATCCTGGCGCGCATCCACCGCCAAACCCTCGGCCGCTTGCGCCGCGAAATCGAGCCGGTCTCGTCGGCCGATTTCATGCGCTTCCTGTGCCGCTGGCAGCACCTGAGCCCCGGCGCGAGACTGCACGGCGTCGACGGCCTCTACCAGGTACTCAAACAGCTTCAGGGTTATGAAATTTCCGCGGCCGCGTGGGAATCGACGGTGCTGCCCGGACGCGTGCACAAGTACGATCCCGAATGGCTGGACCGGCTGTGCCTGGCGGGCGAAGTGATGTGGGGGCGGCTGTCGCCGCATCCGTCGCTCGAATCACAAGGGAGCCGCAAGGTTCGCCCGACGCGTGTAGCGCCGCTGGGAATCTTTCTGCGCGAAGATGCCGCACGATTGTTGCCGGCGGCGAGCGAGGTTCAGCAAAATTGGTCGCACGCAGCGAAAGACGTGTTGGCCGCGCTGGATCAGCGCGGGGCTTCCTTCTTCCACGACCTGGTGCGCGCCACCGGGCGTCTGGCGAGCGAGGTCGAGGACGGATTGTGGGAACTGGTGGCAGGCGGGCAAGTCACCGCGGACGGCTTCGAGAATTTGCGTGCATTGATCGATCCCAAGCGGCGGCGCGGCGAGGGGCGCGGGCGGATGTCGCGTCCCCGGCACGCGACGGGGCGGTGGGCGATTCTGGAAAAGGGCGCTTCTGGCAGCGATGTTGAGTTTTATGCGCGGATGCTGCTCGACCGCTGGGGCGTGGTGTTCCGCGATGTGCTGGCGCGGGAAACGCTGGCGCCGCCGTGGCGCAGCCTGCTGGTGGTGCTACGGCAATGGGAGGCGCGC
>DATJEI010000009.1:0-15234 GCA_035496735.1 Bryobacteraceae bacterium | reverse complement strand
CATCGATGCGGGCCAGGTAGGCTTCGGTCAGGGATCGGGCGCTGAATTGGCCGGACTGGAAGCCTTTCTGGATGTCGCCAACGGTGAGATCTTCCAGGTCGACAGGGGGAGCGGCGGAGGCGGATACTGCCGCGAGGAACGCCGATTTGACAAGATCGCGGCGGTTCATAGAGCGCTTCCAGTGATCATACCCAATCGAGAAGGGAATGGCGATTCGTGACCATCTTTGGGCATCTGACCGTATATCGTTACCGGTCATCCTCGCACCCTTCCCTTCGTGCCCCATTCGCAGGGACGGACTGGCTGGCTTGAGAGCCAGAATTGGCGCGACCCGTGCACTAAGAAAAGGGTCTCAAAGTCCGGGCCGGTCGATTTGTTCGACGGAGGTTGGAAATGTCTGTTTCCGAGGATGCGATTGCCACGGCGGATGGCGTAACCGAAGTCCGGCGCGAAGCAGCCCTGCTCAAGACCGGCGCGCTGCAGAATGCGATTCTCAATAGCGCCAATTTCTCGAGTATCGCCACCGACGAGAAGGGCGTCATTCAACTCTTCAACGTGGGCGCCGAGCGCATGCTGGGCTATACGGCCGTCGAAGTAGTGGACAAGATTACCCCCGCCGACATTTCCGATCCGCAGGAAGTGATCGCGCGAGCCGAAGCACTGAGTTTGGAACTGGCGACTCCGATCACGCCCGGCTTCGAGGCGCTGGTCTTCAAGGCCTCACGCGGCATCGAGGACATTTATGAGCTGACCTACATCCGAAAAGATGGCAGCCGGTTTCCGGCCGTGGTATCAGTCACGGCGCTTCGTGACGACCTGGGCGGGATCATCGGCTACCTGTTGATCGGCACCGACAACACGGCGCGCAAACTGGCGGAAGAGGCGCTGCTCAAAGCGGGCGCCCTGCAGAGCGCGATTTTCAACAGCGAAAATTTTTCGAGCATTGCAACCGACGAGAAAGGCGTGATTCAACTCTTCAACGTCGGGGCCGAGCGCATGCTAGGGTATACGGCCAGCGAGGTAGTGGATAAGATTACGCCAGCTGACATTTCCGATCCGGAGGAAGTGATCGCTCGTGCGAAAGCCTTGAGTCATGAGCTGGATACCGCGATCACGCCGGGGTTCGCTGCTTTGGCTTTCAAGGCCTCGCGCGGCATCGAAGATATTTACGAATTGACTTACATCCGCAAGGATGGCAGCCGCTTTCCGGCGCTGGTGTCGGTCACGGCGCTGCGCGACGCACTGGGCGGGATCATCGGCTACCTGTTGATCGGCACCGACAACACGGCGCGCAAACAAGTGGAAGCCGAACAAAAGCAGCTGGACCAGCGGCTGCGCGATCAGCAGTTTTATACTCGCTCCTTGATTGAATCGAACATCGACGCGCTGATGACCACCGATCCGGCGGGTATTATTACCGACGTCAACAAGCAGATGGAGGCGCTGACCGGCTGCACCCGCGATGAGTTGATCGGCGCGCCTTTCAAGAATTATTTCACCGACCCGGACCGCGCCGAGGCGGGCATCAAGCGAGTGCTCAGTGGAAGCAAAGTCACCGATTATGAGCTCACGGCGTGCGCGCGGGACGGCAAGCAGACGGTGGTCTCTTACAACGCGACGACCTTTCACGATCGCGACCGCAAGCTGCAGGGAGTATTTGCCGCGGCACGCGACGTCACGGAACGCAAACGTATTGAGCGCACGCTGCAGGAAAATAACACCGAGTTAGAGCGCGCCCGGGCCGCGGCGGAAAAGGCCAACCTCACCAAATCGGATTTTCTATCCAGCATGAGCCATGAGCTGCGCTCGCCGCTGAACGCGATCCTGGGTTTCGCGCAGCTCATGAATTCGGATTCCCCGCCGCCAACGCCCTCGCAGACCGCCAGCATTGACCAGATTCTCAACGCGGGATGGTACCTGCTGGAGCTGATCAATGAAATCCTCGATCTGGCGCAGATCGAGTCCGGCAAGCTGGCGCTGTCCCGGGAGCCGACTTCGCTGGCCGACGTCATGCTGGAATGTCAGGCCATGATCGAACCGCAGGGGGAAAAGCGCGGCATCAGAATGACCTTCCCGCATTCCGGCACTCCCTACTTCGTGGATGCCGACCGGACCCGCCTGAAGCAGGTTCTCATCAATCTTCTTTCGAACGCGATCAAGTACAACCAGCCCAACGGAACGGTGGTGGTGGATTGCAGGATGAATACGCCGGAACGGGTTCGCGTCAGCATCGCCGATTCCGGTGCGGGGTTGCCTCCGGAGCTGCTGCAGCAGCTGTTTCAGCCGTTCAATCGTCTGGGACAGGAGCGCAGCACCGAAGAAGGAACCGGCATCGGACTGGTGATGAGCAAGCGGCTGGTGGAAATGATGGGAGGCATTATTGGCGTGGACAGCACTGTCGGCATGGGAAGTGTTTTCTGGTTCGAACTGAACTCCGCGAATGAGCCGCAGCTGGATGCCGACCTCACGCAATTGCTGGTTGCAGAAGCGCAAGTCCAGCGCGAAGTTCCGCTGCGAACTCTGCTGTATGTGGAGGACAACCCGGCGAATCTGAAACTCATCGAGCAGTTGATCGCGCGCCGCCCCGATATCCGCCTGCTTACCGCCAGAGACGGCAATACGGGAATCCAGTTGGCGCGCGCCAACCAGCCGGCGCTCATCCTCATGGACATCAATCTTCCTGGTATCAGTGGCATTGAAGCCCTCAAGATCCTTCGCGAAGACCCGGCGACGACGCACATTCCGGTGATTGCCCTGAGCGCAAACGCGATGCCGCGTGACATCGAAAAGGGCTTGCAGGCCGGCTTTTTCCGTTATCTGACCAAGCCGATCAAGGTCCCGGAGTTCATGGAAACCATCGAAGTAGCGCTTAGATTCGGGGAACAAGAAACCGTCGGGAGCAGGTAAACCCGAATCCCGTACATGGTCAGCCAATCCGACATTTTGAACGCCAAGATCCTGGTGGTCGACGATAAGCCAGCCAACGTTCTGCTGATCGAGGGAATGCTGCGCGTCGCCGGCTATACCTGCGTCCACTCCACGACCGTTCCAGGCAATGTCTGTGCACTGCACCGCGATGCTGAGTACGATCTGATTTTGCTGGATCTCCAAATGCCCGGCATGGACGGATTCCAGGTGATGGAAGAGCTCAAGAAAATCGAAACGGAGAGTTACCTGCCAGTCCTGGTCATTACCGCTCAGCCGGACCATAGGCTGCGAGCACTCGAAGCGGGGGCCAAGGATTTCGTGAGCAAACCGTTCGATATGGCCGAACTGCGGGCGCGCGTGCATAACATCCTGGAAGTGCGCCTGTTGCACAGCGCGGCGCAGAGGCACCGCCGCACATTAGAAGAAACGGTGCGGGATCTGGAAGCCAGCCGCGAGATCATTCGCCTCAAAACCCTGGAGGAGAGCAGGAAGAGCGAGCAGGAATTTGCCTTAGCGCAAGAAACTCAGGAAAGCTTGCTGCCGCGTTGCCTCCCGCAGTTCGAAAACTTTCACATCCACGCTTTCAACCAGCCGACCCGCTACGTGGGCGGCGACTTCTACGATTTCCTGCCGCTGAGTTCGGGGGAATGGATGGGCGTTCTGGCGGATGTTTCCGGCAAAGGAATGTCCGCGGCGCTGCTGAGTTCGATGGTGCTGGGAGCTCTCAATATGGAGTTCCGCTCCGGGACCCAGCCGCCGGAGGTTTTGAAGCGCGTGAACCAGCTCCTCTGCGATAAATCTCTTCCCTTTCAGTTCGTGACGCTTTTCCTCTTCCTGCTGCGCCCTGGCGGCGAGGGCGAGTTCATCAGCGCGGGACACAATCCAGCCTATCTTTTCCGTTCGGCCACCGGAAAGATCGAGAAACTGGCTCCGGAAGCTTTTGCGCTGGGGATGTTCGAGTCCGCCTGCTTTCAATCCCGCGAGTTCTATCTCGACCGGGGTGACCTCCTGATCGTATATTCCGACGGTCTCACGGATGCGGAAGATCCGCTAGAAGAAATGTTCGGAGAGGAAAGACTGCTGGAAATTATTAGACAGGAGGCTCCGGCAGGGAGCCGAGCAGTGGAGCAGTCGATTTTGAAGAATATCGCAGATTTCACTCAAAGCACGCCGCAAACCGACGACATCACCTTCGTAGTGGTTGAAAAGTCTTTCTGAAAAAGAGGATCGAGACGCGCCTTGCCCTCCAATCTGTGTTAGTTTACTTGTATCCCCGTCAGAGACGCCCCACGTAGTGCAAGAGAAAGGGCTGAGCTTCATGCTGATTGGAAGGCGCTTTAAACTGCGTGAACCAGTAATTGCGACCGCCCTCGACCACAGCGGCAATAGGGTGGCCACCATGCTTCCTGCGTCCTCGGTTATCGAGATCATTAGCCGAACTGCTTCAGGATTGCGAATTTTGGATGTCGAGTGCGACGGCAAAGTCTTCGCCATGTTCGAGAGCGACATCGCCGAGCGGGGCGTCGAACTTTGCGAACAAGCGACTGAGCCACGTCCGGCAAGCATCGAGGATCACCCTGGAAAGCCGTCCGAAAAAGTGCGCTGGGCGGCCGGTTTCTGAGTTTCAAGCCGGGAATCCGCGCGGATCCAGTTGCTTCGCGGCGACGTCGGATGTGCGCACGTACCAGTTCATAAGCTGCACGAACAAATCGCTCTGCGCCTTGCGGTAAGACGCGTGGCCGTAGACGTTGTGCAACTCCCGCGGGTCCTTTGCAAGATCGTAGAGCTCGCTTTGATCGTCGGGACGGTAGACCAGCTTATGGTGCTGCGTGCGGATCATCGAGGAGCGCGTGATCGTGTCGGGCTGCTGGTTCTGCAGCGCTACTTTGGGATAGTAGGGGTTGGCCGGGCTATTAAACTGATCCAGTGGCTCAAAACATTGCGGCTCATTGGTGTTGTAACCGCCTTCGCAGAAGGCCGCGCGTCCCGCGTCTCCGGGCTGGCCCTTGAGTTGAGGAACCAGCGACCGCGCGAAATGCGTATGGCGCGCTTCAATGCGGGCTAAATCCAGGCAGGTAGCCATCACATCGAACAATTCGACGATTTCATTTACCACATGGCCCGCCTGGCCGCCGGGGACGCGTGCGATCAGGGGAATGTGCGTCAGCGGATCGTGCATGGCGTTGGGCCATTTTTCCACCAGCCCGTAATCGCCGGCGTAGTCGCCGTGATCGGCAAAATAAAACAGGGCGGTATCGTTCACACGCTGGTTTTTTTCGATCGCCTCCATCAACTCGCCCAGAACCCAATCCGCATAGCTCACCATTCCGAGGTACACGGCTTGCACCTGGCGGAAATCGTGATCATCCAATTGATCCAGCCGCATTTTCTTGCGCAGCGCCTGATGAAAGCGCGGGAGGCCGGGCGCGTTCGCCGGACGCAGCGGCGCCAGCGCAGAGGGGGAGTACTTGTCGTGAAATTGGGCCGGCGCGGAATAAGGTGGATGCGGATAGATCAACGGCAGAAAAATGCAAAACGGCTTATCGCCCGCGCGTTGCATGATCTCGGCCGCCGATTGGACGCAGCCGTAGTCGCTGGTATGGCGGGGGTCTGCTCCTTTTTCAAACAGGAAGGCGTAATAGTGCGGATCATCAAACGCATACAGATTCTTGGTGAACATGGTGGGGCCTTTGCCTGCTTCGGCGTGGGTAACGCTCAACGCGAAGCTCTCCGGCGCCAACAGATCGTTTTTACCGAACCAATAGACGTCGTAACCGGCATCTTTCAGGTAGCGGAAGAGATTCGGCTCATCGGGATGAAGGCCGTAGTAGAGGCTGCGATGCCCGCGCACGTGCACCGGCCAACCGGTCAAGAAACTGCATCGTGAGGGCTCGCACACGGTGTTCTGAACGTGACACTGGGCAAAGCGCGTTCCTTGGGAGGCGAGACGGTCCATGTTGGGAGTTTGGACCAGCGGGTGGCCGTAGCAGGCAATACTTTCGGCGCGCAGCTCGTCCGCCATGCAGAGAATCAGGTTGGGGGGCTTGGCCGAGGAGCGCGGGGCCTGCGCCTGGGCGGCAGCCAACGCGGTAGCGCCCAGAAAACCGCGCCGCGTGATGTGGAGTGGCATTCAAACACAGTCTACATCGGATGGAGCGGACTACCGCAGTGCCTGATATAGTGGATGGCTATGAGTATCAAAAGCCTTCCCGCTATTGTCGTCCTCAATATCGTTGTAGGTACCGCTCCGTTATCGGCGCAACTCGCAGCGCCAAACGCCTTGGGCGTTTCGATAGGTCATGTTCATGTGAATGCGCGCGACATCGCGGCACAGCAGCGCTTCTGGACCCAGGTGGGTGGCACGCTGGTCCATAACGGGAAGATCCAGATGGTGCAATTCCCGGGAATGTTTATCAACCTGAGGCAACAGGATCCGACCGGCGGCACCGTCGGGTCGGTTGTGAACCACATCGGATTCCATGTAAAGAATCTGGCCGGTGAGATGACGAAGTGGGAGGCTGCGGGCCTCAAGATCGAGGCGGGCGCCAATCCCAAGCAGAAGTTCTTAACCGCGCCCGATGACGTCCGCGTGGAGATCATCGAGGACTCGTCGATTGTCACGCCGGTCGCCATGCATCACATTCACATGTTCGTTCCGGACCCGCTGGCAACGCAGGCCTGGTATATCAAGAACTTTGGCGGCGTTGCCGGCAAACGGGGCCGGTACGATACGGTGAATGTTCCCGGGGCGGAACTTACCCTCGCCAAGAGTGAGACACCGCAGGCGGCTACCAAGGGTCGCGCGATCGATCACATCGGGTTTGAAATCAAGAATCTGGATCAGTTTGTGAAGAACCTGGAAGCGAATGGAATCCATACGGATGCGGCTATCCGCACCAGCGGCAACGCCCCTACGCTACGGCTCGCCTACATAGTGGATCCGTGGGGCACCAATATCGAACTGACTGAAGGCCTGACGCCGCCGCGCGAATCGGCTAGCCGCTAGGCTGAGATCCCGGCTGCTCGGCGTGCGCGATGATTGCAATGTGTGCGGCGTCGGCCTGCCGCAATAGTTCCGCGCGATCCAACAGCAGCGTCCGGCCGGCGTCGATCGATAGCGCAGTGGTATTGGTTTCGCGCATCACGGCGATGGTCTGCGGCCCAACTACCGGCACGTCGTAAAGCATGTGCTTGCGGCGGCGCGATCCTTTGACCAAGCGCAGCGGTTTCCCTTCCACCAGCGACGCAGCTCGCCGCAGCATGCCATCCGTGCCTTCCATGGCTTCGACGGCGACACAAGCACGGTCCGCAATAGCTACACTTTGGCCGATATCGTGTTCCGAAAGAGCCGCCGCGATCTGACGCCCGTAATCGATATCGCGCTCCTCTTCCGCAGAAGGCCTGCGCAGGGTAAGGACGCCGGCGGGCGCGAGCAGATCTTTGAGCAAAAGCGTCGAATCCAGCAACTCGATCCCTTCGTCCTTAAGAACTTTGATCACTCCGCCGATCAGGCCCTCGGTATTCTTGGTTTCGATCGATGCCAGCAGCTTCACCAGCTTCAGGTCGGGGACAATCGACGAGAAGATTTTGGCGTGCTTCACTTGCCCGCACATCATGATCTGCGTGATGCCTTCGCGACGGCAGATGTCGATCAACTTGCTGAGAGCGCCTAGCGAAACCCAGTAGGAGCGCACGGCCAGAGGTTCAATTTCGGGCGACGCTTCTTCCTTGATGCCGATGGCGACCACATTCAGGCCGGCCTTTTTTGCGGCTTCGAGCGCCAGCACTGGGAAGCGGCCATTGCCCGCGATCAGCCCGTAAGGCATGGGTTATTTTATGAACCCGCGGTCCGACGCCGCGATGAAATGGAGAAGTTCTTTGACTTCGGGCGTGCTTCCTAGCTCGGCCAGAATCTTTTCCAGCGCCTGGGACGTATTCAGCTTGGAGCGCGAAAGAAGACGAAACGCCTTGTGCAGCGCTTCGATGGTCTCCGCCGAGAATCCGCGGCGTTCGAGACCGGTCTTATTTTCACCGTAGACCTTGATTTCGCGCTTCGCGGAGGTAGTGGAAAAGGGCAGCACATCCTGGGTGATCACGCTATAGCCGCCAATCATCGCATGACGGCCGATGCGGCAGAACTGATGGATCGCGCTGCCGGCGCCCACCACCGACCAATCATCGATGGCAACGTGTCCGCCAATCGTCGCCGCGTGCGACAGCACACAGTGGCTGCCTACCCGAACGTCGTGAGCCACGTGAACCTGCACCATCAGCAGATTGTCGTCGCCGATCGAAGTCTGCATACCGCCACCCTCGGTGCCGCGGTGAATGGTTACGAATTCGCGGATCTTATTACGGTGGCCTATGTGCGTGCAGGAACGCTCGCCATGATATTTCAGGTCCTGCGGCGCAACGCCGACCGTCGAGTAAGGAAAGAAAATATTGTCCTCGCCGATCGCGAGCGGACCCTCCATCACCACATTCGCCTTTAGACTGGTCCGCGCGCCGATTTCGACGTCCGCGCCGATGATGGAGTAAGGACCGATTTCGGCCGACTCGGCGATCTTGGCGGAGGGATCGACGATCGCAGTCGGATGAATCGGCATCGCGGTGTGGTTACTGGCGGTCGGCCAGAACACAGAGCATCTCGGCCTCGGCCGCGATTGCTCCGTCGACGGTAGCCGTGCCGCTTACCTTGGCCATCGAAGCCTTGCTGCGCAGGATTTTCATCTCCATCCGCAACTGGTCTCCGGGCCGCACGGGCTTGCGGAACTTCGCGCCATCGACGCCCGCCAGCAGCACCAGTTTGTTCTTGCGGTCCGGGATGGCGCTCAGCACCAGGACGCCCGCCACCTGCGCCATGGCTTCGATGATCAGCACCCCCGGCATTACCGGATAGTCCGGGAAATGGCCGGCGAAGAAGGGCTCATTCACGGTCACGTTCTTGATGCCGACGACGCGCTCCGCTTCCAATTCCTCGATGCGGTCCACCAAAAGGAAGGGATAGCGATGCGGCAGGATTTCGCGGATGGCGTCAATATCCAGCACGCGGCCGGCGACGCCTCGGCTGGAAACGGAAGTGGGCATACGGATTCTGAATTATAGCAGGCGGTATCCTACGAACGATGAGTTTTCCCCAGAAACAGGTGGTTGCGACGATCCGCGAATTCGTGGAGTGCGAATCGCCTAGCGACAATCCCGCGAGTGTCAACCGCTTCGTGGATCTGCTGGCAGAGACGGTAAAGGATATTGCACGGGTGAAGACGTACAAGGGAGGCGCGGCCCGTGGGAAGCACTTTCGCTGCGAGTTTTTGCTGCCGGGGCAGAAGTCCGGCGTTGGGCGGAAGTCCGGCATTGGAAAGTCGGGCCAGATTCTGGCGCTCGGCCATTCAGATACCGTATGGCCGTTGGGAACGCTCCGCAGCATGCCGTTCCGGCAGGCGCAGGGACGCTTGTGGGGACCGGGCGTATTCGATATGAAAGCCGGTCTGGTATTTTTCATCTTCGCCATGCGGGCGCTGCGGGAGCGGGACGTCCGGGTGGCGCGCAAGGTCGTACTGCAGGTTAATTCGGACGAAGAGGTCGGCAGTGCGTCCTCGAGATCCCTCACGGAGGAAGCCGCGCGCGCGAGTGCGGCGGTGCTGGTGCTCGAACCCAGCCAGGGCCTGGACGGCAAACTCAAGACCGCGCGGAAAGGCGTCGGAGACTATACCGTGACCGTACGTGGCCGCGCGGCGCACGCGGGGTTGGACTTCCTGAAGGGCGCCAGCGCGATCGTGGAAATGGCCCGGCAGGTTCAAAGAATCGCCGGGTTTACGCGGCTTGATCGTGGGATCACGGTCAGCCCCGGTCTCATTCGCGGGGGCACGCGAAGCAACGTGGTCGCCGAGGAATGCTGGGTTGAAGTAGACGTGCGCGCTCCCAGTTCGGCTGACGCGCGCTACCTGGAACGCCAGTTTGCCTCGCTTAAGCCTTTCGACAAACGCTGCACGATAAAGGTAACCGGCGGCATGAACCGTCCGCCCTTGGAACGCACCGCGGGAGTGCGCGCGCTCTTCCGGAAAGCGAGAGCATTGGCGGCGGAACTGGGCGTGAATCTCGGCGAGTCGTCGGCCGGGGGCGGTTCGGATGGTAACTTTACCGCGGCGCTGGGGGTGCCTACGCTGGATGGGCTGGGGGCGGTCGGCGAAGGCGCGCACGCAATCAACGAGAGCATTCTGATCGACCGGATGGCCGATCGGATCGCGCTTTTGAGTAAACTTGTGGCGGCTCTTTAGCGTCTGTTTTATAGGTGCCGGCGCTAGCGGATGATATCCTTACGTTAAGGCACCTACTCAAACTATGCGTCTCAGCCGGTGGCTGATTCTTGCCGCTCTTCTCGCGATTGTCGTGTTCGTCCTTCAGACCTATATCAAGCGTCAGCAGGCTCTCGCGCGCGACACGCCGGCGGCTCCGCGGCCGCTCGAAACCGGGATAAACGGCAGGGCCAGCAACTGGGTCTACTCGCAGAGCGATGGCGAACACCCCCGGGTCACGGTGCGCGCGAAAAGCTTCCGCCAGGTGAAGGCTCCGTCGGTGATGGAACTGGAGGGGGTGGAACTGCAATTGTTCCACCAGCAGAGCGATCAGTTCGACCTGGTGCGGAGCGCCAAAGCGCAGTTTGATATCGCCGCCAAGACCCTTTATGCCGATGGCGTTGTGGATATCACTATGGCCCGGCCGGCGGCTGGGAACCCCACCATGGCGCCTAAGCCCGGTGCGAACAGTGAGAAGGAAGAAGAAAATCCGGGGGGCAGAATCGTGAAGATCCGCACCTCCGGCGTCCGCTTCGCCAGCGACACCGGCAAGGCGTCCACGGACCGGCGTGCGGATTTCGAGTTTGAGCAAGGACAGGGATCGGCCGAGGGCGTCGACTACGATCCCGTATCGCGCGAGTTGCACCTGCGCAGCGCGGTGGAACTGCACTGGATGGGCAAAGGGAAGCGTTCCAAACCCATGTTGATTGAGGCCGGCGAAGCTTACTATCGCGAGATGGAATCCAAGGTCTTCCTGCTGCCGTGGTCCAAGCTGACCCGCGACACGCTGCACATGGAGGGCACGTCGTCGGTGATTTCGCTGGACAAGGGAGTCATCAAAGAAGCCGTGGCCGAAGCCGCGCATGGCGTCCAGGATGATCCTGGCCGCAAAGTCGAGTTCGCGGCGGATTCCCTGGTGCTGACCTTCGGCGACGACATGGCGATTCAGGAAGTCAAGGGCCAACACCGCGGCAAGCTGATTTCTACTGCCGCAACGATGCGCACTACGGTGACCGGCGATATCATCGATCTTCAGTTCGATCCCGCAGCGCATGAGAGTACGCTCACCCACGCCCTCGCTATGCAGAAGGCGGTTGCCGAGGCGCAGCCTTTGCCGCAGCCCGGCGAACTTCTCGCCGATACGCGGGTGCTGCGAAGCGAAGTCATCCATCTGAACATGCGCCCCGGAGGGAAGGAAATCGATACTGTGCTAACTGACGGCGCCGGCACCGTCGACTTTCTGCCGAACCGTCCGGAGCAGCCCAAGCGATTCATGCAGGGCGACCGTATTTGGATCACCTACGGCCCTGAAAACCGGATTCAATCGTTTCGAGCCGTCAATGCCTCGACCCGCACTCAGAAGCCGGGCGCGCCGGCTCCGCCACCCATGTTGACGCAGAGCAAGGAGTTGCTGGCGATGTTCGATCCCAAAACCAGTGAGCTGACGCGGCTGGAGCAGAAAGCGGATTTCCGCTATGAGGAAGGAGTTCGCCGTGCGACTGCCGATCGCGCGACTCTCGAACAGGCGACGGACCTGATCACGCTGGAGGGTTCGGCGCGGACTTGGGACCCCACCGGCACCGCAGCCGCCGACCGGCTGGTGCTGAACCAGAAATCCGGCGACTTCGTGGCGGATGGCCGGGTTTCCACTACGCGCTTGCCGGACCAGAAGCCGTCGTCCTCCTCCTCGTTGCTCTCCGACGCAGAGTTGATGCAGGGGCACGCCCAACACATGACCTCGGCGCAGAAGAACCAGAAGCTGCATTACGAGGGCAACGCCGTGGTATGGCAAGGCGTCAACCGCGTAGAGGCCGACCGCATCGACATCGACCGCACGCGGCAGGTGTTTGAAGCGCACGGGAAGGTAGTGAGCCAGTTCGCCGACAAGTCGGCCGGTAAGACCGATGGCAAGAAGGCTGATGCCGGCCAGCCGGCCGCTGCCCCCGCCCCCATCTTCACCGTAGTGAGAGCCCCGGATTTGATATACAGCGACGATACTCGGATCGCGCATTACCACGGCGGCGCCGCTATGGTGCGTCCCGGGCTGGTGGTGAACGGCAAGGAGCTGAAGGCCTACCTAAACGAGCGCGACGCCGACACTTCGTTGAACCACGCCTTTGCCGAGGGAGCCGTGAAAATTGTCAGCACCGCGGACAAGCGCACACGCACCGGCACCGGCGAGCACGGCGAATACTATGCCGCTGAGCAGAAGGTGATCCTGAATGGCGGCGATGCGCTGTTAGTCGACAGCCTGAAAGGGCAGACGCGTGGCAAACAATTGACCTGGTGGTCCAACAATGATAGGCTGCTGGTGAACGGCACGGAAAACCGTCCCGCCGACACGCTCTACCTCAAGAAATAGAGCACTGTGCATACTCTCCAGACAGCCGAACTCACCAAGTCCTACCGCGGCCGCAAGGTTGTCGATAACGTCTCCGTCCGCGTGAGGCAGGGTGAGGTGGTGGGCCTGCTGGGGCCCAACGGCGCGGGTAAAACCACGACCTTTTATATGATCGTCGGGCTGATCACGCCGGACTCCGGCAGGGTCCTACTGGACGACAACGATTTGACGCAGTTCGCCATGTACCAGCGCGCCCGCAGGGGCATCAGCTATCTGCCGCAGGAAGCCTCGGTATTCCGCAAACTTTCGGTCGAAGATAATCTGATGGCGATCCTGCAGACGCTGCGGCTGAGCCGGCGGGAACGGTTAGACCGCATGGATCGTCTGATCGAACAACTGGGTCTGGAGCAGGTTCGGAAAAGCAAAGGCTACGTTCTTTCAGGCGGTGAACGCCGCCGCGTGGAGATCGCGCGCAGCCTGGTGATATCGCCCAGTTTTCTGCTGCTGGACGAGCCGTTCTCCGGAATTGATCCTATCCAGGTGCTGGAACTGCAGAAGATCATTTTCGATCTCAAGAATTCGGGGATCGGAATCCTGATGACCGACCACAACGTGCGGGAAACTCTAGCGGTGACCGATCGTGCCTACATCATTAATAACGGACGCATCTTCCGTTCCGGCTCGCCCGAATCGCTAGGGAACGATGCGGACGTTCGCCGGGTATATCTGGGAGAGCACTTCAGTATGGGGATTGAAAGCGCACGCGCGCCGCGCGCGGATTAAAGCGTCGTGGGCTTAGGCGGCCGCACCCTCGGCTTGCTGGCCCATGGCGTTTGCAAAATGGGCGATCACCATGGACATCTCTTCCAGTGCCTTGCGGGCCGCCGCGGGCGAAAATACGCCGCTCACTCGATACCAGGCGCGCATCACGCGGTAGTTCAGCGACAACATGGTGGTTTCCAGCGACGATTCTTCAACCGAAGAACCTCTTACCTGTTTCAGCATTGAACTCAGCACGGCGTAGTCGCGATCGAGGGTATCGCGGAGAGAATCCAAGTTAGCCGATGCAGCGCGCAGTTGGGCCTGGACTTCGAGGAATCCAAGCTGATTTGCAGCCGCTACTTGGCCGGCAAAATCTCGAGCCGTCTTCGCGCTCAAGATCAGCAGGCAGGTATAACGAAACCAGTAGCCGAAAAGCAGCACTGAACTTGCGGTAATGATAACTGTCGTGATTAGTTCAATCATTCATTTCCACTCGCGACTGGGAGCGGTCTGTACAGTTGTTTGCCATTCAAGCTAGCTGAAGAATAGCACCGGATCTGCTTTCATTCAATGGTTTTGGGACGTTCTAAGGTAATTTTGTCGCAGGGGTGTAAGGACTATATTAGGCAAAGGTCATATCGTGAGGCGCTTCCGGATGTTGCTGCCTATAATCGTGGTACAAGGCGGCATAGCTGACGGTCAAAAACTGCGCAGTGGGTAGACCTAAGCGGGCGGCAGTACTATCGATCCAATCCCGTGGCCCTTCGAGCTCCAGGTAAACGCCAATGGGAGTTTCATCGATGGTGATGAGCCCAGGTTCGGTGGCAGCCCGGAATTCAGTGCGGTATTTTTCATAGCGGAAGGTTGGCCGGTACCCGAGCCGGTGAAGTACCAGGGTGAAAGCGCCGGGATCGGACACATCGAATTCGATTTCCTCGCGGCTTTTGTAACCATCGCGCGTAGCCGGTCCCTTGTAGGTGACCATGGCTCGCTTGGTTCCTTCTGTCGAAGCGGTGTTTCGCAGGCGCAGGATCCGGTCGGATTGTTGAAGCGCGGCGGACGGCAAATCGAAGAGCTGGTCGGATTCTAGCGTGCGCGGAGATGAGACCCCATAGCCGTGGCGTTTGATAAGACCGCGCGCCTCCTGGGCGGCGCCATTCCAGCGCAGCTTGATTTCAGTTTCGGTCACCTATCTTGTGATGATACGATGAGGCAACGCGCCCGTAGCTCAGCTGGATAGAGCGACTGACTTCGAATCAGTAGGCCGGGGGTTCGAGTCCCTCCGGGCGCACTATTGAAAATAAAGCATTTGTTTATTTAAGCGCTAGTAGCTGGGCGGTACTCCGGGGCATCATTTTCTCGGTTAGAGCGCACAACGCATTGGTGAAGCCTTTCCGGGGTAGTCTGCGGAACGATGGGTTATCGGGGAACGTCTGCAAAATCACAACTTATCCCAAGTGCGTTAAGTGCGTCACTCAGTCCTCGTCTGCTCGTATCCCGGATGGTGCGCCCAGAGCGATATTTGTCGATTGTGTTGTATGAGATTTTCCTAGTCCTGTCGAGGTCTACACAACTGTGCTTGCCGGCCAACTTTCCCTCGAGCCATTTGCAACGTGCTTGCGCGCGGACAGTCGTCGCGTCGCCTCCTTTGCTCGCGGCGGCCCTTGGCTCCTTCTCGGTGACCAAGGTCGGATCCGACCCCGGGATATGAGCCTCGGCCGACATCTCCCACCAAGCGCTCAAAAGAGCACCCTGTAATTGTTCAAGGACAACACATCTAGCCGAAGTGCATACTGCCACCATGCCCAAGGCATTCGCGTATCTCCGAGTCAGCGGCAAAGGGCAAGTCAAGGGCGACGGCTTCGCTCGCCAGCTCACCGAGATCCGGCAGTACGCGGCCGCCCACGA
>DATJEI010000008.1:0-11504 GCA_035496735.1 Bryobacteraceae bacterium | reverse complement strand
GTTTCGCCCGCCGTCTCCAGTGACAGATGGCCGATATTCAGCATCCTCTGGCCAACCGTCTGGTCTACGCGAACATCTTGTACTTTGGCCAGCTCCATCGTCCGAGTGGTTTTTGAGAGAAGACCAGCTTCGTAACGCAGCCGGTCATCCAGGATCGTTAGCTTCACCAGCCGTCGCCGGATGTGCCGGACCGCGAGGTAAAGCGCCGCCAAGGCGGGGAGACCGAGCAATCCCCACATCCGCTCGTCCTGATTGCGGATCGCCAGCAAATAGACGGCAATTCCAATTGCCGTGAGCAGGCACAGGACATAGCCGATCTTGATGATTTTGACCGAAGCAGTGACCTGCACGCGAGCATGATAGCATCCCCTGCCCTGTGCCGTCCTGATTTAGACCTTCCGCTACGCCGCTGCATTTTTTCCTTGCAAATTCCCCTTTTCTTCGCCTATGATGTTGGCATGGCTCTCACCAAGCGGCAGAAAGAGTTCCTGGATTTTGTGGCCGGGTTCCTCGAGAAGCGGGGATACAGCCCCAGCTACGAAGAGATCGCCGAAGGGCTGGATCTGGCTTCACTGGCGACCGTGCACAAGCACATTCTGTCGCTAGAGACCAAGGAATATGTGAAGCGCGGGTTCAATCAGAGCCGGTCGCTGGAGGTCTCGCCGAAATACTACGAGGAACAGCGGCAGCACCGGCAGATGCCCGCCCGCGTGGAGGTACCGCTGCTGGGGCGGATCGCCGCCGGGCAGCCGGTGGAGGCGATCGCCGGCGAAGACACACTCAACTTCGCGGACTTTGCGGGCGACCCCGATACCTACGCCCTCAAAGTCCGCGGCGATTCGATGATCGAGGATCACATCTGCGACGGCGACTACGTCCTGATCGAGAAAGCCAGCGCGGCGCGCAACGGCGAGATCGTGGTGGCGCTGGTCGATGGCGTCGAGACCACTCTCAAGCGTTTTTATAATGAGCCGGGGGATCAGGTGCGGCTGCAGCCCGCCAATGCCGCAATGCAGCCGATCTTTGTGCCCAAAGCCGCAGTGAGTATTCAAGGGAAGCTGCTGGCGGTGCTGCGGAAGTATTGATTGTCACACCGCGACGCCTACACGCCACAGGCAATAGGCGATGGCCTGGCGGAAGTAGAGCCAGCGCTCCTGCCAGGTGTCGAGGGGCTCCGATGGCCGGGGCGAGCCAAACACATCCATTCCTTGTGATTCGAGCATTTTCTTGACACGGTAGATGTGATAGCCGTCACTCACCACAATGCACGATTTCAAATTCATGCGCCGCATGATCTCGGCTGCGGCCACCGTGCTTTCAAGGGTGGTCGATCCCGCGGTTTCCGTCAAAATGGCTTCCGATGGAATGCCGTGACGGCTCAGATAGGCGCGGCCCACTTCGGCCTCGGTAAAAGTAGGATCGCCGCCGGCCCCGCCGGTGGTCAGGATGCGCGGCGCCCACTGCTGGCGGTAGAGAAAAAGCGCATGATTGAGGCGGGCCTCCAGGATCGGCGAGGGCTTTCCGCGATACTCGGCCGCGCCCAGAACTAAGATGACGTCGGCCGGATGCAATTCGTCCACGATCGACTGGCGGCGAATGTCGCGAGCCACCGACATCACCCGGGTCAGCGCGGCTGCGGCGGCCAGGCCTAAAAGCAAGACCGCGATCAATCTGAGGGGCCGTTTCATGTGTGTGAATTCGGCGCGTTTAGAATCATTGTAGTGGACTCCCTCAGCGACAAGAACCCGCTGCTCAAACAAATCCGCCGCGCCGTGTCGCGGGGAAGCCTTACCGAGAACGGTTATGCGGTGGCCGAAGGCGCGCATTTGCTGGAAGAGGCGCTGGCGGCTAAGTGTGAAGTTGGCGCGGTGATCGTAGCCGAGTCGGCGCGCGTGAACTATCCGGACGCGCGCGTCGTCAGCGACAAAACTTTTCGTGAACTCGCATCGACCGAAACGCCGCAGGGAGTGATTGCGCTGGTGCGCCCACCAGTTTCGGCGTTGGATCAGATGACATTCGGCGACGATCCTCTTGTAGTGGTGCTGGATGGAGTGCAGGACCCGGGTAATGCCGGCGCCATTGTGCGCGCGGCCGAAGCGTTCGGCGCAAGCGGAGTTGTCTTTTTGAAGGGCACCGTGAATCCCTACAATCCCAAGTGCATTCGCGGATCGGCCGGTTCGGTGTTTCGAGTGCCGCTGATCGCCTCGGTCGACGCGGATGAAATTTTGCGGCACCCGGAAATCGCATGGTACGCGGCAACGCCGCGCGCCCGGAAATTGGCGAGCGACGCCGGTCTGGCTGCGCCCTGCGGGATTATCATCGGGAGCGAGGGGCATGGAGTCAGTCCAGTGCTGGGGGCACGCGCTACCGGGCTGCGAATCCCGACCTCGGGAGTGGAATCGCTAAACGCCGCAGTGGCCGCGGGTATCTTGTTGTATGAGGCCCGGCGGCAGAGAGCGATGGGGATTGTAAGGGGAACCCAGTGAGCCTGTTTGATACCACGCCGCCCGACTCCACGAGTTCCGAAAGTGACGCCAAGCGTCCACTGGCCGAGCGCATGCGCCCCGAAAAATTCGAGGATTTCGTCGGGCAGGAGCATATATTAGGCCCCGGCAAACCGCTGCGCGTCCAAATTGAGCGCGATGAATTACAGTCGCTGATCCTATGGGGACCGCCCGGAGTGGGCAAGACCACGCTCGCCCGCCTGATCGCGCGCCTCACTAAAGCCGATTTTGTGCCGTTCAGCGCGGTCCTCAGCGGCATCAAAGAGATCAAGAGCGTGATGGCGGACGCCGAGCGCAGCCGCCGCCTGGGCCGGCGCACCGTGCTGTTTGTCGATGAGATTCACCGCTTCAACCGCGCCCAGCAGGACGCCTTTCTGCCTTATGTGGAGCGCGGCGACATCATCTTGATCGGCGCCACCACGGAAAACCCGTCTTTTGAAGTGGTGTCGGCCCTGCTCTCCCGTGCGAAGGTCTACGCGCTGCGCGCCCTCGACACGGAGGAAATCGTCACGCTGCTGCAGCGGGCGCTAACGGCGCTGGGACTCGCCGCGCCGCGCGACTCGCTGGAGCAAATCGCGGTGTATTCAAATGGCGACGCCCGTGCTGCCTACAACCTGTTGGAACTGGCTTCGGCGGTGGCGCACGATGGCGTGCTGGATGCAGCGGCGATCGAGTCCGTGCTGGGCCGCAAGATGTTGCTCTACGACAAGAGCGGCGAAGAGCACTTCAACCTGATTTCCGCCCTGCATAAGAGCGTGCGTTCCTCCGACGCCGATGCGGCATTGTATTGGCTGGCGCGCATGCTCGAAGCGGGCGAAGACCGCCTGTATCTCGCCCGGCGCTTAATGCGCATGGCGATCGAGGACATCGGTTTAGCCGACCCGCGCGCGCTGGAACAAGCCGTCGCCGCCCAGCAGGCGGTGCATTTCCTGGGCATCCCCGAGGGAGACCAGGCGCTGGCGCAGATCACTCTGTACCTGGCCGTCGCGCCCAAGTCTGACGCCGCCTATCGCGCGCTCAACGTGGCCCGCGAAACAGTGGCGAAGACGTCCGCCTTGCCGGTCCCCATGCAACTGCGCAACGCCCCCACCAAACCTATGAAGGAATGGGGCTACGGAGCCGAATATCAGCACGCCCACGCCTTTGAAGACGCCATGAACACGATGGAGTGCCTGCCCGACAATCTCCGCGGCACTGAGTTCTATCAGCCCACTGAACGGGGTGTCGAGCAGCGTATCTCCCAGCGGCTGGCGGAGATCCGGGCGCGCCGCAAGTCAGGCCCGTAGGCCCGTAGCGCCCGTTGTCTCTAGGGCACGCATGGGAAATGGCAGCAGATGGTCAGGCGGCCCAGGAAGGCGGTACCGGAGCACTGAGACCTTAGTACTAGCTGCAAATAGGCCAAGTACTCTATTGCGAGAACACGTCCAAAACACGACACTCATAGAGCGAGGTGAGTGCTTTGAGCCTGAACGAAAAATTACCGTCCGACCGCCGGCACTCAGATCGATTCCCGATCGAGCGCGAGGTCCGGTTCCGCGTCTTGAACAAGCGCGGGGGCGAAGAGACCGGCGACGGCAAGACTTTGAATATTTCAAGTTCCGGCGTCTTGTTTACGTCCGAGCAGATGCTGCTTCCGGGACGGCGTCTGGAACTATCCATCAGCTGGCCGGTGCAGCTCAATGACCTGGTTCCGCTGAAGCTGGTGGCCCGCGGTAGGGTCGTACGTTTTGAAGAAGGCCAAGCCGCCATTGAAATTCAGCAGTACGAATTCCGCACGCAGGCGAACGCAGCCGCCCTCCGGCCCGGAGGACCGTTAGCCAAAGTGAATTGACTTGTCTCCTTGTTGTCTCCTTGTTTTTCTTGCCCGTGCAAGACACACCCGATAGGGGGCTTGTACGGGGACCTTACCGGGGTGTGCCGTTATCGGAGGTGGCACACCCCATTTTTTTGCCTGCTTCGTCCGCCCGCCGCCGCGTCTGTCAATTCTTCTGTTCCACCCGGCGCTCCCGCCAGTGCGCCTGTTCCACCCGCCTCCGCTCCCTTAAACTGGTAGAGGATTCATGCGGAAACTCTATGCGAAGTGGATGTACGATTGGGAGGACCGTCTGTGTTCCCGGGCCACGGACCGCAAGGTCCGCCCATTCGAGTGGGGACTTGAATGGACGCGCGACTGGCCGGTCTCTCGCGATCATCCCCAGAACGGGCATGATTCCCATTCTTATCTGCGTCTGCTGAACCGAGCCGCGCTGGAATCGAGCGACAGCTTTTTCTCGTATGAGACGCCTGCCGACTTCGAGCTGCAAGGGAACCTGCTGCGCTTCACCAGCGCGGTGGAAACGCCGCACCCGGAAAACAACCGGGTGCATGCCCAGTGGTTTCCGGCCCTGTACAAGCCGGGCTCGCGGCGCGTAGCGGTGTTGGTGCTGCCGCACTGGAATGCCTCCGCGACGCAGCACAACGCGCTGTGCGTCGGCCTCGCCAAGCTGGGCATATCGGCGCTGCGCCTAAGTCCGCCGTATCATGATTACCGCATGCCGGCCGAGCTCACCCGGGCCGACTATGCGGTGTCCTCGAACATCGCGCGCACCATCGACGCCACCCGTCAGGCGGTAATCGACACACGCAGCGCCGTCGACTGGCTGGTTTCGCAAGGCTTCGAACGTGTCGGTGTTGTGGGCACCAGCCTGGGTTCCTGCTACGCGTTCCTGGCCAGCACCCACGATCCTCGCATTGAAGTAAACGTTTTCAACCACTGCTCCACTTACTTTGCGGATGTGGTCTGGGAGGGTCTCTCCTCGCAGCACATTCGCCGGAGCCTGGAGGCTGAGGTTACCCTGGAGCAGTTGCGCGACGCCTGGATGGTAATCAGCCCGCCGCATTATATCGAACGCTACGCCAAGCTCAAGAAGAAGTCGCTGTTTATCTACGCGCGCTACGACACTACCTTTCCGCTGCGCTTTTCCGAACAGGTGATTGCCCGGGCGCGGGAGCTCAAGATGGACTACAAGGCAGTGGTGCTGCCGTGCGGTCACTATACTTTGGGGGAAACGCCCTTTAAGTTCCTGGACGGCTTCCACATCTGCAGCTTTTTGAAGCGCAATTTGTGAGCGGCAGCCGATCTCTGCGGTCTATCGGGTTGAGGGTTCCCCGCCGATAAACAGCTTGATGACGAGCATGCTGAATCTCGAAACGGGGGCTCTCCCCGGCGTCGAATCACGAGAAGTCAAAGCGCGAGCGGTTGAATCGCGAGACGCCGCCGGGCAAGATCCAGCGTCGCAATCGCTTACCGCAACCCCTGAATACGAAATCGTTCTGGGACGCGCGCAGATCGCGAGCTGGTTGTTCGTAGGAGTCGTGGCCATAGCGATCTGCTCCTCACTGGCCTACCTGGCGGGCGAGAAAATCTCCGCCAGGAAAACCGTGGCGATTTCCAGGCCCGTGGCCCCGTCGGCGT
The DNA here is from genome assembly GCA_035496735.1 of Bryobacteraceae bacterium. Classification (GTDB taxonomy): domain Bacteria; phylum Acidobacteriota; class Terriglobia; order Bryobacterales; family Bryobacteraceae; genus Palsa-187. Next base: position 5,546 of record DATJEI010000008.1, on the reverse strand, counting down.
CGGTACCGCCGCCACCGGTTGCGGCCTCTGCGGAGCTTCCTCAGGCGTCGATTATGGTTGCCCCGAAAGCGGACTTAGCCCCGCTGGTGAAGAATCAAAAAACAGTCGCGCCCTTGTTTGCCGAGCCGGAAATAGGCAAGGTCTATCTCCAGATCGGGGCCGTGGAGCGAGGTATGGCGACGCTTCTTGCGGAAGGACTGCGCACCCATGGATTCGACTCATTCGTCGCTCCGGGACCGAATGATAAGGTCTTCCGCGTGCTGATCGGGCCTCTGCCCAATCCCGCTACTTTCCAACAGGCAATGGCCACGGTGAATGCACTGGAACTGGCTAACTTCGCCCGTAAATACCAGAAATAAGTAGCGCGAGGCGGTTTAGTGGGGCGGCCGGCGCAGATCCGAGTCCACCTGTTTGTAACCTGCCGGCACTTCAAATTTGGAAGTGTCAGCCGGACCCTCAGAGAAGGCGGTCAGATTCATCACCTGTTAAATTAACTTAGGTGGACGGAGCTATCATCGTAGACAAGCCGCGCGAATGGACCTCGCATGACGTAGTCAACAAGATGCGGCGCCTGGCGGGCACGCGCAAGATCGGGCATCTGGGGACCCTCGACCCCGGCGCGACGGGTGTCCTGCCGCTGGTGATCGGCCGCGCTACGCGGCTGGCCCAGTTCTTTACGCGCAACGACAAGACCTACCAGGGCGTGATCCATTTCGGCTACTCCACCGACAGCTACGATATGGACGGCGTGGCGACTTCCCAAGAGACTCCGGTTACGCTGGACCGGCAGGCGCTCGAATCCTTGCTAGACCGGTTTCGTGGCGAAATCCAGCAGGTGCCGCCTCCGGTCTCCGCGAAAAAAGTCGCGGGGCGGCCAGCGTATGAACTGGCGCGCAAAGGCCAGACGGTGGAACTGGAGCCGGTGACGGTAAAGGTTTACGACCTGCAGCTTTTGGGCCTGGAGGGTTGCGAAGCCACTGTCCTTCTGCATTGCTCGGCGGGTACATATGTCCGAAGCATCGCGCACGACGCGGGCCAGGCGCTGGGCTGCGGGGCATTCTTGAAATCGCTGCGCCGGACAGCTTCCGGAGATTTCAACATCGAGCGCGCCAGAACGCTCGAAGAACTGGCAGTGCTGGCGCATGAAGGCCGCTTGCAAGAGGCGCTGATCCCTGCCGCGGAATTACTGCCTGCGTTTCCGGCGGAGCTGGTGGATGCCATTACAGCCGGGCACATACGCAACGGACGCGATTTTCGGGTCTCGCCCTTTCAGGCGCGGGAAGGGACGCGTTACGTGAAAGCCGTCACTCCGCAAGGCGAGCTGGTGGCGATCGGCGAGGCGCGGCTGCCGCATGTCTATCACCCTGTGCTGGTGCTGTAAGGCCTGGAAAGCCCGTCCCACAAGGCAAGAAGTGAAATAAGTTTCATTTTTGAGGCACTTGTGCGGGACCTAAGTTCAAGTATCCTGAAATTAATGGCGGGCTTTTTGACTACCGTGCTCTTCATCGGTTTACTGGCCGGCACGGCCCCCACGCCGCTCGCAGCCGACGAAACCCCAGCTGCAAAAACGGCCGATACATTTTTCGCGGGCACCGTATCACAGTTCAGCGCCGAGACCGTCATCGTCGGCAGAACCGTTCGCGGCAAAGCCGAGAGCCGCACCTTCAACCTTACTCCCAACACTAAGATTGAAGGCAAGCTGGCCGTCAGGGTTCGAGTGACGGTGCGCTACATTACGGATGACGACGGCGACACCGCCACTCTGATCGTCGTGCGCGGATCCGCTCCCGTTCCCAAACCGCCGAAACAAAAGAAACAGTAAGTTTAACTTTTTTTGCCGATCTTTTTTTTACGGTTCTTGACCCAGCCAGGCTTGTTCACCTGGCGCGCCCGGCCCAGCGCCAGCGCGTGGCTGGGCACCGCTTCGGTAATCACGCTGCCCGCGGCCACGTAGCTATCCTGCGCGATTTCGACCGGCGCCACCAGCGTCGAATTGCTGCCGATGAAGGCCCCGGCGCCGATCTTGGTGGCGTGTTTTTTCTCGCCATCGTAATTGCAGGTGATGGTGCCGGCGCCTACATTCACGCGCTCCCCGATTTCCGAATCGCCCAGATAGGTCAGGTGCTGGCTCTTGGCGCCGGCCCCCAGACGAGTCTTTTTCAATTCGACGAAGTTACCGACACGCGCCTCGGGGCCCACCTGGGCCTGCATCCGTACGCGGGCGAAGGGACCCACCTGGGCGCCGGGATCGACGCGCGAGTCGGCAATCAGAGTATAGGGCGCCACCACCACCCGGTCGGCGAGTTCGGCCGATTCGAGAATGGCGCCTTGGCCGATGCGGCAATCCTCCCCGATGGCGGTACTGCCCAGCAAACGCACGAAAGGCTCGACGATGGTATCGGTGCCGATGCGCACCTGGGCGTCGATGGCTACGGTTTCAGGGAGTTCGATGGTGACTCCGGCGAGCATCAGCTCGCGAGCCTTGCGCGCGCGCAGGATACGGTCCGCCTCCGCCAGCTCGACGCGCGTATTGATGCCCAGCAGTTCGCTCGAATCGTCCAGATGCAGGGCTTGCACGCGCTGTCCGTGTCGATTCAAGATCGCCGCCATATCGGTAAGGTACAGCTCGCCTGATGCAGAGTTGGGCTTAATCTCGGCAAGGTGCTTCCACAGCGCTTTTGCGCGAAAGCAGTAAATACCGGAATTGATGACGCGCACCTGAAGCTGTTCGGCATTCGCGTCCTTGTGTTCTACGATGGCGGCCACATTCCCCACCTCGTCTAGAATCACGCGGCCGTAGCCGGTGGGATCGGCGAGCGTGGTTGTGATCAGGGTAGCAGCAGCGTCCGACCCGGATTGAACCTCGCGCAATTGTTTGACCGCCGCCGCCGACAAAAGCGGAGTGTCGCCGTAGAGCACCAGCAGTAGCCCATCCTGCTTGGCATCGGCCTTCTGCAACTGCTCGCGCGCGCACATCACGGCGTGGCCGGTGCCTTTCTGCTGAACCTGGCGCGCAAAGCGGACTCCCATGGGCTTCAATAGGGCCTCGACGGTATCCGCCTGATGGCCGGTCACCACCACAATTCGATCCCGTGAGGTTACGGCGCCCGCCGCCAGCACCACGTGCTCCACCAGCGACAGGCCGCCGGCGCGATGCAGCACCTTGGCCTGCTTGGAGCGCATACGGGTTCCCAAACCCGCCGCTAGAATCACCACGCTAGTCTTCATAGCTTCAGTTTCCGTTTTCTGCGGCGTCCTTGCTGAGCCAGTTCCAGGGTCACCGCGGCGATCGAGCCCGGATCGTGGCGGATCTTCGCGCCAGCCGTGGCCCGCGACATGCGCAGCAGGTCGGCGGAAAGCACCTCCAACCCGAAAGCCTCCAGGTTCTCGGTGTCATTCTCAACCGGTTGAGCAAACTTAGCCTGATAGGGGTTCAGAAGCCTTCCCGGCAGCGAGCCGGTGTTGACCACGCATACATCGATCAGGTTGCGAGCTTTCCCGCAATGGCGCAGGATGGCTCGCACATGATCCGATGCGCGGAAGTTGGTGGTCTCTCCCGGCTGCCACATCAAATTGACGAAATAAGCCTTGAGGGCCGGCGAGTTCGCGATCGCCTGTGGAATGCCGTCTACCAGCAGATTGGGAATGACGCTGGTGAACAGCGATCCTGGGCCCAGTGTAATGAGATCGGCATGGGCGATCGCCTCCAGCGTCTCGGCGAGGGGCTTAGGCTTGCGCGGCCGCAGCGCGATGCGCTCGATGCGCGAAGTGCTGCGGCTGATCCGCGTCTCGCCGCGGATCGTGCGGCCATCGGCAAGCGTGGCCTCCAGTTCGACATTGGCGGAGGTCGCCGGATAGATGCGGCCCAGCACGGAAAGCACCTGGGAGGAAAGCGTCACGGCGTGGGCGAAATCTCCGGTCAGATGCGTCATAGCCGTCAGGAACAGATTGCCGAAGCTGTGGCCCTTCAGTCCCCGGCCGCTGGAGAAACGGTATTGAAACAAACTTGAGATCAATCCCTCATATTCCGCCAGCGCGACCATGCAATTACGGATATCGCCGGGGGGGAGCACATCGAAGTCGCGGCGCAGCCGCCCGGAACTGCCGCCATCGTCGGTTACCGTGACGATCGCGGTGATCTCCAGCGAACCTTCGGCGGCCTTCACATAGCGTTTCAGCCCCCGCAATAGAGTGGAAAGGCCGGTGCCGCCGCCGATCGAAACGATTTTTAGCGGGGACGCGGGCCCGACGGCGGGCGATTTACGGGCCAGTCGATTGCTCCTTTTCTCCTCCAGGATCGCATGCCGCAACGGCGGATTCCACATTTCAGACACTTTCAGGCGCCTGCGGATAAAACAATTATTGGGCGAAATGTTTTGTGTTGTTGATCCAGGCGGAGCGAAAATGTAACACGTGCCTGCTATAAGAGGCCATGAAGTGCGATTTGCATGTCCACACGGTGCACTCCGGCATGTGCACGGTTCCGGTCTTCAGGCGGATTTGCCGGGAGAGCTACAGCGATCCCGGCGAGGTCTATGCGACCCTGAAGCGCCGCGGAATGGACCTGGTTACCGTGACCGATCACGATTCCATCGGATCTTCCGAATCGCTCCGCCGTCACCCGGATTTCTTCCTGAGCGAGGAAGTCACCTGCCGCACCTCGCGCGGCACCGAGTTGCACGTGGCTGTCTACGACATCCGCGAGCGCGATCACATCGAGATCCAACGCCGCCGCGATGATCTCGCCGCGTTGTTCGCATACCTCCATGAGCGTGAGATTCTGTTCGCGATCAACCACGTTTTCTCCGCACTCACCGGCGCGCGCGCGGAAGCCGATTTCGACGACTTTGCCGAGTATTTTCCTGCCGTCGAAGTGCTGAACGGTCAGATGCTGCCAGCCGCTAACGGTAATGCGGAGACTTTCGCCGCGCGCCACCGCAAGATCGCGCTGGCCGGCAGCGACTCCCACACGCTCGCCGGATTGGGCCGCACCTATACGCAGGTCCAGGGAGCCCGCGGCCGCCGGGACTTTATCGACGGCCTGAAGTCCGGCCGCACTGCAGTCTTCGGCGAACCGGGAAGCTATCGGAAACTCTTGCTGGCGGTACTCGAAATATCCCGCGGAATGATGTGGGACCAGCGATGGACCTTTGCGTTAGCCCCGCTGATGCCCGGAGTTCCGCTCGTGGTGTTCGCGATTCTCGCTCGAGAGTTGGCATTCGCGCATCGTTGGGGACGCCACGTGCGCAAGACCGGTCAGCTAGAACAGGTTCCTGCCCTGTCAATTCCGACCAGCTGCAATTAAAGCAGGACAGGTCCATGACCTGTCGTTTCGGCTCCCTCGAAATCAGGAAGCGTGTTTGCGGCGCGGTTGTTCTTCTTCGTCGTCGTAGATGGGGAGTTGCTCCAGGTCTTCGGACTCGAGCACCGCGTCGCAATCCAGGCAGCGCATGTAATCCACCCCATCCCGCCGCATCAGGAACTCCGTGCGCTTATGTTCACAGCCCGGCATAAGAAGCAGACGATTAACCTTATTCTAATGAAGG
>DATJEI010000007.1:0-6337 GCA_035496735.1 Bryobacteraceae bacterium | reverse complement strand
ATGCCATCACAGCCCCTTCCTTACCTCAACCCCACCCGCCTTCAACCACTTACCGCTCTGGACTGCACGCCCCTGTCCCCCGCACCTGCATAATCCAGACGTAGTTCGAGCCTGCGCAGGCCGATCGTTGTTGTTTGGTGGAATCCGCGCCCGTCTGAGAAGCGGGCTAGCCGCCCCGGAAACATTGAGAAGAGGGCGGGACACGGAAGAGAATCGATTCTCTGGTTGATACGAGCGTCGCGAAAGTGGCGTGAGGTGACCGTTAAAGGAAATAGGAGAGCGCAATTGCCGGTTGATTCGGACACTTTTCTGAGACCGGAGCCCGCACAGGCGCTAGTGCTTGTGCGGGCTGAAAAAATAGACAGCCGCCTGTTTTCTGCACCCCGGCGGGTTGCTTACGTAAGCCGCCCGCCGCGAGACGATCCGAAAATCCATCGCACCGCGCCCACACAGCCGAAGTGTCTTCCGACCCCTCGTGTTAGCATAAGATCTACCCCGGCAACATGATTCGTTCTTTTCGCGGCACCACTCCCAGCATCGCTGTCTCCGCTTACGTCGACCCCAGCGCCGTCATCATTGGCGACGTCACCGTGGGCGAGCGCTCCAGCATTTGGCCTCACGTGACCGTCCGCGGGGACGTGGATCACATCCACATTGGGGCGGAAACCAGCATTCAGGACGGCACCGTCCTGCATTGCGACGCCGGTGTCCCGCTTTCAATCGGCGACCGCGTGACCGTCGGGCACCAGGCGATGTTGCATGGATGCACCGTCGAGGATGATGCCCTGATTGGCATCGGAGCGATCGTGCTCAATGGCGCACGCATCGGTAAAGGCGCCGTGGTGGCCGCCGGATCGCTAGTGCCCGAAGGCGCAGAGGTGCCCGCCGGCATGCTGGCCTTGGGCGTCCCCGCCAAGCCGCGCCGTCCGGTGACGCCCGAAGAACAGACTCGCTTCGCCGAAGGCGCCCAACACTACGTGAAGAACGCCGCCACTTACAAGGACGAGTTGCGCTGACCGGGCACGCATGATCAAAGCAGTCAAAGGAACACGCGATATCTTGCCACCCGCCAGCGCCGTTTGGAACCGGGTGGAAGCGCAGGCGCGCGGAGTGTTCCGCACTTTCAACTATCACGAAATCCGCACGCCCATCTTTGAAGAGACCGCGCTCTTCGCCCGCGGCGTGGGTGAAGACACCGACATCGTCGGAAAAGAAATGTATACCTGGGAGGACCGCGACGGCTCTTCCCTGACGCTCCGCCCGGAAGCCACCGCCTCCGTGATGCGCGCCTATATCGAGCACCGCCTCGACCAGATCCCGGGCATCAAGAAGTTCTATTACATCGGACCCATGTTCCGCCGTGAGCGCCCGCAGAAGGGCCGCTATCGCCAGTTCTTTCAGATCGGCGCGGAAGCCATCGGCTCGGAATCGCCCATCGTCGACGCCGAAGTCATTGAAATGGTGGTCGAGCTCCTGCGCAAAGCCGGACTCGACGGTTTCCATCTCATCCTCAATTCTGTCGGCGATGCAACCTGCCGTCCCAAGTTCATGGCCGCGCTGAAAGAAAAGCTGGCGACCATAGCGCCCACGCTTTGCGCCGATTGCCAGCGCCGCACGACCACCAATCCTTTGCGCGTGCTCGACTGTAAAGTTCCCGATGACCAGGCCGCCATCGATACGCTGCCTTCGATTCTCGATTACCTGTGCGAAGCTTGCCACGCGCACTTCCATGTGGTCCAAGCGCACCTCGTCAGCCGCAACATTCCCTTCGAAGTCCGCCCGCGATTGGTGCGCGGCCTGGACTATTACATGCGCACCACTTTCGAAATCACGCATGGTTCGCTGGGCGCTCAAAACTCCGTCTTGGGTGGAGGCCGCTACGACGGGCTCGCCGAAGCGCTCGGCTCGAAAGTTCCGGCGCCCGGCATCGGCTTCTCGATTGGCGAAGACCGCTTGGTGATGAGCGTCGAAGAGGCGCACCCCAACGCCCAGCAGCCAACCGTCGACGTATTTCTCGCTCCCCTCGGCGACGCCGCCGAGCTGCATGCCGGAGCCCTCGCGGCTGAACTGCGCGGCGCCGGCATCTCGGTCGAGCGCTCGGTCGACCGCAAGCTGAAGCGCGCTCTCGAGACCGCCAATAAGATGGGCGCCCGCTTTGCGCTGATCCTCGGCGACAACGAGATCGCCGCCGGGACATACTTAATGAAAGATATGGCGTCGGGCGAGCAGATATCGCTTTCGCGCGAAGCCCTCGCCGCGCATATACAGAAAAACTAGATCATGCCATCCGTACCTCTCGATTTTTTAGGGAACCTGCGCCGCACCCATAACTGCGGGGAGCTGCGCGCCTCCGATGCCGGCAAGAAAGCGCTGCTCATGGGCTGGGTCCATCGCCGCCGCGATTTGGGCGGAGTGATTTTCATTCACCTGCGCGATCGCGAAGGCGTCACTCAGCTGGTCTTCCACGAAGACGCCGAATCTGACGTGCACCAGAAGGCCGAACTTCTGGCCTCCGAATATGTCCTCGCCGCCGAAGGCACGCTCGCACTGCGCACCCCCGAGAATATCAATCCCGCCATTCCCACCGGAGAGGTGGAATTGGTGGTCGAAAAGCTCTGGATCTTGAACGAGTCGCGCACGCCGCCCTTCCCCATGGAAGACAACGTGGACGTCAAGGAAGACGCGCGCCTTAAATACCGCTACGTCGATCTGCGCCGCCCACGCATGCAGCACAACATCATTCTGCGTTCGAAGATAGCGTCCGCTGTGCGCCAGGAGTTGACTGGCCAGGGCTTTCTCGAAATCGAGACGCCTTTCATGACCCGCTCCACACCGGAGGGCGCGCGCGACTATCTGATTCCCGCGCGGGTCAGCCCAGGCAACTTCTACGCGCTGCCGCAATCGCCGCAGATCTTCAAACAATTGCTGATGGTCGCGGGCTTCGACAAATATTTCCAGATCGTGCGCTGCTTCCGCGATGAGGACCTGCGCGCCGATCGGCAGCCCGAATTTACCCAGATCGATTTGGAGATGTCCTTCCCGCAGCAGGAAACCATCTACGAAGTGATCGAGCGCATGCTGAAGGCCGTCGTGAAGGCGGCCGGCGTTGAGATGCAGATTCCGATGCCGCGCCTCACCTACGCGGAGGCCATGCGTTCCTATGGCAGCGATAAGCCGGATCTGCGCCTCCCGCCCTTCCATTGCGTCGAGGACTTGTTCAAAGGCAAGGGCCTGGCGCCCGAAGGCCTGCCGCTGGTGGCCATTCGCGTACCCAAAACCGGACCCGTGAGCCGCAAGGAGCGCGACGAGCTTAAAGCCTTTGGCCAGGAGCGCGGCCTGCGTGTTTTCGACGATGCCAAGCGTCTTGAGCGCGACTTTCCCGCCGCCATGGCCGAAGTCCGCAAACGTGCCGGCGCTACCGAAGATGACTTGCTGATGCTCTGCGGCTGGGGCGGCGAAGTCAAAGGCCAGCTCCCCGAAAACGCCATGCTGCTGGCCGCCGGTCATCTGCGTCTGCAAGCCGGGCAAAAATATAACGATCGCCACCAGTTGCTCGATCCTAAGGATTTCCGTTTCCTGTGGGTGGTCGATTTTCCCATGTTCGAGTGGGACGAAGAAGAGAGCCGCTGGAACGCCGCGCACCATCCGTTCACTTCGGTGCACGACGAGGATCTCGAAAAGCTCACCACCGATCCGGCGCATTGCCGCGCGAAATCCTATGATGTGGTGCTCAACGGCACTGAGCTAGGTTCCGGCTCCATTCGTATCCATCGCCGCGACGTGCAGGCGCAGGTGTTTGCCGCGCTCGGCCTGTCCGACGCAGAGGCCCGCCACAAGTTCGGGTTTCTATTGGATGCCCTCGAATACGGTGCGCCGCCGCACGGCGGAATCGCGCTCGGCCTCGACCGCCTGGTGATGCTGCTGGCCGGCGAAACTTCCATCCGCGACGTGATTCCCTTCCCGAAGACCGCCAAGGGAACCGATCTCATGTGCGAAGCGCCGTCCGATGTGCCGGAGCGCGCGCTCCGCGAGCTGGGCATCAGCATCCGCAAAAAATAACGGTCGCTCACGATCGGGGCGGTATGACCGGCGCCGCGGGGCAGTGGTCGTCTGCTACTCGGCGCGTAACGCGATCGCCGGATCGATTTGGGTTGCCTTCAGAGCGGGAATGAAACACGCCACCGCCGCCACGATCGCCAGCAGCATGGTAGCGCCCAAAAACGAAACCGGGTCGACTGCGCGCGCCCCCACCAGTTCGTTCCGCAGCCACAACGAAATTGCGGCTGCGCCCACCAGCCCCACTCCGATTCCGATGGCCGTTGGCCCCATTCCTTTGCCAATGACCTGACGCAGCACCGAGCCGCGGCTGGCGCCCAAAGCCATCCGCAAGCCGATTTCATTTCTTCGTTGCGCCACCGCGTAGGCATTCACGCCGTAAATTCCCAGTGCGGCCAGCAGCAGCGCCACCAAGGCGAAAGAGCTCATGAGCCGGGTCTGAAACGTGGGTTCGGCCGCCTGATTTTGCAGCCTCTCTTCCAGCGTCTGGAGTTGGTCGATGGGCTGTTCCTTGTCGATGGCCATGAACTCCGTGCGCAGCGCCGAGCCCAGCGCCGCCGGATCGGTTTGCGTACGCGCCACAAACCACACCGCGCGGGACCAGGGATTTTGCGGATGCGGCACATAAATCGCCGGCCTCTGATCCGAGGAGAACTCGTCCAGCCTCACGTTGCCGACCACGCCCACCACCACCGCTGTCACAGGCTCCTCGCCGTTTTGCCATCGGATGGGCCGGTTGAAGGCCAATCGTTTGCCGATCGGATCCTGACTGGGGAAGTAGCGCGCGGCCAGCGCCTCGTTAATAATTGCCACCAAAGGCGCATTCTCGTTGTCCGCGTCTGTAAAGAAGCGCCCCTGCTTCAGCGGAATTCCAAGGGTGCGAAAGTATTCCGGTCCGACGCCGAAATATGGCGCGATGGGGAGTTCAGACCCGCTGCGGGCGACCGCGCCTTCCTCCTTGAAACGCACCTCCTGGTTGTCGATTTGCGGCAGACTGGTGGATACGGCCACGTTTTTTACTCCCGGCAGAGCCGCGATCCGCTCCGCGCTCTGACGGTAGAATCGCAGGGCCCGCTCGGCGTCATACGTGGCCGTGGGGAGCAGAAAACGCACCGTGATCACGTTCCTGGGATCGAATCCGGGATTCGAATGGGTAAGGTCGCGCAGGCTTTCGATCATGATGCCGGCGCTGGCCAGCAGTATCACAGCGACCGACGCCTCGGCAACGATCATGGCTTGGCGGAATCGCTGGCTCTTCCGCCCCGCCGTGGTGCCGCGGCTGGAATCTTTGAGTGCAGACTGGATATCGGGCCGCGCTACCGCCAGCGCCGGCGCCAAGCCACACAGCAGGCAACTGAGCAGGGATATCGCCAGGGCAAACCACACCACACCGGGGCTAAATTCGATGAACCCTCCGGGAATTGCGTCGGGAGGCACAATCGTTGGCGCGAGATGAATCAACGTCCAGGCCATTGCCAGGCCCAGTGCGCCGCCGGTTAACGACAACAGGGCGCTTTCGGTAAGGAGTTGCCGCACCAGTTGGGCGGGTGTGGCGCCTAACGAGATCCGCACCGCGATTTCGCGCGCGCGCGCCACCGCCCGCGCCAATAACAAGCTGGCCACGTTCGCGCAGGCAATCAGCAGGACCAGTCCCACCGCGCCGCTCAGCAGCAGAAGCCGCGTGCGATATGTCCGGTTGAGCAGAAACTCCCGGAAGTCTTCCACTCGAACCGTCCAACCCTTGTCGCTCTCGGGATACGTATTCGCCAGCACGCCAGCGATGGTGGCCATTTCGGCGGCCGCGCTGGCCCGCGGCGCCTTGAGCCGCGCGATGACCACCAGATCGCGAAAATCACGATCGTGAGTGTTTAACGAAACCGGCACCCAGATATCGCTCGGCCGCCACCAGAACTGAAAATTGGACGGCGCCACGCCGACGATGGTGTAAGGAACCGCGTCCACGTAGATGGTTCGGCCCAGCACGTTCGGATCCGCTCCCAGATCTTCCTGCCATAAGCGATGGCTGATTACCGCGGAGCGCGCCGCCGCGGCTGGGCGATCCAGGCCGTCTTCATCCGGCAAAAAAGAGCGCCCGCGCTCAGGCGTGACGCCCAGAGTGCGAAAAAAATTCGCGCTCACACGGGCCCCGGAGATCTGACGCGGCCGATCTCGCCCAGTCAGAAGGAAGGACGTCGGCATCCAGGCGGCGAAATCGGAGAGCGTTTTCGATTGCGCGCGCCAATCCATGAAGTCCGCCGGCGAAGCATCGCTAAGGCTTCCC
>DATJEI010000006.1:0-11721 GCA_035496735.1 Bryobacteraceae bacterium | reverse complement strand
CCAGGACGCTTTTGGTCCTTCTTCCGGCTCGAATGTTGGATTGGCCTTGACCAGTGCGCGCTCCCTCACTAGTTTTTGCAGTCTCTGGGGGTCTCGGCGATGCAGTTTCTGTTTGAGATGCGTGAGTTCGTATGCAAGCTGTCCATCGGTAACTGGGATGTTGACCCTTCCGCGTCGCGTCGCAATTTTCGTGGTGTCGAATTGGTAGCCGCGTTCTTTGGCTTCGTCGGCAACGCTCCAAAGATAGCTTGCTATAGCGACGAGTGGATCGCTGCACTGGCGAAATCGATCGAGTTGCGGGTGATGTCGGTAGCCCTTGGTTGCCCCGAGCAGAACCTTTTGCGCGAGTAACGCCTCGCGCCATAGGGCGACAAGTCCTGCGCGGTCTAGTAAGGACGGATGAAGGGACCATAGTCGCATCGGGACGCTTCTATTATCTGACGAGCTCGCACTGGGCCGCTTACTGGGACAAGGAGCAGATGCACTTGGACGAATACCGCGGATGCCAGAAACCTAATCGGCGGTGCCGTGAGTGGATCGCTTTGCCGCGACAGATAATTTGGCGAGGGGATCTACGTATTAGTTGCGAGGATCATTCAAAACACCTTTCGCCCGTTGCAGGTTTTACGATCCGTCTTACTAGTCTTTGTGAATTCCGTGATCCTTCCAATTGCGAAAAACTGGTAAAAATCATCGGCGTTTTAGGTCCGCGTGAGCCTGGCAGCCCAGGCGCGCGACTAGTTGCGGCATTGCCTCGATGTCATCGGTTGAGGTTCGGAAGTTGACTACGCAGAAACGCAAGGCATACTTCCCGTTGATCTGAGCATTGGAAGCGAACGCCTCCCCGCTACTCTCGAGGTATGTCAACAGCAGTTGATTCAGGCGATTCAGATACGCCTCCGTGTGCTCCGAACCGATACCCGCACGCAGCTCCAACGGGACGTACCGCATTGTTGTGATGCTCAGACTATGGGTTATTACTTCCAGTTCCGGGTGTTCCATCGCCAGGTCATACAAGTGCCGTGCCAATCGTATATCATCCCGGATCATCTCGCGGTAGGCCGCTGCCCCGGCCTGCTGGAGGGAGAGCCAGATCTTGAGTGCGCGAAAGCCGCGCGAATTCTGAGGCCCAATGTCATAGTAGTTCACACCTTCGGTGTCAAAGCTATAGTACGGCGGGTGATAAGAGAATGCATTCCGCAAAGCCGCAGGGTTCCTGACCAACGCACATCCAGCCTCGAGCGGCGCATACAGCCATTTGTGAGGATCTACCGCAACGGAATCAGCCGCCAGTAATCCGATGAGATCGGCAGGGGCACCTGTAACGCCGCTTGCGAAAGCACCGTAGGCGGCATCGACATGAAACCACAGGTTGCGCTCCTTGCAGAACAGCTCCAGCTGCGGCAGTGGATCTACCGCCCCGGTGCTCACGGTTCCGGCGGAGCCGACCACTAGAAACGGCTGGTACCCATTTTCGAGATCTTGCTTGTACTGGACTTCCAGGGCGGCTAAATCAATACGCTGTTGCGCGTCTACACTGATCCACCGAACTGCATCCGTGCCGAGTCCTGTGAGGTCAGTGGCTTTCTGTATCCAAGTGTGTGTTTGCGTGGAGGCGTAAGCGACCAAGCGCGGCCCACCGGCGACACCTTGCTTTCTGATGTCCCATCCAGCTTGCGCCGCGCGCGCAGCTATGAAACACGTAATATTGGCCATGTTGCCGCCACTGAGAAGCAGACCGCCACAGTCGGTCGGGTAGCCGATAAATTGCGCGAGCCATCGAATTACCTGAGCTTCCATTTCAGTCGCCATGGGAGACAATTTCCAGGCGCCGACGTTGGCGTTTACGGCAGCCGCCAGCAACTCCGCGAGCATGCCGATAGGGGCGGCGGAGGACGTGATATAGCCAAAAAAACGGGGATGTCCGTTTAGGAGCGAGTGATCAAACAGTAGGTCGGCGGCGCGCTCGAGCAGCTCACCCGGTTCTTTGCCGTCCTCGGGCAACGCCCGGCTCGCCTCCAAGGCTGCGCGGACCTGATCCGCGGGTTCTCCCGGTGTGACTGCCCGTCCACGTATAGCGGCCAGGAAGCCGGCGATCCGGTCCACCAAGTCGTGGCCGAGAGAGCGAAACTGCTCTTCGGTCATCTCCAGTGGGGCCAATCGGGAACTGAGCTCGTGGATGTTAGAAAAAGGGGACATATTTACCTTAACGTAAACCTTCAAACAGGTCGGTCTCCCGTTTGCGGCCGCCGTTGACAGAGCTGTAGGCGCGGTAAAACTGCTGAGAACCCCAAAGCGCTCTGTGTTGTTCTGGCGTGAGCTGCTCCAGCCGTTCGTAGATGGACATCTGAGTCTGGTGGCAGCATACGGCTTTCCAGACGACAGGCCAGTAGTGAAGTGTCGATCACGGTGGTTACGGCCCAATCGGGCCAAGGAACAGCTTGCCGCGGAACGCCGTCGACCAATGAAGTGAGTTTACGGAAAGCGGCCTGATAAGCGTCCCACTTGTCATTTGGCCAAGCCAAGTAATAGAGCTTGGCGATGCGGTGAGCCGGAAGCGTCTCGCTTTGTGATCCGTGATCGGAATGGTAACTAGCATCGCCGGCGCACATGCTTGCGGCAGTTGTGAACTGGGAGATAGCGATATGGTCGGGGTGGCCGTATGCGCCTTCTGGACCGAACGTGACGACCACGTGGGGCCGAATGCGCCGGATGTGCTGGACGAGTGCCGGCATAGCGATTGCCGGATCGACTTGGTCAACCCCTCCGTCGGGGTAGCCCAGGATGGCGACACTCTGGACACCGAGCACCGCGGCGGCGGCCCGCAGTTCCCCCTCACGAAGGCGGCCGACTTCGGACTGCTCGACTTCTTTGCCCACTGAGCCAGAGCGGCCTCGTTCTCCGCGGGTAGCGGTCACCAGGTGGATCTCTACGTCTTCCGCGGCATACCTAGTTAGCGTGCCACCGAAGCCGAGCGATTCGTCGTCCGGATGGGCCAAGATAGCCATCAGCTTGAATTTTTTAGTCATCGCGCTGACGCGTTCTCTCCCGAAGTAGTTGCTTGGATCCAGGCTTCTCGCAATCCAGTTTTAACATAGGGCCAGCCGAGTCTCGCATACTTGATCGAGCGTCCGGTATTCTTGACACAAGTGCAGGTTTCGGCCAGGCCATTGAAATGGATATGCCAATGAGGCCATCTCTCGTACCAGCAATGGCCGCAACGCCTGCATTCCGGATCACCGAAAAAGAGTAGGCCTTAGATGGGAGCCACGGTCCGCTTGGCAGTTCTGCTCACTGACCAGGCTCAGTGGCTCAGGACCGAAGAACGGGTTGAGCGCGATTCGCCGCGATCTCGACCGGTTCGGAAACTGCCGCGAGGGGCGCGAGCGCCGTTGTTCATGGATGCCCGATGTGCATGCACTCAGGAGCCTCCGTCATGCTTTGGGGCTTGGAATCTAGAACGCGCCGAAGCTTTGACCCAAGTTCCGATGGCGAAGCATGACGGTTACTGTGACGCCCTGCTCAAAACCAAGTCGATGGCAGTCTGTGATGTTGCGCCGCACTCAGACCGACGAATTTGCCAGATCATATCCGCTAGTTGCATATTCTTGTCCATAGCTTCCACCTGGCGCGTCGGCTGGGTTCGTTTCCTCAGTATATTATTCGCGGAATCAATGAGATCTCTCGTAGTTGCGGACATTGGAGACGCCAGACATTCAGTGGCACTGGCCACCGCAAGTTCCAAGATCTTCAGGCTGCGTTGGTACTGTTCCTCCCTGCTTAAGCCCCTTTGGGCGGGATCGAGAGCCAGTACTTGATTACTGAGATTTAGGCGCTGGCGGCTGGCTGCATCCGAAGGCCGAAGGCGCAGGACCGCTTCAAAGTTAGCGCGGGCCGCGCGGTAATTTCCACGCGCAAACTCTGCCTCCCCAAGCCCGGCGTACCCGTCCGGATCTTGCGGTTCGCGGCGTACGATGTCGCGGAACAACTCGGCCCCGCGTGCGGGCGATCCGGCCGCAATAAAAGCGAAGGCCAGTTTCTTTTGCGTCGCCAGGTCGCCCAAAGCCTCCTGTTGCAAGGGCAGCAACTCGGCAAGCAAACCTTCTGTAGAATGATTTGCTACCAGAAAGTCTACTAATTCAGAACGCGCTTGAACGCGATTGCGCGCAGCATCGCTGGTCCAACGGCCATAGATGGCCCGATGGTAGTACGAAACCGCATCTATAAACTTCCCCTCTTTGGCCAGAACCCTTGCCATGGCTAGATTCGGGGCGCCTCCGGTCCCGTCACGTTGCAGCAAATCAGAAAGCGTAGCCTCGGCTTTAGGAAGGCGGTCCGCTGCCAGCAGAGCCTGTGCCAGAGCCAGCGTGTAGGTCAGATTCTCGCGCGCCAACGCAAGCGCATCCTCGAACTCTCCAGCGGCGTCCACATACCGACCTTGCCCCATGAGACGCATCCCATTTTCATACGCTCGCGCGGCCGCGGCACGGCTTTCGGCCTTTTCTGTTCTGACAAGCACCGTGTCAATCAGGAAAAAGACCGCAATTGCAGCAATTGTCAGTGAGAAAGTTCGCAACAGAGAGAGACCAGAGGCAGGTTTTGCCATCCTTATCTACTCCTCTGTCTCCGATTCGTCTGCTGACTGATGGACGCCGAAGAAGTCCAGAATGTCGTCCAGCAGAACAATTCCCAAGAGTTGCCGCACGTTGGCGCGGCTCACAACGGGAAGCGTTCTCAAGCCGCTCGATCCCATGCGCTCCAGTGCCAGGCTCAGCGTGTGATCTGGATGAACGTGTGCCGATTCCAGATGGAGGGGGTCGTTCCGGGACTGCTCATTGAGAAGATCGCGTACGTTCTTGGCCGCGTATCCGTTGACTGGGGCCTTCTCCAGTTCGGCGGAGCGGAGCATGCCGTATAAACCCTGCTGATCGACAACTGGCCACGCGTTGAGTAAGCTATCCTTCACCCGTTCCTGTGCTTCGTAGGCCGGGGTATCGGCTGCCAGAATGATGGGAGCTTCTCGCATAGCGTGAGCCACCTGTGATCTTCCGGCTTGCGCACGCGCCTCGGCGGTGGGCAGATGTACGCCGTCCTGCTCAGCCAGTGCTTCGTATATAGGCACCTTTTGGAACCTGGAAGAGATAAAATACGCGATCAAGTTGGAGACCATCAGAGGAACAATAATCGTATAGTCGCGCGTAACCTCGAAAATCATAATCACGGAAGTAAGCGGCGTACGGACTATTCCGGCGAATGCAGTGCCCATGCCAACCAGGGCGTAGGCACCCGGGCCAGCCGTGACGCTAGGGAAAAGAGTGTGCGCGATACTGCCCACCGCGCCGCCCATCATCGCTCCAATGAATAAGCTTGGCCCGAAAATCCCTCCGGCGTTGCCGGAGGAATAGCACATGGATGTGGCGATGATCTTAAGCACGCCAAGGAGAACTACGGTTTTAAGGACGACGTCACCGTTGAGCACTTGCTCCACAAAGCTATAGCCAACGCCCATCACATTAGGAGCGAAATAACCCATGATGCCGACTGTGAGACCACCTGCCACCGGCTGCAGCCAAACAGTCTGGCGGGGCAACTGCGCAAACCGCTGGCGAAGGATGAGGAGGAGTTTTACAAATACGGTCGACCCAAGCCCGCCGACGATGCCCAGAACCGCGTAATCGGCAAGCTCCCAGGGGTTAATCAGGCGATAGCCGGTGACATGGAATAAGGGATCGTCCCCCAACACCAGATGGAGCACCATCCATGAAGTGGCAGAACTAAGGACTGCGGTTCCGAGGACGGTAGCATTCAGATCCCCCATGATTTCTTCCAGAGAAAACAGCACGGCGGCGATCG
This sequence comes from Bryobacteraceae bacterium, assembly GCA_035496735.1. GTDB lineage: Bacteria > Acidobacteriota > Terriglobia > Bryobacterales > Bryobacteraceae > Palsa-187. Next base: position 5,868 of record DATJEI010000006.1, on the reverse strand, counting down.
GGGTATTAAATGCGGCGGCCAAGGCTGCGGAGCAGCCTACCGGCACCAGCGCTTTCACCTGTTTTGAACTCAGACCGGCATTTCGCGCGATCACCGACGCCAATCCCGCGCCGATTTGAACCGACGGCCCCTCGCGTCCCAATGCCATGCCAGTGGCCAGGGAGGCGGAGCAGCACAGGAACTTTCCGGCGACGGTACGAAACGTTATGCGGCCGTCCTGGATGAATAAAGCTGCCTTCGTCTGCGGAATCCCGCTGCCTCGAGCGGAGGGGAAAAAGCGCCAAAGTAAATAGCCAGTAACGAGAGAACCAAGTGTAGGCACTAGAATTCTGCGCCAACCTGCCCCACCGGCGGGGTACATCCGAGCGGCAAGCCGTCCGGTTAAGAGGATAAACGCTACCACTACCAAACCAACGAGCGCCCCGACGAGCAGACTCAGGATAAGGGTGAGATGATTCTCGCTTTGCCGGAGTTCATCCAACCAACGACGGACTTTGAGAACGAGAGAAGACAGAGGAGACTACCTTTCTAACGATGGTCCGGAATGAATGAGAAAACGTCATTCGGGCTTCCAGGAGTGGGCGTGCCATTAGGGTGTGATGATCCCTTTGCGCACTGCATACAGGACGATTTCGGCGGTATTGTGGAGGCCCAGTTTTTGCATCAGATTGGCGCGATGTGTCTCGACTGTGTACGGACTGAGGTTGAGAACAGCCGCCGCTTCCTTGTTCGATTTTCCCTCCGCCAGAAGCTGCAGGATCTCGCGCTCCCGCTCCGTCAACAGGTCATAGGAATCCTGGGCGCGCCCCTTCCGCATCAGCCTTACGTCATCCTCGAATAGTGCCCGAGCAATCGCTGGAGAAAAGAACGGCTTGCCGACGGCTACGGAGCGGATGGCACGCTCAATGTCTTCGTCCGCGTTGTCCTTAAGCAAATACCCGCGAGCCCCGGCATCGAGCGCTTTCAGGATATAGCTCTCGTCGGTGTGCATACTTAGAAAGATCACACCCGCAGGTGCATTTTCGCGGATCACATGCGCCGCCTGCAAGCCGTTCAGCAGCGGCATAGCGATATCCATGATGACAATGTCCGGCCGGAGCTCCGCAGCGAGACGCACAGCTTCGCGTCCGTCCGCAGCTTCACCGACCACTTCCATCTCGGAGATGCGGTCAAGCAGAAGTTTCAAGCCGGTCCGCACGATGCCGTGATCGTCGGCGATCAGAATACGAATCAACGCTCATCTCCTTTGCAATCTCCTCGCCTGCTTTCGGGATGGGCAAGCGGAATTCAGCCCTAGTGCCTTGCCCCGCTACAGAGATCACTCGAAGATGGCCGCCGAGTTCCCTTATACGTTCGTCCATACCCACCAGGCCCAAGCCATCGCGCCGGATCGCTCCAGTGTCGAATCCGCAGCCGTTATCGGCAATGGTTCCGACGACCCATTCACCCGTTGCCTTCAATGACACTTCCACTTTGTGCGCTCCCGCATGCTTAGAGACGTTCGTAAGGGCCTCCTGAACCACCCGGTAGAGACAAGTCCGATGGGTATCGGGAAGGAGATCGAGTGCGGGATCCACGTCAGCCTCGATCTCCAGGCCACTTGATCGCGAAGTTTCCCTGATTAACCAAGCCAGGGCCGGAGTCAGGCCCAGATCGTCGAGCATAGAGGGCCGGAGCAACATGGCGATATTACGAACCATGCGAAGTGTCTGTTCGACGATACCCAGCGCATGCGCGATTTGCGAGGAAAGCTCACTCTCGGAATCTCCGCAAATTCGCGCCATGCTCGACAGCTCCATGCGTAGGCCAGTGAGCATTTGGCCGACCTGATCGTGTAATTCACGCGACAGGCATTTTCGCTCGTGCTCCTGGGCGGTACGCACTTGCGTCGATAATCGCCGCAATTCCGACTCGGCTATGTGAGATTGCTTTTCGAGCGCAACCATGCGCGCCAGCGCAATGCCGGCGATCCCGAATCCGAGCATCAGCGCCAATCCGGTAGTCCAGGCTAGTGACGCCCGAAACTCCTCGTCGGCCTTGGTAATCCGTTGTCTCTCACGAGAGAAGTTTTCGGTCATCATCCGCTCAACTTCATTGGCCAAGGCTACGATCTGCTCTCGGCGCCGGAGCCTCTCCCCCAGAAATTCCGCACGGCGGGGGTTCTTTCCCGCAAGCGTCAAATTCAAAACAATCCGGGCAGGATCCAGGTGGGTTTCGACTTCCAAGCGGAGGCGTTCCAGTGCAGCCTTTTCTTGATCGCTCTGAGCCGATGCTGTTAGGACCCGAAAACTGTCATTGGTAGCTATTCGAATCTTAAAAAACTGCTCAGCATATTGCGGCGCGTGATTTGGATCGGCATCGAGCAGGTAGTCGCGTGTTAGAATTCCGGTGAGATAAACGTTGGCGCGGAGGGCGGCAAGCGCGTTCCCGGCCTCTAAATGAGCGCTGTGAAGCGCGGCGACGCGCAGTTGAGCAGCAGTGGCATTTCGCCAGATCGCAAAGGCTGAAGCCCCGATGATGAGCAGTAAACTCGCAAAAGCAACGCCGAGAACGATGGACCTGCGTACGCGCATGGATGGCTCCGTATTCAGTGTCCCTCGAAATAAGCGGTCGAAGCTATTACCGGCTGGCGAGTTGCGTCCGTTTGAACTGGAAAGTTTCGGGTTTTCCCCCGGGAACGATGGGAATGACTTCCATTTCCATGATGTCGCTCTCGGGACGAATCTGGAAGCGCCGTTTAAGCACTTCCGACCCTTTGGTCTCCATCTCGACAAGCTTAGGCCCGTTGAACCAAAGCGTTACCATAGCCTTCTTCCCGTCGGTCTTGATCTCGCAGGGCGTGCCGTCAGTTCCGCACGCAAAATCAGCGACCTTGTTGCCACCCTCGAGTTGCTTGATACGCATCGAACTTCCCGCTTCCGAAAAAGCCCAGGAGGTAGCAGGTGTGTTTTCAACTGGACTCTGTAGCTCCCAAGATCCTGTCAACTTCTGACGGTTACTTTGGTCGTCCGCGAGCGCTGCGGCGCCAAGCGATAGCAGGAGGATCAGAGTCAAGCGCAATCGTCTCATCGCGTATTCACTTCCTTTCCGCATTCAGCTGCAATGCTAAAATAGCCTCTCTCCGGAACCTGCGCTGAGCCCGGAGAGAGGATGCAAAGGTGACCAATCAACGAGCAGCAGTGATGTGAGCCCTGCGGTTCTTCTGCCAGCAAGCTTCCGTCTGATCCGTACAAATTGGGTGATCCTTGCCATAACTGATCACTGTTAGTTGCGCGTCGGGAATGCCCATCGTGGTCAGAAATTCCTCTGCTGCGCGAGCCCGCTTATCGCCAAGGGCGAGATTATATTCCGAGGAACCGCGCTCATCGGCGTTACCTTCAATCACCAGCTTTTGACTGGGATAGTTGGCCAGAATGTCGCGGATGACGCCTACATCATCCTTGAGCACCGTTGTGGCGTCAGACCGGATGGTGGCTTTGTCGTAGTCGAATAGCGCGTCCTCCAGCCGCGCTAGCCGCTCGGTCAGTGTCGCGCGCTCCTGCGGAGTCATGGTTGCTGAGCGCGGGGATTGCGCCGGCCGGCTGGGTGTGAGATTCACGGCAGCCGCTTTTGGCGTAGCCCTAGGCGCCGGCGCCGGTGTGGCTGCTGCTGTTGGAACTGGCGCAGGTGGGGCGGAGGCCACGGGGACGGCTTTATGGCACGCGGCGATGGTAAACATCACGGCCAAACCTATAGCTATCAGAATTTGCTGCCTCATAATCTCTTATCTCCTCTTACAGGCCGAGTAGGCCGAGCGACGCGCAAGCCCAAATACTCAGTCTATAAGTCATCAGACATCGATCGATCGTCCAGAACAATCCCGTAAATGCACCAAAACTGGCTACCAAGCCGACTGTAGAGCCGTTATTCATGCATTCAGGGTATTGACAGGACCCGGGGTGGGGTGGATCATCATCCTGAACAACGGGGTGGCCGGTTCTATGTGACCTCGCTTACTTGAACGAAGTTCACGTGGACTAAGGTGTATGCACCAACTTAATTCACTGAGGAGTGGATATAACGATGATCAAACTAGCGTTTGGGTTCGTATTTGCCGCATCCTGCTTCGCGGCGACATTTATCGGCCAGATTTCAGATAGCGCGTGCGGCACAAGTCACAGCAAGATGACGGGCCAACATGGCAAGTCGGATCGCGACTGCACCTTGGCGTGCATCAAGGGTGGAAGCAAGTATGTTTTCGTCAGCGGCGGCTCGGTGTATCAGATTGACAATCAATCTTTTGCCGATCTTGAGAAGCGGGCGGGACAAATGGTAGAGATCACAGGCGACATGAAGGGCGACACGATCACTGTTTCCAAGATTTCGAGGAAATAGCGCCCCTAACTTTCGCGAGCACGTCCGCAGGTCGAATGCCAGTCTGGTTGCGAATGACCAGCGGCCGCACCGCACTGCCGCTCCCGGCCTCGGATTGAATCCAGCCCAGAATTTCATCCACGGCTTTCAGGCGTTCGATGCTGCGAAGGCGTACCCGGAACTCTCCAAACCAATGGATGCCAAACCGCCGGGTTTTCCATACCAGCCCAGATCTACTCCGATAAACGTGTTCATGAAACTAGGGTCAACTCAACAGCATCGCCTACCGATACACGGCTTGGCGAGACAACGTAGCTGTTAAGTCCAAGTCTTCCGCTAAATTCCCTCCGGATTCGACGCAGTACCGTCAGGTCTTGCTGGCCCGAGTCCGGATCGAACGTAGTCATGATGCAGCGCATACGAAGGTCTTTCATACCGATGACTACCGGACCAACTTGTAACTGCCCTCCTTCCCATCGGCGTTCGGCGAGTCCCGGCACGCCGCCGACAACCAGATTCGGCCGAAAGCGCCGGCGGTCGTGCCCAACAGCGGTGAGCATCCCGTCTGTCGCAATCAACAAGGGAAGGATATCGAATCGGTCTTCGGCGTCGCTCATAACCAACTGGGTTCCAGTTCCAGCTGCAGTTTCGATGTAGCCGGCGACCTCCTTGGCATCCCACGGAAGCCCGTCGATGAGCACTTGGTTATGACCCGAGAGCGTAGCGCGATGCCGAAGCAGCAAAGGCCGCGTTCGGGCCGTCATGATTCCTCCGGTCGCATTTCGCACCTGCACAACACGGTCTCCAACAACGCCTGACTCTGTTAACTCCACGGTTTCCAATCGCTCGCCGGCCATCGATTTCACCGGGTAGCGCCAGATTTCTTGTATCCACATGGTGATTACATTTCGAGGGGCGGCCAGCCCAATCAATGTCTGCCGGCCGCCCTGAGCTATGCTCAAGCCGCTTTCCGCGTTGCGATCTTCCGATCGTAGAACGTGCGCACGAAGCCCGCTATCTCATCGCAATGGTCTTCCAAAGCGAAGTGCCCCGTGTCGAGCATGTGCAGTTCAGCGTTCTTCACATCGCGTTGGAACGCGCGTCCCCCCTCCTGGGTGAAGATCGGGTCATTTGCGCCCCACACCAGGAGCGTCGGTGGCTGATTCTTGCGGAGATAATCGTGCCAGCGCGGATACTGTTCAACGTTTGTCCGATAGTCATAGAACAGATCGAGTTGGATGCGGTGATTCTCGGGGCGGCTCAGGAAGAACAGGTCCGCAGTCCAATTGTCTGGACTGATTTTTTCGGGGTTGCGCGTGCCTTCGCTGTAAATCCATTTCACGAAGTCGGCGGTGAAGAAGCCGGCGAGTGGCGCCTCAGTTTCCGGAGTGCGGTTCTTCCAGAGGGCCATCCGCAGGGCGTCCCACACGCGGGTGAACCCTTCTTCGTAGGCGTTCCCGTTCTGGGTAATGATCCCTTCAATCCAATCGGGATGGCGCACGGCGATGCGGAACC
>DATJEI010000005.1:0-3174 GCA_035496735.1 Bryobacteraceae bacterium | reverse complement strand
GCCGTTGAATGCGGAGGCCGCGTCGGCGCGCGGATTGATTCCGCAAAAATACAATGCCACGCCGTAGGGCGCTATCGCGGATTCCAAGAGTGTGCTGAACTCCGGCTTCAGATAAAGCGATAGAAACTCGATTTGCCGCGCTTCGGCGGCGTCAACCATCGTATCGACGGCGCCTGGCTTGAAGTGGGTATCGGCGTCGGCGAACAGAATCCAGCGCGACGTCAACACCCGCGCGCCTTCCATGCAGGCGTTGGATTTGCCCACCGCGCCATCCAGTAGAGGGGGCGCCGTGAGAACTCCCGCTCCCGCCGCCCGCGCTTCGTCGGCGGTCCTGTCATCCGAAAAATCGTCCACCACGATGACCGAATCGGGAGGCAGACTCCGGACCGCAGGGCCGATGTTGCCTTCCTCATTGCGGGCCGGAATCACGACCATACAGTCGGGCGGTGGGACCGTGGAACCGACTTCGGGACTGGAAAGCGGCCCGATCTCCGGTAAAGCGAGGTAGTGGCGGCGAGCGCGCCAAACTAACGCAACAAGCAACAGGCCCAGCGTCAACGCGAGCCAGACACTGATGTCCAAGTTGATCTTATTCAAGTTTTTTGGCGATCATAACACGTCGCACAGCAGGACGTTTAAACCAGCTATCGTCGAATAACTATTTTTAATATAAAATGGTTCTTGCATTTGCATCCTTTTCCCTGTATGCTCTTAAACAAGAGACGAGATGAACCTCACGGATCCCAATCAGGCTTTCCGCAAGCGCATCGCGCTCTCTTCCGTACTCATTTTGGTTGTTCAGGCGGTAGTACTTATTATTGGGGTCGGTGTAACCGGCCTCGCCTGAACGGCCTGATTCTTAACGAAGGATCTTGGCCACTGGGCGAGGGAACAACCCTCGGACAGTGGCTTTTGTGTTTTATAGCGGTTTTCTGATTCAAGCCGCTTGGGTTCGTTTGGTTGTGGAGCAATTTCTTGGAAGGAATGCAAAACGGTATGTCGACTAATCTGATGAACGGCGCGCAGGTAGTGCTCGAATGCTTAACGCGAGAAAAGGTTGAGGTTATCTTCGGGTATCCGGGCGGCGTGACACTTCCGTTCTATGACGCCATCTATGATTCGCCGATCAAGCACGTGCTGGTGCGGCATGAGCAGAACGCAGCTTTCGCGGCGCAAGGCTACGCGCGGGCCACCGGCAAAGTGGGCGTGTGCTGCGCGACCTCAGGTCCCGGTGCCACCAACCTGGTGACCGGTCTCGTCGACGCCATGATGGACTCGATTCCCATCGTCGCCATCACCGGCCAGGTCAGCAGCAAGCTGATTGGCAGCGACGCCTTTCAGGAAGCCGATACTTTCGGCATCACGCGCTCCGGCACCAAACACAACTTCCTGGTCAAGACGCTGGCCGAGCTGCCGCGCGCGATTCACGAAGCGTTTCACATCGCGGCTAGCGGACGCCCTGGACCGGTGCTGGTCGACATCACGAAGGACGCCTTCCAGGCCAACGGTCATTACACGCCGGTGAGCTCGATTCATCTGCCGGGCTATCGCGTTTATACCGAAGGCCACGCCGGCCAGATCCGCCGCGCGGCGCAGGCCATGTGGGAAGCCAAGCGTCCCATGGTGTATGCGGGCGGTGGCATTATCCACGCCGGTGCGCACGATGAGTTGCGCCAATTAGTGGAAATGATCGACTCTCCCGCCGTTACCACTTTGATGGCGCTGGGCGGCCTCCCCGCGAATCATCCGAACTTCATCAGCATGCCCGGAATGCACGGCAGCTACGCCGCGAATATGGGCATGACCGAGACCGACCTTCTGATCGCACTAGGGTCGCGCTTCGACGACCGCGTGACCGGACGGCTCGCCGCCTTCGCTCCCCACGCCAAAGTGATCCATGTGGATATCGATCCCGCCGAGGTGGGCAAGATCCGCACGCCCGACGTGCCGATCGTGGGCGACGTGAAGAAAGTCCTGCAAAAGATCCTGGAAGAGCTGGCACTAACGGCGCCGCAAATGAAGAGCAAGAACGCCACGGCGCGCGCCGCCTGGTGGGGACAGATCAAGGAATGGCAGCGCGAGCATCCGCTGGAGCCGGTGTTCTCCACCGATGAGATCAAGCCGCAGCACCTGATGGCCGAGATCGACCGCCTCTCGGGCGGTGAAGCCATCGTGTGCAGCGACGTCGGCCAGCACCAGATGTGGGCCGCGCAACTGATCAAGTTCAATCACCCGCGCCTATGGATCAATTCGGGCGGCTTAGGATCGATGGGCTTCGGGTTGCCGTCAGCGTTGGGTGCGCAATATGCGCGTCCCGACAAGCTGGTCTTCGCCATCTGCGGTGACGGCGGCTTCCAGATGTCGATTCCGGAACTCGCGACTATCGCCAATCAGGGCCTGCCGGTAAAGATCATCGTGATGAACAACGGCTACCTCGGTATGGTGCGTCAATGGCAGGAGCTGTTCTATAACAACCGCCTGTGCCAGGTGCAGCTGGATACCTTCCCGGATCCGGAAAAGCTGGCGGGCGCGTACGGTTTTCCGGGCAGCACGGTCGAACGCCCCAGCCAGTTGCGAGCGGCGCTCGAAGCGGCCGTGAGGGAGCCGGGGCCCTACCTGCTGAATGTGCGGGTCACGCCTTTCGAAAACGTGTATCCGATGGTGCCGGCAGGGGGCGCGGTCAACGAGATGGTGCTGGGTCCGCCGCAGCCCGTGGAGGTTGGTTGAAGCGCACAGCGGAGCGTTGTGCGCGGTTAGGAAAGGTAATATGTTGCAGTTGATTTCATTATTAATGGAAAACAAGCCGGGTGCGCTGATGCGGGTCACCGGCCTGCTGAGCTCCCGCGGATACAACATCGAAAGCCTGACGGTCGCGCGCACGCTCGATCCGGAGCTCTCGCGGATGAGCATCGTGGTTGATATCGAACCGAATCAGCGCGCCCAGGTGATCAAGCAGATGAACAAGTTGATCAACGTGCTGCAGGCCACGGACTCTACCGAAGGTCCAGCGGTACGCCGGGAGTTGGTGCTGCTGCGGGTACGTGCCAGCATGCAGAATCGCACGGCAATCCTCAAGGAAGCCGAGATTTTCGGCGCGCGGGCTGTGGATTCATCGGTCGAGGGTTTTGCGCTCGAAGCCACCGGCGATCCGGAAAAGCTGGATGAGTTTATCGA
>DATJEI010000004.1:0-4791 GCA_035496735.1 Bryobacteraceae bacterium | reverse complement strand
GGCCAGATCGAACCTGGAAGTTCACCACAAAGAATTTCGTAGTCAGGGCGGTGACGATTCAGAGGAGAACCTGATTGTGCTCTGCTTCTCATGTCACTCGCTGCTGCATCGCGGGTAAAAAGCTTCTGATGGCTTGAGTGTTTGGCTACTGGCACAGTTTAAGTCTCGAGGGCTTTGGGTGGGCTTCCAAATCTTACCGATGAGGTGTGCCCATGTCGGAAGTTTCACTTCCTGACCACTGCCTCCAAAATATTCCGCGAATCGATGTCAGGCGGGACGTCCACTGGCACCCATAGACAAACTAGGGGGCCCTTACATTCTTGCCGAATGAAGAAACAGGAACAACGGCCTGGGCCAGGCGAGCTCGGAGCTTTGCGATGAAAAAGCGGCTACCCGTAGTCAATCCAAAGTATTTTCTAACCGATTGAACCATTTCGACTTAGGCCCCGACAATGGTGACCTTGCTGATGTATTATCAGAAACAGTGAGTGGAATCGCCGGAATCTTTCATCTCGACCGTAGTCCGATCGACGTGCATACCCTACAACGTATGACCAACGCCATTGCCTACAGGGGCAAGGATGGAGCCGCGACGTGGGTCGATGGTTCGGTTGGTCTCGGCCACCGCATGCTCAGGACAACGCCAGAGGCCCTCCACGAACGCCAGCCCCTATGCGACGAGAGCGGCAAGGTGTGCCTCGTCCTTGATGGCCGCGTCGACAACCGCGAAGATCTCGGTAAAACGCTCAAGTCCAAAGGGGCGGCACTGCGCGATGGCACGGACGCCGAACTGATTCTGAAATCCTACCTGCAATGGGGAGAAGACGCTCCTATCCACATCCTGGGCGATTTCGCTTTCGCTGTGTGGGATGGCCGCCACGGCGCGCTCTTCTGCGCGCGCGATGTATTCGGCATCAGACCGCTCAATTACTACTGCGGCGGCAACTTCGTCCTGATCGCCTCCGACCTTCACCAACTCTTTCATGATCCGAGAGTAAGGAGGGTTCCTAACGAAGGGATGGTGGCCGAGTACCTCTCTGCCCAAATTACGCATTGCGAGGAGACCCTCTGGGAAGGCATCCTCCGTTTACCCGCCGCTCACTTCATGTGGGTGAGACCCGGCGGCATCGAGAAACGTCGCTACTGGGACTTCGATCTCTCGAAGGAAGTTCGCTATAAGACCAGCGAAGAGTACGCCGCGCAGTTTCTCGACCTCTTTCGCGAAGCCGTCCGCTGCCGCCTGCGCAGTTGCGGCCCCATCGGCTCGTATCTGAGCGGCGGGCTCGATTCCTCCTCGATTTCCGTTATTGCAAACGAACTCCTCCGTCAACAGGGTCGCGCGGAGCCTCTCGACACGTTCTCCCTCGTATATCCCGGAATGGGTTGCGACGAGTCCGGCTACATCCAGGAAAGTGTGGAGCACGCTGGCTTGCGCTCCCATCTCTTCCCTCCGGTCCGGCCCAGTTTGAACTACTACCGCCAGCAAGCCGACCGTTATCAGGACTTCCCCGGCTGGCCGAACGGGTTCCCGATGATGGTCCTGCCGCTCCAGGAAGGGCTCCGCCAGGCTGGAACGCTGGTAATGCTGACAGGTTACGGCGGGAACGAGTGCGTGGAGGGATCTTCCAGGAGTTACATGACCGAACTTGCCCGGGAAGGGAAGCTTCTCGAATTGGTCCGGGAGGCGAAGGCCGAGGCGGCGGGGGCGGCCCCTCCGTGGTGGCGTCTTGTCTTGGACTATGGCGTGCGGCCAAACATTCCTTCCGCAGTGAAACGGGCTTTAAGGCCTCTTCGCCGTCGCCAGCATCGGTTTAAATGGCTGGCTCCCGGGTTTCTAGAACGGTCCGCCCTGCTCCGCCGTTTCGAAGCATCCGACAGTCCGCCCGGTGCGACTCCCGTCCAGTTGGCTGTGTATCAATATTTCCGTTCCGGATGGAGCACTTATGCTCGCGAGAGTTGGGACCGTGACGCCGCATTTCTCGGTATAGACCACCGGCATCCGTTCTTCGATCGCCGGCTCGCCGAGTTCGCCTTTGCTCTGCCGGAGCGGCAGCGCTCGCATCGTGGGATTGTCAAGGTTGTGTTACGGAATGCTATGCAAGGACGCCTGCCGGAACCAGTGATCCGGCGGCGGGTCCAAACGGATTTCATGCCATTATTCGCAAGCGAGTTGGATGCCTTGGATGGTCAGGAACCCTTTTCCGATGCAGCGATTGCCAAGCGAGGTTGGATTCTCTCATCCGAGTTGTCTTCGTTGCTACAGAAAGCCCGTGCCGGGGACTTAGATGACTTGTGGATTTTGTGGGCTGCCATCGGAATCGAGATTTGGTACTGTCGGACATGCGAAAATCGTTTTGCTGTTTGACTGCCAATCCGGATTAGCCTTATGATATTTTCAAGTGAGGAGTCGATTGCAGTGGAAACCCTAAAGAGCGGAACTCCTAAGAGTGAGGAATCGGTTCCAGTGGAAACCCTAAAGAGCGAAACTCCTAAGAGTGAGGAGTCGGTTCCAGTGGAAACCCTAAAGAGCGAAACTCCTAAGGACGACGCTGGACGATTCGTTTCGGTGCAACGCCTTCCGTACAAGAGCCCGGTTCTTATCGAGTATGGCAAAGTGTCCAAGCTGACGGAATCGGCAGGTTCGAGGAACGGTGACGCCGGCCATAACATGATGCCGTGCCTTTAGGCATCTAAACGTAGATGGTTTGATCGCTGCACCATATTCTTTTACCCTCCTTGTCTCTTATTATTGACGAACACCGGCAGTATCTGGTCGATCTCACTCGGCTTGCGGCTTTCCAAGCGGCGATTGGTTCTGTAGTCCGGCCCGGTCATGTTGTTCTCGATCTGGCTTCCGGCACCGGAATCATGGGTTTGCTGGCCTGCGTCGCGGGGGCTAGTCGTGTTTACTCGATTGAAATGGGAGGAATGATCGCGGTCGCACGGGAGGTAGCCTGCGCCAACGGTTTTGGTGACCGAGTAGTCTTCATCAAGGGATACTCCACTCACGTCGATCTGCCGGAAAGAGTTGATGTCGTGGTCGCTGACCAGATTGGCAACTTTGGTTTCAACGCCGGTGTCGTCGAGTATTTCGCCGATGCCCGGCGGCGCTTCCTGAAGCCCGAAGGCGTCACGCTCCCTCTTCGCATGAACCTCATGCTCGCCCCCGTCGATGCTCCGGATTTGTTCGGCCAGGTGGATTTCTGGAACACTTCGCCGGCAGGGTTCGATTTCCGTTCCGCTCGTCTGCTCGCGGCCAACACAGGCTATCAGGTGAACCTCTCTCCCGGGAGCGTTTGCGGCGACGCGGTGGTCATTGCCAAGGTTGATCTGAATCACGCCACGACAGAGCCCTTCCGTGGCGAAGCGACAGCGGTAATCCGCCGGTCTGGCACGATGCATGGTTTGGGCGGTTGGTTTACCGCAGAACTCGCGGCGGGAATCTCGATGACAAACTCACCGCTCGCTCCGGAGCAGATCCAGCGGCGCCAGGTTTTCTTCCCGATTGACCGCATGGTCCAGGTGGCCGAGGGCGACTTGGTGCGGATCCGCATGATGATCCGGCCAACCGACTCGCTGGTCAACTGGAACGTTGACGTACTGAACGGCAACACCGGCTCCAAGAAGGATTCTTTCCGACACGCGACATGGAAGGGGATGCTGATTCCAGCGGAAGACCTCAACCGGACGCAGCCCGGATTCAAGCCGAAACTCACCCCGCGCGGTGAGGGGCGACGAACAGTAGTAAACCTCTGCGATGGCGGCCGGACCCTCACCGAGATCGAGGACGAGGTCTTCCGACTGCATCCTGACCTCTTCCGCGACCGCGAGGCGGCGGCGGTCTTCGTGGCGGAAGTGGTCAAGCGATACTCCGAATGAGCTTGGCCCACGCCTACTGCATCTGCGATTTAGCGCTCGCCAGCAACATTCCTCTGCCGGAACTCAGCCCGGCAAAGGTTTTTGCCGAGGGGTGCCGGTTTGAACTTCTGCCTCCGGAAAACCCATCGCCCAGTAATTTCGCCTGGTTTCACCATTGGACTTTTGAGGAAGGCGGCAAAGAAGCTTGGGCCCATTTTGCCCGCACCGGTGATGGCTATCTGCTGCGCTTCCCTTCCTGTGGAGATTTCTTCGTGTCCGCGAACGCAGCGGAAATTCAATGCCGTCCCTTGCCGGGCATCCCAGAGGTGACAGTACGACATTTGTTCCTCGATCAAGTAATTCCGCTCGTGCTGAGCCGACGGGAACCAATCGTGTTGCACGCAAGTGCTGTGCTGACTCCCCACGGCGTGATTGCTTTTGCCGGGAAGAGCGGCCAGGGGAAGTCCACGCTGGCCGCAAGTTTCGCACAGAACGGGTGCGCGCTGGTCTCCGACGATTGTCTGGTGTTACGCGCGGAGCACGGAGGCTGGACCGCGCTGCCGAGCTATCCCGGCATTCGCCTCTGGCCATCGACAGCCGAAGAGCTTCTGCGGGAAGACACGCATACCGCGGATGTGGCGCACTACACCATCAAATACCGCGTCAGTGATACGGATCTGCTACCGTTCGCGAACAGCCCGGCGCCGACGCGGAAGCTTTTCTTCCTAGCCGACGACACGTCTCGCGTTTCCATCCAAAGACTTTCACCGGGGCGGGCATTCATGGCTGTGGTGGAATTCGCCTACAATCTCGACATCCATGACGCAGCATTTCTCCGAAGCCAGTTCGAGGCGGTGGGACAGTTGATCTCGGACGTACCGGCGTACGCGATTCACTATCCGCGCGAATTTGCTTCACTGCCGGTCGTGCAGG
>DATJEI010000003.1:0-27602 GCA_035496735.1 Bryobacteraceae bacterium | reverse complement strand
GCCGGCGCCGTCAGCTTGTTGCGCAAATATTACGCTGCATTGCCGCAGCCGCAGGGCGATTTGGCGCTGGCCAAGGCTTTCGCGGCAGCCGGCGACCCCGTCAGCGCCGCGGTCTATGCGCAGCGCGTGTACTATAACTATCCAGCTGCGAGCGAGTCCGCGGAAGCAGACACGCTGGCGGCGAGTTTGGAGTCGCAACTCGGAGATCAGTATCCGCCCGCCATGGGCGGCGCCATGCTGGGACGCGCGCTCAAATTACTGGATGCTGGTCACGCGGAGCAGGCCAAGAAAGAGCTTCTGGCATTAGTGCCGCGGCTCGGCGGCGACGAGCGCGACGCCGCGCTGGTGAAGATCGGCGTGGCCCAATACATCGCCAAGGACACGAAAGCCGCGCAAAAGTATTTGGCGGATCTCACGGTGCAATCGCCGCAGGCCGATGCCGAGCGGCTGCATTACTTGCTGCTATGCGCGCGGCGCGCCAACGACCGCGCGGCCATGAGCGCGGAGCTGGATGAACTGGCCCGCTTGCATCCCGATTCCCCCTGGCGTCTGGAAGCGCTGCTGGCAATGGGCAATTCGTACCTGGTCGAGAACCAGGTGGACTCCTACGAGCCGCTCTATCGCGCGTGTTACGAATCCTTCCCGAAAGAAGCGCGCGCGGCGGGCTGCCACTGGAAGGTGACATGGGCGCACTACCTGCGCCGCAAAGACGACGCCCGCGATCTGCTGCGCGAGCATCTGCGCCTGTTCCCCAACTCCGATGAATCTTCGGCCGCGTTGTACTTTCTGGGCCGTCTGGCCGAGGGCGCTGACGATCCCTCCGCGGCGCGCGCGTATTACGGCGAGATCGTCCGCGAATATCCCAACTATTTTTACACCGGACTCGCACGCGAACGCCTGGCGGCATTGCCGCAGACGGCCGCGGCATCTTCGCCGGTCAGCACGCCAGTAAGCAGCTTTTTGCGCACCGTCGATTTCCCGACGCGCGCGCGAGTGCGTAATTTCGAACCCAACGCCCGGGCAAAAATTCGACTGGCGCGGGCGCGGCTGCTGGCCTCCGCCGGACTGGACGATTGGGCCGACGTGGAGCTGCGCTATGCCGCGCAGAACGAAGATCAGCCGCACGTCATGGGACTGGAACTTGCGACCATGGCCGCTCGCCGCTCGGCGCAGGATCAGGCCATCCGCTACTTGAAACGCTACGCTCCCGACTACTTGTATATGCGCATCGACTCCGCGCCGGCTGAATTTTGGAAGCTGGCGTTCCCCATTCCGTACCGCGGGGATTTGGAGCGCTTTGCCCGACAGAACAATCTGGACCCGTTTCTGGTGGCGGCATTGGCTCGCCAGGAATCCGAATTCAATCCCAAGGCGGTCTCCGTCTCCAGCGCACGCGGGCTTACGCAGATTATGCCCTCTACCGGCCGTGAATTGAGCCGGCGCTTGCGCATTCGTCCTTATTCGACGGCGCGGCTGTTCCAGCCACAAGTGAATTTGCAGATGGGCACCTATTACTTACGATCGGTAGTCGATAGCGTTGACGGCCGTTGGGAAGCGGCGCTGGCGGCTTACAATGCTGGACTCAGCCGCGCGAAGGACTGGTCCAAATGGGGCGAATTCCGCGAAGCCGCCGAGTTCGTCGAGACGGTGCCGTTCACGCAGACGCGCGAATACATTCAGATCGTTTTGCGTAACGCCGATATTTATCGTCAGTTGTACGCCGCGCCCGAGGCTGCTTCTGTCAAAACCGCCGCTCCCGCCAGCCGGGTATCCTATTCAGATGGGATCGACCAGCGAACCAAGAGTTCTCGAGCCACCGGCGCCCGCTGAGAGCCGCCCGCGCTTCCGCAGCCATCGCGCCGCCGGACTGAACGAGAGCGTCATTCGCGAGATGACGCGCCTGGCGTTTCAGTACCATGCCGTTAATCTGGCGCAAGGTTATCCCGATTTCCCGGCTCCCGCGATTCTGAAGCGGGCCGCCATCGAAGCCATCGAAGCCGATATCAATCAATATTCCATCACTTGGGGCGCGAAGCCGTTTCGCGACGCCATCGCCGCCAAGTATCGCCGGCACTACCAGCTCGACTTTGACCCGGAGCGCGAAATCACCGTGGTGTGCGGCGCCACAGAAGGCATGATTGCATCGCTGACCGGCGTCACCAATCCGGGCGATGAGCTGGTAGTGTTCGAGCCCTTCTACGAAAACTATGGTCCCGATTCGGTGCTCTGCGGATGCAGCCGCAAGCTGGTGACGCTGCGCCCGCCGGATTGGACCTTCGACCGCGATGAGCTGCGCCGCGCGTTTTCTCCGCGCACCAAAGCCATCATTCTGAATTCGCCCAACAATCCCACAGGCCGAGTCTTCAACCGCGATGAGCTGGTTTTCATCGCGGGCCTGTGCCAGGAATTCGACGCGCTGGCGATCACCGATGAGATCTACGAACACATTCTTTACGACGGCGCCAAGCACATCCCCATGATGCTGCTGCCGGGCATGCGCGACCGCACCATCCTGGTGAATAGCTTGAGCAAGACATATTCGGTGACGGGGTGGCGCGTTGGCTGGGTGCTGGCGAGTCCGGATTTAACGGATTCGATTCGCAAGGTGCACGACTTCCTGACCGTCGGCGCAGCGCACCCTTTGCAGATCGCAGGCGTGACGGCGCTGGCGCTGCCCGACAATTACTACACCGATCTCGCGGAAAAATATCGCCAACGGCGCGACGCCATGATCGACATGCTGACCCCCGCCGGCTTCCGCTGCTTCCGGCCGCAGGGTGCGTATTACGTGATGACCGACATCTCTGGTTTCGGTTTCCCGGACGATACGGCCTTCGCTCGCCATCTGGTGGAGCACGTCGGCATCGCCGCGGTGCCGGGTTCGTGCTTCTTCTCGGATCCAGGCGGCCACGATCAGTTGATCCGCTTCTGCTTTCCCAAAAAACCGGAGACTCTTGCGGCCGCGGCCGAGTGTTTGCGAAAACTCAACCGGTAGTCAGCGCCGGAACAGATTATTGAGCTCGGCGTACGGCACCAGCCCGTCGAATCCAGAGAAGCTGCCTTCCTTCGCGATGGCTTCGGCAGCGTGCATGAAGCCGGTCCACGCAGCGCGCGAGAGAGACGAACCGACGCTGATGCGGCGCACTCCCAGGTCGGCCAGATCGGCAACCGTCAACCCGGTATTTTTGCTCATGATCATGTTCACCGGCTTGGGACTTAGTTCCGCGATGAAGATCTTGATATCACCGCGCTCGCTCAGGCCCGGCGCGAACAGCACATCGGCGCCGGCTTCGGCATACGCGTGCAGACGGCGCAGCGATTCGCGAAACGGATCGGGGTGGTTTACCAGGTAACACTCGGCTCGCGCGGTGAGCAGCACTCCACTAGCGCAGTCGTCGATGGCGCCGCGCGCGGCGCGGATGCGATCGACAGCCAACGGCAGATCGAAGAGCGGATGGGCGGCGTCGCCTGTTGAGTCTTCAATCGAGAGTCCCGCGACGCCGGTATCTACACACAGCCGGACGTTGGCGGCAACCCCCTCCGGATCACGCGCATAACCGGATTCGAAATCCGCATTGACCGGCAAGTCCACCGCAGCGACGATGTCTGCAATATTGCGGAGCATGGCGTCGCGCGGCACAGCGTTGTCCGCACGACCGAGTGAGAACGCGAATCCGGCGCTGGTGGTGGCGAGCGCCTTGAATCCAAGATGCTGCAAATAGCGCGCGGAGCCCGCGTCCCAGGGATTGGGAATCACAAAACAGCCGCTTTCGTGGAGCTTCCGAAAAACGGTGCGGCGCATGGAATAATCGGGGCTAGGCATTATTGTAAATTGATATTGTGCTGGCGAAGGATCGAGCCGGTAGCCAATTCGTAGGCGGATACCGCCTCGCCGAGGTCGGATTCAGCGCGGCGCTCCTGGCTGCGAGCGGTAATCATGGTCGTCTGGCGCTGCTGGACCAGGAACAGCGTGGAGGTGCCGGCGCGGAACTGGCGCTGCTCGCTGTTATACTGCTCCTCGGCTGATTCGCGCTGAATGCGCGCCGCCTCCAGACGCAGCTCGGCCGATTGCATCAGCTGCATGGCGTTTCGCACGTCGGCTTCGATCGCCTGCTCCACCTGCTCCCGCTGATTCTGAATGCGGCGGCCCTGCGCGACGGCGGTGCTCAGATTGGCTTCCGCGACGCGATTACGGATCGGCAAGGTAACGCGGAGCTGGATTTGCGTAGTAGGAAAATTTCCCGCCCAAAGGTTGCTGAGAGACTGGCCGTAATCACCTACCAGCAGGGCGGGCGGCGCGCCACTGCCAGTCGACAGAGTTATCGGATTGAGCCCCGCCGAAGTCGAGAGCACGTTCAGCCGATCGATCAGCGGACCGAAGCTGGAAGTGAAAGGATTGGGACCGCTTTGAACCACCACCGGTCCCGCCAGACCGTTGCGCGTATAACTGCCGACCAAGTCCACCTGCGGCTTGATCTGGTCGCGATAAAGGCGCGTGTCCTTCGCATTGATCTGGCCGGAGATTTCCACCTGGCTGACCTCGGGACGATTGGCCAGAGCCTCGGAGACGGCATCGCTCAGAGGAGTCAGCGGAGGCGCGCCGTCAGGCGCGGTGACCGGAACCAGCGCGCTGGCCCACAAAGCGGAGCTGCGGCCTTCGAGCATAAGCGTCTTGAGATTGTTCTCCGCTTGCGTGAGGGTGGTTTGCGCGCTGTAGGCGTTTAGCTCGAAGTTGGCGAGCTGGGTCTGGGCGGCCACCACATCGATGGGAGCAAGCAAGCCCTGCGCCTGCTGGCGGCGGTTGCTTTCATCCTGCTGGCGGGCAATGTCGACGGAGTCGAGTTGCACCTGCAGGTTGTTATATGCATAGAACACTTCCCAATACGCGCGCTCAGTCTGTTCCACCACCTGCATCACACGCAGGCGAAACTGGGCGTCGGAAAGCGACCGGTTCTTCTGCGCAACGTCGATTGTGTGGCGATTCAGGTCATACCGCAGATTGCGCCACAGCGGCTGGGTGTACTGGAAGGTGAGCGCGGTTGGGTATTGCGGATTCAGCGTGACGAAGGTGTTATTGGTGTACAACCGCTGCGAGCTTAAGTCGACGTGATAGCTGCCGCCCAGCCACGGCGTGAAGCCGGAGAGCGTGGGATCGGTTTGCCAGGTGCGGTTGAGCACCGCGCCGGTGGCGGATCCGCCCAGCGCGCTGGCCACCGGATTCACCTGTTTCAAGAACTGAGAAACGGCCCCGACGGTAGGGTCGTAGAGTCCCCGCGCGCCGGTGAGGCTGTAGCCGGATATTTCGCGATCGATACGGGAGGCTTCGATGTCCTTGTTGTTGGCCAAGGCCATCGCCAGAGCCTGCTGCAGCGTGATGCGGGCTTCGCCGAAAACGCCGATACGCGCGGGCAGGCGGAACGGTCGCACGGGCGGGACCAATGTGGTTGCGTCCGGCGAGGGCGTCGTCTGAGCCTGCGGCGGGGCAGTCTGCACCTGCGCCGTCTGCGCAGAGGCTCCGGGAATCAGAACCGCCGCGAATGCGAGCGCGGCGGCAGGGCGGAAGAATAACCAGCGCATCAGGCGTTCTCTCCGGTTTCAAAGTGGACTGGCTGCGGAATGCTTTGCAGGGGCCGCCGGCCGGTGCCGCGTATTCGCCTGAAGATCTTGTGCACCAGCGGCAGGTTCTTCATGTCGTCAAACAGGGAGTAGAACACCGGCACCGCGAGCAGCGTCAGCAGCAGGCAGAAGGTCTGTCCGCCGGCCACCAACGCTCCGATAGAGCGATTCGTCGCGGCTCCGTCGCCGGTGGAAATAATCAGCGGCAGCATGCCCACCACCAGCGCGGCGGTAGTCATCAGAATGGGCCGCAGACGGTCGCGGTTGGCCTGAATAATAGCTTCATAGCGGTCGAGGCCCTTCTCGCGGAGGCCGTTCATGTGGTCAATTTGCAGAATCGCGTTTTTCTTAACAATGCCGAACAGCAGCAGCATGCCGAGCGCGGAGAACACATTGATGGTCTGGCCAGCCAGCACCAGCGAGAGAATCCCGAAGGGAACGGCCAGCGGCAACGTCAGCAGAATCGTGAACGGATGGAGGAAAGATTCAAACTGCGCGGCCAGCACGATGTACATGAAGATCAGCGTCAGTGCGATTGCGATGCCGAAGTAGTAGGCGGACTGCGCCAGGTTCTTGCTGAACCCGCCGAGGGTGGTGGTGTAGCCGGGGTCGAGATGGATCTCCTTAATCACGTCGTTCATAGTGTTGATCACTTGTTGTTGCGACCCGCCCGGCAGCACGTTGGCGCTGATGGTCACCTGGCGCTGGCGGTCCAGGCGGCTGATGCTCGAAGGCGCACTACCGCCCTTGATGCGGACCACCTGATCGAGCGGAACCCAGCCTTGCTTGTTGGTCGAGAAAACAATCAACTGCGAGAGGCCTTCGACGCTGGTGCGATATTTGCTGTCAGCCCGCAGGCGCACATCGTACTCTTCGCCGCCCGAAGGGAAAGAGGAAACCAATTGGCCGGCCACCAGCGTGTTGAGCGCGGTGGCGATGTCGGTGACCTTCACGCCCAGATCGTTGGCGCGCTGGCGGTCGATTTCAACCCGCAGCTCGGGCTTGCCGAAGACCATCGACATGTCGGGATCGCCCACGCCGGGCGTCTCCTTCAGCCGGGCGACGATTTTCGTGGCATATTCGTTCAGCTTGTCCAGGTCCGGACCCTTGATCACGTATTGAACGTCAGCTTGCCCGCCCCCCCCGCCGCCGGCTTGCAGAACGGCAGTGCGCAGGTCCGCGGGATAGGCCTTCAGCAGTTCACGCGCGCGCGACATCATTTCCAACTGCGTGAAGCTCCGCTGATCGACGGGAACCAGGCGGGTGTAAATGGTCGCCCGGTTCGCTGCGGATGCCACCGAGGCGAAGCCGCCCTGTGACGAACCAATGGTAGTGAGCGTGGCGGTCACGCCGGGCTGCGCACGCAGGTCCCGGGCGATGCGTTCGGCAATGGTGAGTGTCGCCGCCAGCGAGGTTCCTTCGGGAGCTTTGATCGTGACCTGGAATTCGCTGCGGTCATCCACCGGCAAAAAGTTCTTGCCGACCAGCATGAAAAGGGGAATGGTGGACAGCGACACCACCACGCACAGCGCCACCATACTTTTGCGGTGGGCCATGGCCCACTCCAGCATTTGCGTGTAATTCCGGTCCAGGAAGCGGAAGAATCTCGAATCCTTGGATGCGTGATGTGAGCCGCCCTCCTGGCGCGGCGGCATCTTGATAAAGCGCGAGCTCAGCATCGGCGTCAGCGTGAAAGACACCAGCAGCGAGACGGCGATGGCGAACGACGCCGTGAATCCGAAAGACGACATGAAGCGTCCCGTGATGCCGCCCATGAAGCCGATGGGAAGGAACACGGCCAGCAGCGAAAGCGTGGTGGCCATGACGGCGAGCCCGATCTCCTTGGTGCCTTCAATGGCCGCCTGCATCGGAGGCATGCCCTTCTCTTCCATGTAGCGGTAAATGTTTTCGAGCACAATGATGGCGTCGTCAATGACGATGCCCACCATCAGCGTCAGCGCCAGCATGGTGATCTGGTTCAAGTCCAGCTTCATCGCCGCCATCAGTCCGAAGGCGGAGACGATGGAGGTGGGAATCGCCACCGCTGAAATCAAAGTGGTGCGAATGTTGGCCAGGAAAATGTAGATGATGATGGCGGCCAAGATGCTGCCCTCAATCAGGTGCGCTTCGAGCGAGTGCACGGCGCCCTTGATGAACACCGACTGATCGTTAATGATCTGGATGGTGAGATCCTTGGGCAGCGTGGCTTGAATTTCCTTCAGCCGCGCCTTGACGGCATCCGCGGTGGCCACAGTGTTCTCGCCCGACTGTTTGGCAACCACCAGCGTGACCGAGGGATTGCCGTTCAGGCGCGCGGCAGTGACCGGTTCTTCTTCGGAGTCCTCGGCGTGTCCGATATCGCGAATCTTGACCACATAGGAACCGCGGCGAACCACAGCCAGTTCGTCGAACTGAGCGGGATCGACCAGGCGCCCGAGCGTGCGGACCGATAACTCCTTCTCACCGGCGTTGACGCTGCCGGCCGGCAGGTCCACGTTTTGCTCACGCAGGGCTTTGGCAACGTCGGCGACGGCGAGGTTATAGGCGCGCATCTTTTCCGGGTCCACCCACACTCGGATTTCGCGCTTCAACCCGCCCACGAGGGTAATCTGGCCCACGCCGGAGATGTTTTCGAGCAGCGGCTTGATCCGCTTGTCGGCGATTTCAGTGACTTCGCGCAACGGCCGCGGTGACGAAATGACCATTTGCAAGATGGGTTGGGCATCCGGGTCGATTTTCTGCACCACCGGCGCCTTGGCGGTTTCCGGCAATCGCGGAACTACCTGGTTGACTTTGTCGCGCACCTCCTGCGCCGCCACGTCGCCGCTCTTGTCGAGCGTGAAGTTGATGACCACGGTGGAGTTTCCCTCAATGGAGGTCGACTGCATCGCGTCGATTCCGCTGGTGGTGTTCACGGCGTCTTCGATGCGCTTGGTGATGTCGGTTTCTATCTCTTCGGCCGAGGCGCCGGGATTGGCCACCGTCACAATAATGGTGGGGAGATCGATTTTCGGGAACAGATCGACGCCCAGCGTGAAAAACGAGAAAATGCCCACCACCATCAGCGCCACGATCAACATCGTGGCGAAGACGGGGCGTTTTACGCACAGCGCGGCCAGTGCATGCATGACTTAGCGTCCTTTCGTTCCGCTGTTCGTTCCGTTCAGGGCAGGGGCGGCGGGCACGGTTTTGACCACCATGCCATCGAACAGATCGCTGAGATGGTCGGTGGCAATCAAGGCGCCAGGAGAAATCCCCGACAGAATCTGCACGGTGTTATCGCGCGTGGCGCCCAACTGTACAACCGCCACTCGCGCGCGGCCATCGCGAATGAAATAGAGCTGAGAGGAGTTGGTAGTGGGGTCCGTGATCACCGAAGCGCGTGGCACGAACAGCCCCATGCTGTCGCCGGCCAGCAAAATGCGCGCGGTGGCGAACATGCCGGGTTTGAGCGCGATATCCGTGTTGGGAAATTCCGCAATCACGGTAATGGTGCGCGAGCTGGGATCTACGGCCGGATTGATAGCCGTCACGCGCCCCTTAAAAACGCGGCCCGGGTAGCCGGGGACCATAGCCTCTACGCCCACATTCAGTTTCATATCCGGCGCGTTGACTTCGGGCACCTGCAATTCCAGGCGGATGGGGGTGATGCGCAGCAGCGTCGCGATCTTGGAGGTCACACTGACATACTGGCCCGGAGCAATCGGCCGCGCACTAATGTAACCGGCGAAGGGCGCATGGATGACGGTATCGGCGATGGCTTTGCGCGCCATCGCGCCCTGCGCCTGCATGCCGGAGAGCGAGGCCTGGGCGGAAACGGTGCCGTGATAGTTCTGCCGGGCCGCGTTGAGCGTGGCCTCATACTGCTGTTGGGCGGCCTTAGCCTGGGCCTGCGCCGTATCGGCCTGGGTGCGGAATTTGTCATAGGCGCTTTGCGAAACATCGCCGGTCTTGAGCAGATTCGCGTAGCGCTGGGCGTCGGCCTCCGCCAGACGCGCCTGGGCGGCCGCGGAATCGGCATTGGCTTTGGCGGACAATACCTCGGGTACGTTGTCGGCGTTAAACTGCTCGCCCTGGACCAGACCGATGCGCGACTGCGCCTGGCGCAATCCGGCCTCGGCCTGCTGCTCGGCGGCCTCGGCCTGGTCAAGCCGGAGTTTAGCGTCGCGATCTTCCAGGCGGGCGATCACCTGCCCTTGCTGGACGAAGTCGCCGACGTCCACCGGGGTCGCGATCACCTTGCCGCCGGTTTCCGGCGCCACATCGGAAGTCTCTTTCGCCACGAAGCTGCCGGTGACCCGCACCGAAGCTTCCACCGCCAGATTCTCGGCGGGCACAACGGCCACGGTGAGAGTTGCCCCAGCGGGTGCCGCCGCTGCGCCGGGATTATTGGCAAGTGTGGTCTTGGGTCCGCTACAACTTACTGAAAACAAAATTGACAGCGCCGAAATCAAGACGCCGAGCAAGCGAGAGGAGACCGTGCGGCCCGCCGAGGCACGGCCAAACGCACTGCTCCTTCCAGACAAATTAGGGCGTGGCATGAGTCCCCTTCCCGTTCTTCTTGTTAGTACGCAGACGGACGGCCGCAGGTTCGGTGAGTCCATTTAAAACAAATCCGACCAGCTGTTTCACGGCCTCTTCATCTGGCGTAGCGGACTTTTTCAGTCCGAAGATGTATTTCCCGGTCGCGCAATGCACTGCC
This sequence comes from Bryobacteraceae bacterium, assembly GCA_035496735.1. Taxonomy (GTDB): domain Bacteria; phylum Acidobacteriota; class Terriglobia; order Bryobacterales; family Bryobacteraceae; genus Palsa-187. Next base: position 17,284 of record DATJEI010000003.1, on the reverse strand, counting down.
GTTCCCACCGCAAAGTCCAGCACCAGGTCGGGGTCGCCCGAGCGAAACGCCCCGTCTGCCTGCCGCGACACCACATAGCGCCGCAAGAAATCCTTGAAACCGGCTCCCAACCGCTTGTGGAACAGACTCGCCATCAAATGGCCTTCGAGCATGGCGTACAGCATCAAACGGTGAAAGGCGGGATCTTCGCGGAACGACGCAAAGATTGCGCGCGCGATGGCTCCGAACACACCCGCGTCGTCGCGGCGCGCCGCGCATTCCTCCATCTGTTGCATTAATCGCTTCCCGCCCTTCGCGGCGGGCTGGCCCTCTTTCATGTCGAGGATGGCATGGTACAGATCCTCTTTGGTCGCGAAATGCCTAAACAGGATGGCTTCGCTGACCCCGGCGGCGGCGGCGATGTCCTTGGTCTTCGTGCCTCCGAAACCATTGCGCGCGACGCAATCGATGGCGCTGCGCAGGAGCTGGCGATGGCGATCATCGGCATGCATGCGGCTCTTGCGGACGGATGGAACCGGGGGAGGGCTGGCGGGAGTGGGGACATTCATAAGTAAGTGCTCACTCACTAGTGTAACCAAAATATTAGACGCAGCACAAGTGGGATTTCTTCGCGGTTGTGGAATTCTCGTACCTAGCTATAAATTGCAGCAAGTGTAGGGTTCCGAACGCCGGGTTGTTAGCATGGGCTGATGCCCAAGCTTTTGGAGTTTGACAACGTTTCCGTAGAGCGCGAAGGGACCATGGCGCTGCGGAATGTCACTTTTTCGATCGAAGACGGCGAGCACGTCGCGATTCTGGGACCGAACGGCAGCGGTAAATCGACCCTGCTCAAGACCGTGACCCGAGAATGCTATCCGCGCTATCCGCTCGAGAGCCGGGTCCGCATCTGGGGCGAAGAAGTCTGGACATTATTCGAATTGCGGGCGACGCTGGGCATCGTGACCAACGATCTCGTGGCCACCTGCACCAAGCCATATTCGGCTATTGAGACGGTGCTCAGCGCGTTTTTCGGATCGATCGGGATCTGGCCGAATCATCATGTGACTCCGGCAATGGAAACGCGGGCGCACGAGGTGCTGGAGTTCTTCGAGGTGGCCCACCTGGCGGACCGCCTGATGACGGAACTGTCCAGCGGTGAGGCGCGGCGAGTGGTATTCGCGCGGGCGCTGGCCCACGATCCCAAGGCATTGGTGCTGGACGAGCCGACGAATAGTCTCGACATCCGGGCGCAAAGGGAAGTGCGTGATGCCATGCGCAAGCTGGCGCATAACGGCGTGACGGTGATCGTGGTGACGCACCATCTTCCCGACATCGTTCCCGAGATCGGGCGCGTAGTGGCGCTAAAGGACGGCCGAATTTTCTTCGACGGTAAGAAAGAAGGCCTGCTCACCGCGGAAAAGATGGAAGAGTTGTTCGAGACGCCGGTAGGGGTGGAAGAAACCCGCGGGTGTTATAACATGGCGCTGGTGGGCTGACAGCCTGCTTCACCCGATATTCGGCCGGACGATAGGCCGGGACCGCCACTGCGGTCCCGGCTGGATGCGTTAGCGGCGGAAGCGTCCGCGGTAGTGGCCGCCGTAGAACCCACCGAAGCCGATTCCAATGCTGGGTCCGTAGTAATACGGGTAGCCATAATAGGGTCCCCAATACGGGCCATAGACTGGATAGCCGGCTCCATAATAATAAGGTGCGGGCCGGCGAGGAGCGTACGGGCGAGACTGCTGGTCAGATTGATAGTCGCCGGGTCCGACATAGCGAAAGGCCTGCGGCGCGCGGTCGGTTGAGATCACGATCGGATTTTCCACCCGGAAGGTGAGAACCTGCTCAGGAGTGAGGTAGGTCGGTTTTCCGCGCGTCAGAAGCACGCCGATGATTCCGGCCGCCGCGCCGGCGCCCGCGCCAATGGCGGCTCCCTCTCCCGCTTCATATGGTCCTGCCGCTCCAGCGCCGATGATCGCGCCAATACCGGTGGCGGCGCCGACTCCAACCGCATCGCGGCCTTCGGAAGTCCGCCCATTGCGGTTGACCAACGAAGTGTGCAGCGGGACCTGATTGCCGTCGACCAGGGACAGGTCGGTAAGTTCCACGCCCAGGCGCGAGGTGCCCGAAATGCGGCCGGCTTTCTGCGCTTCCGAGACGCGTCCTTGAATGGTCTGGCCACGATCCGCGACTATAATGCCATTCACCACGACGGGGCTAACCAGAGAAGCGGAAAACGCGTCGCCCGCCTGGTTGTGGTCCGAAGACAGCAATTGGTTCACGCGCACCGTCAGGAAGGTGCCCGGCGCAATGGTAAGTTGTGGCGGTATGTTCGCGGGCGGCGCGGGTTGAGCATAGCTCCGATCGCCATACTGACCAGGCTGCGCATAACGCGGATCGCGGCCATTCTGCGGATACGGCGCTGGGCCTAAGCGGCGCCAACCTTGGTCGTCTTGCTGGGGCCCGTTCTGATCCGCCGTCTGGGCGCCGCGATCTTGCGGGGCCGCGCCTTGAGGGCCGGCTTCGTCCTGCGTCGAAAATTGCGGAGGCGGGGGCGCCTCGTCCTGCGCCACGGCGATTCCCCCTGCCGTAATAAAAGTTACCAGGAGTCCAGTTTTTACCGCACGAAGCATTCTCATAGATCCTCTTCTAGAACCTCTTCTCAATCCTTAGGGCATCCGGAGTACCAAACGGGTTGCTGTGCTAACAACAACATAAGACTAGGACGCGAGACGCCCGCGGTTGCTTAAAAAGCACCGTGCGTGGTGGATTTCAACCATTCGTAGAATGTTGGCCTGTATCGTGCTAACGTAGTCCCAAATGTGGAATAAAGAACAGCAACCCTCACCTTCTTCCCAACCCGTCACCCGGCCGCCCGTTCCCGCAACGACGCCGGCAGCCGCGAGCGGTCATCCAGTCAGCGGTTCCGGAGCAGTTACGGTGATCGGCGAGACTCTTCGGGTTCAAGGCACGCTGACCAGTAACGAAGAAATCGTTGTGAATGGAGAACTGAGCGGCCAATTGCAAATGAATCACCGTTTGACCATTGGCGCCAAAGGCAAAGTAGAAGCAGGCGTCCAGGCCAAAGAAGTGATTATCGCGGGCTCTGTCAAGGGTAACGTCGACGCGGCCGAGCGCATCACGCTGCGCGCCGGGGCCAACTTGGTGGGCGATGTGAAGACCGCCGGCATCGTGATCGAGGACGGCGCATATTTCAAAGGCGGTATCGATATAATGCGACCCGCCGCCACGCCCCGCTAGGCAGACGCCGGCTGTAACCCGCGGCTGTAACCTGGGGACGGTGGGACGCGCCCCCCTCTTGTACCGGCCATTACAAGAAGAGGGCCGTTTTTTTGCTAAACTGAAGATTCCCCGTCCATTTAAATGCAGCCCGCCTCCAAACCCCGCGTAACCTTTATCGACTGGATGCGCGGAGTCGCGGCCCTGATCATGCTGCAGGGCCATACCTTCGACGCTTTTCTGCGGCCTGCGGACCGCAGCGGCGCATGGTTCACCTACTCGCAATTCCTGGGCGGCGAAGCGGCGGCTATTTTCCTTTTCCTGACCGGCGCAACCTATGGGATGGGGATGAACCGGCGGGAGCACATGCCTCCGGGAGCGCGGGTATTGCAGGCGCTGAAGCGCGCACGATTTCTGTTTGTTCTCGCGATTCTTTTCCGGCTGCAAGGCTGGATTTTCGCGTGGGGTACCAGCCCCTGGACGGATCTGCTGAAGGTGGACATCCTGAATGTGATGGGAGCGACCGCGGCGCTGATCTCCGCGCTGGCGCTGTTGAGAGGGATCGACCGCGTGCGCTGGGCGGTGATCGCCGGCTCGGCGATTGCCGTGTTGTCGCCGGTGATGTCGGCGCTAAATCTCCAGGGGATTCCAGGACCGCTGCGCGACTATCTGGTTCCGAGCGCGGATGCATTCAGCATTTTTCCGTGGGGCGCGTTCCTGGCGTTCGGCGTGGGCGTGGGAAGCATGATTCCGCTGGTGGAGCGCGGCGCATGGAACCGTGTGATGCAGTGGTCGGCGCTGCTGGGCTTCGGACTGTTATCCGGCGGCCGCTACTTCGCCGATCTGCCCTTCAGCGTGTATGCGCAATCGGAGTTCTGGCTGAATAGCCCGGCGCTGGTGGCGTGCAAGCTGGGAATTGCCCTGCTGCTCGGATCTTTTGCATACCTGTGGTGCGAGTACCTGGGGGCGGGCGGCTGGAGCTGGGTGCGGCAACTGGGCACGACGTCGCTGCTGGTTTACTGGGTGCACGTGGACCTGGAATACGGCCCGTTTTTTGCAAAGTACCGGCAGCACCTGAGCGTCCCCGCGGTGTTGATGTCCGCGGCCATCCTGATCGCATGCATGCTGGGACTCAGCGTCGTGTTTACCCGTGTAAAGCGACGGCTGCGTCACAAGAGCGAGCTGGTGCCGGTGGTCGAATTCCCTCTACGCAGCGAGGAGCAGCGGCGCCGGGCGTAGGGCTGAGTTCTTCCGAAATTAGGCTACGGTGAGCAACCCTGTTACCTGGCCGCATCCGTGCGGCCACCACTGACCGTCGTTGCCCAACTTCGCTCCCAGTTGAGTCCTGCCACGCGCTAAGCTTGTAACGCCGTTGTATCCTGGCTGGAACGGAGGACAAAGAGGGATGACAAAGCTTGGCATTATGTTCGCGTTGACCTGCGCTAACGCCGTCTGGTTGTATGGCCAGGCAATCAAGACCAATCAATCCGCGCCAGACACGTTGATCACCCTCCAGCGTGGCGCCTGTGAGCAGCGCTGCGCGGTATACCGGCTGATGATCTTCGCCGACGGCACGGTTATCTACGACGGACAATACTTTGTCCGCCGAGCCGGCTTAATCCGGGGCGGGATCTCGCCGGAAACCCTCTCCAAACTGGTCCACGACCTGGAAACAGGCGGCTTCTTCCGGCTGGAAAACAACTACGGCTATGGCAACACTGAGCGCTGCAAATCGATCGAACCAGGTGAGCCTATGGCGATTCTGTCGGTTTCCAACCAGGGCCGGTCGAAGACGATCCTTCATAACCACGGTTGCGTCGGGCCGATCCCCGACCGATTGACGGCTCTGGAAGACAAAGTCGACCGCGCGGTCGGCACTGTGAAGTGGATCAAGTGACGCGGGGAAACAATGCCATTCAACCGAGCCGACGCTGTCAAATTCGCGGATAAACATTGGAACATCCCGGCCGATGACGGGATCTTCTGGCTTAGCAATCAGGGAGTCTCGATCGCACAAGTCCGCGAAAAAAACGTGATCGGCACTCCCTACTGGAAAAAGGCTCCAGCCGCCGATGGCTGGCAGCCATTCTTCGTGGACGACGGGGCCGGAGGGGAAAAGGCGGTGTTCCGCCGCGTCGTTGGCGGCAACACCGAGGAAATTCTTATCAATCCCTGGGCGGGAATCGCCGATTGCGCTCACTTCCTATCCCGATGCCTCACGGCCGGCGGCGCCAGAGTCGCGGAGCGCGGCGTGCCCTCCCTGGTGAATACTTTGCAGGCGCGATCCGACACCAAGACCCTTTGCGAGAAGGTTCCCACCGCCGCGGCCCAAAGAGTCATCGATACGGGCATCTTCAAGCCCGGCGACATGATCGGATATTTCAACATAGACCCCAAGGGCGACTATGGCGGCGCAAAGCAATATGCCCACTCCACCATGTATGTCGGAAAGATTGGCGGCAAGAAGGACGGCGGAGTCACTTGCCACACCATCTGCCGCTTTGCAGGCAAGTCCTGGGTCGAGGACAGTTGGTGGCTGAAGCCGCCAGGGCACTATACCTACACGCTGATTCACTTCTCCGATGACGATCCCGCGCCATATCCGGGCCCACTCAGTAAGCTGCTTGGCTGGTGGCAACTGGAATATTCGGGCAGAAAAGAATACTACCTGGTTAAAAACGGCTCGGTGGCCTACACCAAGACGCCTCCCACCAAGGGCCAGACCTTCGTTCACGCAGCAGAGGGTTCGGCCTATTGGTTTATGGGAACGAGTCGCGAGATCACCTTTATCTGGCGGAAATCCGGCACAGTGGAAGTGTGGACGCCGGATGCTACGGGATATAAGAGCATGATCAACGGGACGACCCCAGGGGTTCTCACGAAGCTGTTTTAAAGTCACTTCAGACCAGCAGCCGCCGGACGCTTTTGATCCGACAGGTCCCTCTAAACCGGCTATAGAGCACGGTATCAGAGCGCCTCAGTGTGTCATCGCATAAATGATGTAGTTGATGCCGTAACGGTAGGCGAGCGCCGTCATCGCTTCCGGATAGTAAGGCACATCGGCAAACTCCCAGGCGTCGCCGATGTCGGTGTCATAGTTGACAGAGACCACCATGTGGTTTCGGTCGTCGTAGATGCCGCGCCAGGCGGGGCTGGAGCCGAAGGGCTGCACGATTTGGACCGAGTCTCCACGGCGCCACAGATGGCGCGAGCCGGGAATAAACGTGCGATCCTTGTCGCGGATATCGTAGAGCACGTGCATGACGGGGTCGGTTTCCGCCAGGTCCGGGATGTCGCGGCCGGGGAGCACGCGCTGCATGGTCTCCCGGAACACGTCCCAGGCGTCGGCGCCCCACATATCGTCGGTCACCAGGAAGCCGCCACGAAGCAGGTATTCGCGCAGGCGCGCGACCTCGCGGTCGCTCAGTCCCCACCAGCCGGTTTGAGTCGCGTAAATCCAGGGGTAGTCGAAAATACGGTCGTCGGTGAGTCGCAGGTGACGAGGCTCGCCGATGTCGATTTTGGTCAGGCGCTGAATCCCGCGCGTGAAATGATTGTCGGCATCGGGCCAGTCGACCAGCCACCAGCCGGTGCCCTGCCCGTCGCGGGAAGCGTAGCCGAAACCGCGATGATATTGCGGCAGATCAGTGTATTCGACGCGCAGAAAGTGGAATTCGGCTTCGCGCGCGGCGATGGCGGGGTCGTCTTCCGGGGAGGGCTCGTTGTAGCGGCCGCGCTGAGGAAGCGCGGAGAGAGCGAACAGCACGGCCATAACCGACGCAATCAGAGCACGCTTCATAGAGTCTCGCCAAGTACAGGATACTCCCGTGCGGTTTCAGATCCGCGCCGCGGCGCTTAGCGACTCACTGGCGTTCGAGCCGCTGGATCACCTCATACACCACCATACCGACGATCTCCATGCTTTGCGCGCTGAGCTTGTCCATGGTGTCCGTGTCGGTGTGCCAAGGCGGATAGTCGATGTCGATCAGATCGACCGCCGGGGCGCCGGCGCGAATGAAGGGAATGTGATCGTCTTCCTCGGCGATCTGCTGACTGGTGAAGAAGGCTTTGTAGCCTAAGTCGGCCGCGGTTTGCCAGATCAGCTTGTTCAGCGCCGCGCTGCCATTGGTCTCTTGAGGAATGTCCAGGTTCTTATCGCCGATCATATCTACATTGATCAAGCCCTTGAGACGCCGCAGAGTGCCGTCCTTACGCCAGCGCTCGGCCAGGTGGCGGCTGCCGTAAAGGCTATCGCTGTCGCTCCACTCGCCGAAAGCTTCTTCACCGTCAAGAAAAGCGAGATACACGTCATCCATGCGCGACTGATGCGCCAAAACCCGAGCCAGCTCGAGCAGCAGTCCGGTCGAGGAACCGCCGTCGCTCGCGCCCACGAATTTGCGGCCCGGAAAAAACTTGGTGTCGAAGTGCCCTGTGATCGCGATGGCGCGGCGAGACCCGCCGGAGCCGGACGCCTTCCCGGGAAAGCGCGCAATGATGTTTTTCATGGCGATCAAGCCTTGCGGCGTCTTAGCCTTGAAAGCGTCCTCAAGGATGTCGCAGCCGTCTTTCTGGAGTTCGGTCAGGATGTAGTTCTGCAGTGCGTGATTTGCGGCTGAGCCCGGTGGCCGCGGCCCGAAGCCTACGGCGCGGCGTGTGAACTCCAGCGCGGAGGTTCCCGACACGCCCGCCGCAGAAGCTGGAGCTGCGAATGCGAGTTCCAATATCAGGCTAAGGACGACGGTCAAAAAAAGCGGGGGCTTGGCTTGCGAAGCAAACATTGGTTTCTTTTATCATAACCGCCGTCCCGGCGTGGGCCGCGATTAAGGAGGGATGTCCGGTCGGAGGCCGTCCCGAATGCCTTGCAAACGCAATAGAACTTCCGGTTGATGCTGCTCTGCGACATGCCAATGCGCGCGTGGTGATTGCTAGCGGGGTTTAAGATGGCCGCCACTGTTTCGCTCGCCGCGGCAACCTAAGGCATATGTTCTTGACAAAATGTCACATTAGATATAATCTAAATAATTCATGGACGCCACGGCGATTAAGCAATCCCTGGAGAGCAGCGGGTTGCGGTGTACTCCGCAGCGCTACGCCGTGATGGCGTTCTTGATGGAACACAACCGGCATCCCACGGCCGCGGAGATCTTTGAAGCCGTGAATCGTGTGGATCCGCGCTCTTCCAGAGCCACGACTTATAACAATCTGCGGGACTTGGTGCAGGCGGGTTTGGTGCGTGAAGTGGCCGTCGAGGGCCGCGCCGCGCGATTCGATGCGAAAGGCATGCGACATCACCATTTCATCTGCGACCGCTGCGGCAATGTTGAGGACATCGAGTGGTACGGCGTGCCCAAGCCTGCCGCAGGCTCCCTGGGGAAGCGGATTCTGCGCGAATGCGAACTCATTTTCCGGGGGCTCTGCACGAAGTGCGCTCCGCGGCGCGCTGCCCGCTCAGCGTCGTAGGCTTATCATAGTTCATCACAATATTTTTGACCCATTCGAAGGAGAATCAACACATGGAAAAAGAACTCACAGGAACAGCGGCGGCTGTCCCCAATAATCCAACCGAGGCCAAGTGCCCGGTACACGTTGGCATTCGCAGACACACGGTGGCTGGAGCCCCGACGAATTCGGGATGGTGGCCGGACCAGCTTAACCTGAGGATTCTGCACCAGAACTCTCCCCTGTCCGATCCCATGGGAAAGGCGTTCAACTACGCTGAGGAGTTCAAGAGCCTTGATCTAAACGCCGTGATCAAAGACCTGCATGCCTTGATGACGGACTCACAGGATTGGTGGCCGGCCGATTATGGCCACTATGGGCCGTTTTTCATTCGTATGGCATGGCACAGCGCTGGTACGTACCGCATCGGCGACGGCCGCGGCGGGGCAGGCGATGGCACGCAGCGTTTTGCGCCACTCAATAGCTGGCCGGACAATGCGAGCCTGGATAAGGCGCGCCGGTTGCTGTGGCCGGTCAAACAGAAGTATGGCCGGAAAATCTCCTGGGCCGACCTCATGATTCTTGCCGGCAACGTCGCACTGGAGTCGATGGGCTTCAAAACCTTCGGTTTCGGTGGTGGGCGTGCGGACGTCTGGGAGCCGCAAGAGGACGTCTTCTGGGGTCCTGAGAGCACGTGGCTGGGGGACGAGCGGTACAAAGGCGATCGTCAGCTGGATAATCCTCTCGCCGCCGTTCAAATGGGATTGATTTATGTGAATCCGCAAGGGCCCAATGGAAAGCCCGATCCCATCGCTGCGGCCCGCGATATCCGCGAAACGTTCGCTCGCATGGCGATGAATGACGAGGAGACGGTCGCGCTTATTGCCGGCGGACACACCTTCGGCAAAACTCACGGCGCTGCCGATGCGGGCAAATATGTCGGCGCCGAACCGGAGGGCGCACCTATTGAGGAGCAAGGCCTCGGCTGGAAAAATACCTTCGGCAGCGGCAAGGGAACCGACGCGATCACCAGCGGCTTGGAGGGCGCCTGGACCACTACTCCAGTGAAGTGGAGCAACAACTACCTGGAAAACCTGTTCGGCTATGAGTGGGAACTGACGAAGAGCCCTGCCGGCGCGCATCAGTGGTCGCCCAAGAACGGCGCAGGCGCAGGCACCGTTCCGGATGCGCAGGATCCGTCGAAACGGCACGCCCCGTTCATGCTCACGACGGACCTCTCCTTGAGGATGGACCCGATCTATGCGCCGATCGCCAAGCGCTTCCTCGACCATCCTCGGGAATTCGCGGACGCGTTCGCCAAGGCCTGGTTCAAGCTAACGCACCGGGATATGGGGCCGATATCCCGGTACCTCGGCCCGCTGGTACCGAAGGAATCGCTGCTATGGCAGGATCCTGTTCCCAAGGTGGATCATGCGCTGATCGAGGACCCGGATATTGCCGCTCTGAAAGCCAAGATTCTCGGGTCGGGACTGTCCATCTCCCAACTGGCTACCACGGCTTGGGCGTCGGCGGCGACGTTCCGCGGCTCCGACAAGCGCGGTGGCGCGAACGGCGCGCGCATTCGACTGGCGCCGCAGAAGGACTGGGAGGTCAACCAGCCGGCGCAACTGGGAAAAGTACTGCAGACGCTCGAAGGGATTCAAAAGGAGTTCAACAGTTCGCAGTCCGGCGGTCCCCAGTCCAATGGAAAAGTAAAGAAGGTTTCGCTCGCTGACCTGATTGTTCTGGGCGGCTGTGCGGCCGTCGAGGCGGCGGCAAAGAAAGCCGGGCACGATGTGAAGGTACCTTTCAAGCCGGGACGCACGGACGCTTCCCAGGAGCAGACCGATGTACACTCGTTCGCGGTACTGGAGCCGACCGCCGACGGGTTCCGCAACTATCTCCGCAGCGGACAGTCACTGCCGGCTGAGGAACTGCTGCTGGATCGGGCGCAGTTGATGACGCTAACCGCTCCTGAAATGACGGTTCTCATCGGCGGCTTGCGCGCCCTGAATGTAAACGTGGGGCAGTCCAAACACGGCGTCTTCACCAGCCGGCCGGAGACGCTGACGAATGATTTCTTCGTCAACCTGCTCGACATGAAGACGAAGTGGCAGGCCTCCTCGTCCGAAGGCGTATATGAGGGGCGCGATCGCGCGACGGATGCCATCAAGTGGACCGGCACTCGGGTGGACCTTGTGTTCGGTTCTAACTCTCAGCTCCGAGCCCTGGCGGAAGTCTATGCGTGCAGCGACTCACAGCCGGCGTTCGTGCGTGACTTTGTGGCGGCCTGGGACAAGGTGATGAATCTTGATCGCTACGACGTTGCGTGACCTCGGCAGCTAATCCCGGTTCCAGCGGTTAGGCTGAAGACCAAGGGCATGATACGGACCTGACGCTCTCCTGGAGCAAAGCAGGCGTCGTCATCTTTACGCATAGGATCCGTAGTCGGAGCCAGAGCGATTTCCGGCACAAAAATCGATCATTTGTACGTTCCAGGATGACCACCAGGTCGGAAACGGAAAATTCCGGCGTCATGGCACGGTGCGGCGAACGCTCGCCGAAAAATACGCCATTTGATTTGGCTTAAGGCAGATCCAGCCAGCCCCTAAAGTATTTAACCTCTGCAACCGAGTTAAATGATTAGAGAAAAGAACTTGCTCAAAAATACCTGGGCTATGTATGATGGTACGTCCGGGAGGGAAGTCCCGGAATTCGGTTGAGGACGCTGAACCCAATGACCTCCGTCGGTAGCATTCTGCGCAAAGAGCGGGAGAGCCAGAGGCGGGCTATCTCGGAGATCGCGGCGGAACTCTGCATAACCCAACGCTACTTGCAGGCCATCGAAGATGACGAAACGGCGGGCGTGCCAGGGCTGTTTTTTTATAAGAATTTTGCCAGGCAGTATGCAGGTAGTCTGGGTCTCGACGAGGGCCTGATCCGGCCGGCTCTGGATGCGATCCACGCGCCCGAAGATGCGCCACCGAGTCCCGCGATCTGCGTTCCCAATCGGCTGGTGCAGGAAACGAACCGCCGCCACATTCCGGACATCTCGATGGGGTGGTCCGTCATCGGGCTGGTGGTCGTCTTGCTCGGCTGCTCGGGAATTTACGCGTGGTGGAAGCGGGTCCCCCAAGCTCCTGCCGCCGTCGCCCTGGCGCAGCGAACGATGCCCGTAGCCATGGTGAGTTCCCCTTTGCCCTCGATGTTACCGGAAGCCCAGACTGCCGTCCAAACGGGAGAAGCGAACAGCGTAGTCCTGAAGCTCTCGGCCACTGAACGCACGTGGTTATCGATCAGCAGCGACGGCAAGGAAATTTTCGCAGGCATTCTGCAGCCAAGCGAATCGAAGACGCTCACGGGACTGGACCGCGCAACCATGAAGGTGGGTAACGCAGGCGGCATCGAGGTGCTGTGGAACGGCAAGATCATCAGCCCCCTAGGCACGCGCGGACAAGTGCTGACTATCAAGATTACACCGGAAGATTTCGAAATCGTTCCGCCGCCGCCCAAGCAAGAGCTGTAGCGCGAGTCCTTCCAGCAACTAATCTTCGACGGTGATCGTCGGGCCCGCGGTCTGCTCTTCCATGCAGCGCTCCTCGATCTTGCGGGCGAGTTCCAGAAACGGCGCGGCATGGGGATCGTTGCCATCGCGCGTCGCCACCGGACGGCCGGTATCGCCACCGATACGGACTTCGGGCTGCAACGCCAGTTCGCCCAGAAAGGCCACCCTCATCGCCTCCGCCGTGCGCTTTCCGCCGCCATGTCCGAACACGTCAATACGTTCGCCCGAGCCGGGCGCGATCAGATAGCTCATGTTCTCGATGATGCCTAGGATCGGCACGCGCACCTGCCCGAACATGTTGACGGCTTTGCGCGCGTCTTCGAGCGAGACATCGGAGGGCGTGGTTACCACCACGGCGCCGGAGAGCGGAGCGGTCTGGATCAGCGACAATGCCACGTCGCCGGTGCCGGGCGGAAGATCGATCACCAGATAGTCGAGTTCGCCCCAGTCGACCTGACGAAGGAACTGCTGCATCACGCTATGCAGCATGGGCCCGCGCCAAACCAGCGGCTTGTCGCCTGGATTCAGGAACCCCATCGACATCAGCTTCACGCCGTAGCGTTCGATAGGCCCAATGCGGTCGCCTTGACCGCGCGGGGTTTCGTAAGCGCCCATCATGAGCGGGACGTTGGGGCCGTAGACGTCCGCGTCGAGCAGCCCAACCTTGCGCCCGAGTTTAGCGAGCGCAATCGCCAGGTTGACGGCGACGGTTGTCTTCCCCACCCCTCCTTTGCCGGAACCGACGGCGACGAGGTGGCGGACGCCGGGGATCGGCATTTTCGGCGGTGCTGCGGGAGGTTGTTGAGGACCCATCTAACTGATGGTAGCAACCCCCAGCAACAACTCAGCTCAAGCCAGGGCGAGATTTGCCTGGGCCCGCAGCGTGGAGTCGGCGAATTCGCCGCGCGCGAATTTGGGAAACGCGGCGGCGGCGATCATGGCGGCGTTGTCGGTCGAGAGTCCAGGGGTCGGGAAATAGATCGGATAGGGCAGGCGGGTAGCTGCGGCGGCGATGCGCAGACCGGCGTTGCAGGCGACTCCGCCGGAGATCACCAGGCTGCGTGCGCCAATCTCTTCGGCGGCTTTGACCGCCCTGCGCAGCAATTCGCGGATGACGGTGTGCTGGAATGAAGCCAGCATATCCAGCGTTTCTCGGGACGTAACGCCCAGCCATTGATCGACACCGGGTTGCGGATTACACTGCAGTAGTTCACGGCGGGCAGCCACTTCGGCCGCGAGATCGCGAGCTTCTGTCCAGCGGAGAACAGCAGTCTTGAGGCCGCTGAAGCTGAAGTCGAGGGTGTTGCCTTTCATCTTCGAGAGCGTGAAGGGGACGGCGTGGGGATCGCCGTGAGGAGCGAGCACGTCGATTACGGGTCCGCCGGGATAGCTGAAGCCGAGCAGTTTGGCGACTTTGTCAAAGGCTTCGCCGGCCGCGTCGTCGCGGGTCTTGCCGAGCAACCGGTAGACGAAATTTGGCTGGACCTCATACAGGTGTGTATGGCCGCCGCTGACCACCAGCGCCAGCGCCGGCAGTTCGACAGGGTTCTGGCTTACTACTGCGTGAATGTGGCCTTCAATGTGGTTCACGGCGATCAGCGGCAGGTGGCGCACTAGGGCTAGCGCTTTGGCGTAGGTGATTCCTACCAGAAGCGATCCGACCAATCCGGGACCCTGCGTGACGGCAATGGCTCCCAGCTCCTCGAGCCGGGTGGCGGACTGTTCGAGAGCCAGGCGTACCACCGGTACAATGGCGCGAAGATGCTCGCGCGAGGCGAGTTCCGGTACTACTCCGCCGTAGCGGGCGTGCGTGGCGATTTGCGACGCGACCACCGAAGACAGAATTCGGGAGCCGTCCTCAACCACCGCGGCGGCCGTTTCATCGCAGGAAGATTCAATGCCTAAGATCCGCACTGCTTCCAGTTTACGTTGTATGCTGAATACCAGATGAGCGCGGCGAGCCCGGTCTACCTGGAGATCATCGACTTTATCGCGACTGGCACCACTCCGGAGGCGGTCACTCACTTCCAACCGTCCGCCGCGGCGCAGCAGCGAGTGTCGGATCTTATTCAGCGCGAGAAAGAGCAGCCGCTTTCTTCAGATGAGAAGGCTGAACTCGACCACTTCTTGGAGTTGGAGCACATCCTGAGAATGGCCAAAGCACGGGCGCGCCAGATTCTTGCCAGTGGGCAGTGACATTACCGAGGCGCTTCGCAACCAAGTCGCCCGCCGCGCGCACTATCGGTGCGAATACTGCCTGATCCACGAAGACGATATCGCATTCCGGCCGCATGTCGATCACATCGTCAGCCGCAAGCATGGCGGCGTTACCGGTATCGAGAACCTGGCCTACGCGTGCGTCCTTTGCAACCGCAGCAAAGGCAGTGATCTCACCTCCATCGATAGCCGCAGCGGCGAAATCGTTCGTCTGTTTCATCCCCGCCAAGACCTGTGGGCCGAACATTTTCAACTCGACGGCAATCTGATTCGCGGGCTTTCCGAGGTTGGCGGCGCGACCGCAGAATTGCTGAAATTCAACGCGCCCGAAAGAATCGCGGAACGGGGAATTCTGCAAGCCCTCGGCAGTTACCCAACCAAAGCGTGAGATACCGGTGCTTCTTTCCGATTTCGACTATCATCTCCCAGAAGAACTGATCGCGCAGGAGCCGCTGCCGGATCGCGCGGCGTCGCGGATGTTGGTGGTGGATCGGAAAGCCGGAACCTGGCAGGACCGGAGCTTCCGCGAGTTCCCTTCCTTTCTCCATCCTGGCGATTGCCTGGTGCTCAACGACTCGCGCGTGTTTCCGTCGCGGCTTTACGGTCATCGCGAGGGGCATAGCGGGCGCGTCGAAGTGTTCTTGACCCAGCAGGAATCCGCCGACGGGCTGCGGTGGAGTGCGCTGGTCCGGCCGGGCCGCAAGATGCGCAGCGGCGAGCGCATCGTCATCTCCGACGAGCTGACGGTCGAGATTGTCGGCCGCGGCCAGTTCGGCGAGCGTGCGGTGAAGCTGACTCCGAAAGGCGAGATTTTCGATGTGCTGGAGCGCGCAGGCCACGTTCCGCTGCCGCCGTATATCCGCCGACCAGACACCCCCGCCGACCGGCAGCGCTATCAGACGGTGTTCGCGCGTGAGCGCGGATCGGTGGCGGCGCCGACCGCCGGGCTGCATTTCACACCCGAAATTCTGGATGCTTGCCGCGCGGCGGGGGCGGCCATCGCGCGGGTAACGCTGCATGTAGGGCTCGGCACCTTTCAGCCGCTGCACACCGAAATCATCGAAGAAGTAAAACTGCATTCCGAGAGTTTCCGAGTACCGCAAGAGGCCGTCGCGGCAATGGACGCCGCGTTTCGAGTAGTCGCGGTGGGCACCACCAGCGTGCGGGCGATCGAAAGCGATCCGGCGCGGCCGCACACCGATCTCTTCATCTCACCGGGATTCCAGTTTCAACGTACCGGCGCGATGCTCACGAACTTCCACCTGCCGAAGTCGAGTCTGCTGGTCCTGGTGTGCGCCTTCGCCGGCCGGGATCTGGCTTTGTCCGCCTATCGCCATGCCGTCGAGGCCCGCTACCGCTTCTTTTCCTATGGCGATTGCATGCTGATACTGTAAGGCCCGCGTCTGAGTCCAGGCGCAGGGGGTTATGGGATAATCGAGTCGTTGGAATTGCGCCGCTCACTTTCGGATTTGCTCGTGAAGGCCCGCCAGCGCTCGTTCCAGCAATTGCTGCTGCAACAGATGACGCGCGCGGCCGCGGTAACGCTCGCGTGCGGCATCATTATCCTGCTGGCTGGCACTCAGTACCTCAGCGCCTTCTGGGTGCTGCTGGTGGCCGTCCTGTCTCTAGGGGCCGGCGTCTATATTGCGTTGCGCAAGCGCCCCTCCGCCTATCGCATCGCGCAACGCATTGATGCGAAGTTGAAACTGGCGGATACGCTCTCCACCGCCGCGCATTTCAGTGAATCTCCAGAAGCGGCCGATGCCGCGCTTCGCGAGAGCCAGCGTTTGCAGGCTGAGCGGCTCGCAGAGTCAGTGGATTTGAAGCAGGCCTTGCCATTGACCCGCCCGCGTGCGTTTTACCCCGCCCTGGCGCTCGCCTTGGCCTTGGCTGGAGTGCTCCTGATGCGCTACGCGGTTCTGGGGTCGATGAATCCGCGCGCTTCTCTGGTGGCGAGTGCCTACGATAACGTTTTCGGCGCGCCCCAGGAGCAACCTAAACTGCGAGGTTCCAAGGACGGCGGCGAACAGCCGGGCGACGGGCGCGACCAGGACAAAGACGCGTCCAAGAACAACGATTTCGCTGGAGACCCATCGGCTAACTTCGACCCGGCGACTCCCGAGAGTCCCAAAGACCAGACTAAGCAGGAGGAAAAGAAGGAACAGGGAAATAATCCCGACGCCAAGGGGAACAACTTCAATAAAGACGCGGCTCCCAACGACAAGAAAGAGGGCACCAAGGAGGCCGCCGGTGGAAAGCAGAGCGACAAAGCAGACCAGGAACCGTCTCTCTTGAACAAAGTCAAGGACGCCCTCAATCAGATGATGAACAAGATGAAGTCGTCTCCGAAAGACTCCGACAAGAACCAGAAAAGCGATCCCACCGAGAGTGAGCAGCAGGCGGCGCAAGAGGGGCAGTCCCAGGAGAAGGGCGATAGCAAGCAGTCGAAGGACGGCAAGCAATCGAATAACGCCCAGGACGGCAGCAACACCGCGCAGATGAAATCCTCGCAGGATACGCAAAGCGGAATGGGCAGCCAGGAAGGCGACAAGACCGCCAAGCAGGCGGAAGCGCTGAAGGCCATGGGTAAGATCTCGGAGCTGTTAGGCAAGCGCGCCGAAAACGTGAAGGGTGCGGTGATGGTGGAAGTCGGGTCCACCAAGCAGCAGTTGAAAACGCCGCTGGGGCAGAGCGAATCGACGCATGCCGAGGCGGGCAGTGAAATCCACCGCGACGAAGTGCCGCCGATCTACGAGCAGTTCGTCGAACAGTACTTCGACAAGATCAGAAAACCAGCCCCCGTCACCACGCCGATTCCGGCCAACGCCGCGCAACAGTAGCGGC
>DATJEI010000002.1:0-3827 GCA_035496735.1 Bryobacteraceae bacterium | reverse complement strand
TTCCAGGACCTTTTCTAAGACCGCCAGCCGCCTGTTTCCTAACCCCGGCGGGTTGCTTACGTAAGCAGCCCGCCGCGAGACGATCTTGAAATTCCACGCCGCATATCGCGCCGCACGGCCGAAGTGTCTTTCGACCGGGCGGGCTCGTGACTACGCCATCCCGCAGTGGCGTAGCCCCGCAATTCGTGGGAACATCTTCTATAGCATAATCTTAAGGAGTTGGAACACATGCGCAGAGTGGATTCCCTGGCTGTAATCCTAGCCGTCGCCGTCGCGATTGCGATCTCTCCCGCTCCCCTGCTCGCCCAGACCGCCGGGCCCACCGCCTGGCAGAACGATCTCACGCCCATCGGCGTCAAAGACTGGAATCGCGACTTCGCGGCTCACCTGCTCGAACGCGCCGGATTCGGCGGCACGCCCGCTGAAATCGACGCGCTCGCCAAGATGACGCCCGCGCAGGCCATCGCCCGCCTGGTCCGCTACCAAGGCACCGACATCAGCCACCTGCCGCCCTTCGATGAATCCGGCATTCACGATCCCGGCCTCGAACCGTTCCCACCCAGCCGCCCCGCCGTCACCGATCTCGCCAAGAAGAACGGCGAAGCGCTCGGCATCAAGGTCAAGCCTGCCGGCAACCGCCGCCTTCAGCCCATCGTCGACGAGTTTTTCTATTGGCTGCGCGCCAGCGTGCTTGAAACCAACCGCGTGGCCTATTGGTGGGCCAACCGCATGCTCACCAGCCCGCGCCCGCTGCAGGAAAAGATGGCGCTGTTCTGGCACGGTCACTACGCGACCAATGAACCCAAGGTCCGCGACTATCGCAAGCTCCTGGCCGAATTACAGCTCTACGAAAACCACGGCACGGGCAATTTCCGTGACCTCATGGTCTCGATGGCGCAGGACCCCGGCATGCTTGCCTTCCTCGATGCCGGCGTCAACGTCAAGGGCGCGCCCAACGAAAATTTCGCCCGCGAAATCATGGAGATGTTCACCATGGGCGTGGGCCATTACACCGAAAAGGATGTCCGCGAGGCCGCGCGCGCCTTCACCGGATGGAACTACGTGGATTTGAAATTCGTCGTCAACAAAGATAAGCATGACGATGGCGAAAAAACTTTCCTGGGTAAGACCGGCCGCTTCGATGGCGTCGACATTATCGACATCATCATGCAGCAGCCGGTGACCGCCGATTACATCGCCGGCAAACTCTACCGTTTCTTCGTCCGCGACAATCTGTCGCCTGAGTACCAAAAAAAGCTGGGTTCAGTCCTTCGCGATTCGCACTACGAAATAACCCCCCTGCTCGAAGCCATGTTCCTGTCGCGTGATTTCTACAGCCCTGCATCCGTGGGCACGCACATCAAGAGCCCGGTCGAACTCGCGGTATCCACTTATAAGAAGCTGGGCCTCGAAAACATTCCCGGCGAGCCGGACTTCAATTCCGCCACCGCCGCTCTGGGCCAGCGCCTGTTCTCGCCGCCCACCGTTGCGGGATGGGCCGGAGGCCGCAGTTGGATCACGCCTGGCCTCTTGCTTGAGCGCGGTAATTTCGCCCGCGACGTGCTGTTCCCGGACATCAACTTTGTTCCGCCGGATCGCGTCGCCGCCAGCGAAGAAGTGCGCCGAGTAGCCGAACGCATCCGTCAGGGCATGGACATCACCAGAGCCACCATCCCCGACACCAAGAGCGGCGAAATGGCGGAATCGAACATGTCCGCCGATCGCGATGAAGACTTCAACACCCGCTACGGCAGTTTCCGCGGCTCGCAGTTAGCCCTGGAAAGAGTGAAGCCGATCCCGCGCGACACCGCGCAGCTTCACCTCGCGAAAATGGTGCTGGCGGAGAATCCGCAGAACACAACCCAGGTGGTCGATTACCTGATTCGCCGCTTCATGCGCGTCCCGCCGAGCGACGACGTGCGCCATGAGCTGGTCGCCTTCCTCGATCGCGAGCTGGGCACATCCGACATCTCGCAGGCGAAAACTTATCTCGAAGAACCGTTGCGCCTGGTTCTCCACTTAATCATGAGCCAACCCGAGTATCAGTTAAGCTGAGGTTAGAACTATGAAACTGAATCGTCGAGACATTTTGAAAGCCGGACTCTCCGGCCTCAGTATGACCGCGGGCACGGCGCTGCGCGTCGGTGTCTTCGGCCGCGCCGCCGCCGCGCTGGCAGCCGAGGCGGAATCCAACGGCAAGATCCTGGTGGTGCTCGAACTCTCCGGCGGCAACGACGGCCTCAACACGCTGGTACCTTACGCCGACGACGCGTATTACAAACACCGCCCCAAGATCGGACTCCCCAAGAAAAGTCTCCGCATCATCGATGACCACTTCGGCTTCAATCGCGGCATGGTCGGCTTCGAGCACTTATTTAAGGATGGCAAGCTCGCCATCGTCCACGGCTGCGGGTACGAAAACCCCTCGTTCTCGCATTTCTCGTCCATGGCCTACTGGCACACCGCGGCGCCTAACAGTGGCGAGCAGTACGGATGGGTAGGCCGCCTCGCCGACACCATCGCGCCCGACGCGCCCCCCAACTTCATCGTTAACATTGACACGCATCAGTCGCTCGCGGTGCGCAGCCGCCGCCACGTCCCTGTGGTCTTCGACGATCCCAACAAGTTCTCTCGCGAAAGTTTTTATGACGAGAACGCAGTTTTCAAGTCCACTCCCGACAACGGCAAAGTCTCCAACCCCGCGCGCGAATTCCTGCTCGAGACCGACCGCAGCGCCAAGAGCGCATCCGCGCTGGTGCAGGAAGCCTGGTCCAAATACCATTCGCCGGTCGATTACGGAATCGTCGGCCTGGACCTGCCCAAGGTCGCCGCGCTGATCGAAGCCGGCATGCCCACCCGCCTGTATTACACCGCTTATCGCAACAATGCATTCGACACGCATGTATTTCAGAATGACGTCCACCAGCGCCTTTTGACCTACGCGTCCGATTCCATCTCCGCATTCATGAAGGATCTCCAGCGCATCGGCCGCGCCGATGATGTGGTGCTCATGGCCTTCTCTGAATTCGGCCGCCGCGTTCCCGAAAACGTCAGCCTGGGCACGGATCACGGCGCAGCGAATTTAATGTTCGTCGTCGGCAATCAGGTCAGGGGCGGGCACTACGGCCAGATCCCGAGCCTCGCGAAACTCGATGAAGGCGACAACCTGCTGCACACTACCGATTTCCGCCGAGTCTACGCGACGATGATCGCCGGCTGGCTGGGGCACCGCGACACCCGCGAGCTTCTGAACGGCGATTTCCAGCCGTTCGATATGTTCCAACGCAAGGTATAAGCGCATCTGCGTCGCCCGAGTTTCGTCCTGGTACCCGACAAACCCAGGGTGGGGCATTTTTATAACCGTTGAGGTTACGTTCGAAACTATTTGAGGCTATACTCTTAGAAATTACCGGTCAAAGGTAAGCGCTCGGATTGAGGCTCGGCCGGAACCGGGCAGATTCGGGAGGGGGGAAGGATGGGATTTCGGACGATATGACACAACGTTTCTGGATAGACCAAAGCTTGTGGACCGACCAGCAGGGACAGGATCTGACGGAATACGCCCTTATACTCGCTTTCGTGGTCCTTGCCGCGGCGGGTCTCTTCTCGGTGAGTGGTTCTTCCGTCATCACCATCTGGAGCGTCTCCAACAATATTGTGACAGCCGCGGCGCAACAGGCGCACGCGTCGTCCTAAGTCGGGCTCGCCGTATTCTAACGCGCGCCGGGCAGCGAGACCGGCAGTGGTAACTTCCCCAGCGGCTCGGCCACCGGCTCAATCCGCCCCAGCAGGAAGACGAAGGATGCAACGCCCGTCAGCAAGACCAC
>DATJEI010000001.1:0-4740 GCA_035496735.1 Bryobacteraceae bacterium | reverse complement strand
GCAGAACGGTGGCCGCCGGTGAGGACGAATCCTGCGCTGGAGTCCATGAGAAGATGGTAGCAATGCATTGGCAGGAACAGGGGGCCTCCCCACGCCAAAACAAAATGGTGTATATTTGTTCTTTAATATTTGTGATGCTGGCCGCCTCCCCCATGCGCGCAGCCGACCCTGCTACGTCGTCGCTATTGACGCCCGCAGCCGATGCGGGAAAAGTGTCGGTGGTTCGCGTCGACCGGCGTACCGGCAAACTAGTGCGAGCCGTTTCGGGCGGCGCTTCCCGACCGGCAAGCGTCGCGCCTCCTCCGGCCCAAATCCAGCGACTGGTGGAAAAGAGCGCACGGGCGCACAACATCGATCCGCTGCTGGTACAGTCCGTCATTCAGGTGGAAAGCAATTACAATCACTACGCCGTTTCGCCCAAGGGAGCCGAGGGCCTGATGCAATTGATGCCTGGCACCGCGCGCATGCTGGGTGTGACCAATTCCTTCGATCCCGCCGAGAACATCGAAGCGGGTGTAAAATATCTGCGGTACTTGCAAAATGTTTATCGCGACGACCGTCTGGCGCTGGCAGCCTACAACGCCGGTCCCAAAGCAGTGGACCGGTATAAGGGTGCGCCGCCTTACGCGGAGACGCAGGATTACGTGAATCAAGTGGGACAGCGTTATCAGACGGCAAAGCGAATAGAGGCCGCACGGAGCGAAGCGGAGAAGAACGCGGCTCAGGCAGCGGCCGCCGGCGATGCAACGGAAGCGGGGGCGCCGGCCGAGGAACAGTATCCCAGGCTCGAACAGTCGACCGACCAAGATGGCAGATTGGTTCTCAGAACCGCGCAGGAATAACTCAGGAATTCGCCGGACGATGCTGGCCGCCGGCGTGTTCGTGATGACGGGAGTGTGCGCCATCGCGGCCGCGCCTGATTCCGGCAGCGTTACCGCTGTCCGCTTCTGGTCCCTCGGCGATGTGACCCGCATCGCCATCGAAGTATCTTCCGACTTCACATTTAAATACAACCATCTGTCAGATCCCGAGCGCCTGTTCTTCGACATCCACGGCGCCCGCCCGAATCTGATGAGTGGCGCCCGCAACGGTGCCCATACCATCGCGGTAAGTGACGCGCTGCTGAATCAGATTCGCGTCGCCGAAACCCAACCGGAAGTGACGCGGGTGGTGCTGGACCTGGCGCAAACCACGTCGGTGACCACCTCGCAGCTTTCGAATCCCAGCCGGCTGATGATCGAATTGCGGTCCAAGGATCGGCCCATGCCGCCCGCCCGGCCAAGCATCACCGGCGGCACGGACTTGACGATCTCAGGAGACAGGGGTTCCATCGCGGCGCAACCGGTTATGGCCAAAGCGGTGGCCGCGCCTGTCGCATTAAAACCGGACGTATCGAAGCCAGAACCGCGCAAGTTTGAACCGCCCCCCGTGCCGCCGAGACGCGAGCCGAAGCCCGTGCCGCTGGTAGCTGAGGTGGACGCTCCCGCAAGAATCGCCGGCCTGTCGAAACCCGCGCGGTTACCATCGTTCACTGCGGCGCTGCCGCGCGAATTGCCGCCGCCCGAGGCCGCTTCTACTAGTGGTATGGCCGGGACTAGCGGCCCGTCGACGGCTGCTCCGACGTCCTCCGCGGCGTCCCCCCTGATGCGGCGGTCCACACCCGCAGCGCGAGGTGACCGGTCGCTCACGCGCGCGCTGGGATTGAAGCTGGAGCGGGTGGTGATCGACGCGGGTCATGGCGGAAACGATGTCGGCACTCACGGACCCTCCGGTTACTACGAAAAGGATCTGACGCTGGACGTGGCACAGCGGCTCGGTGCGTTGATCTCCGACCGCATGGGCAGCGAAGTGGTCTACACCCGTTCCGATGATACCTATGTGGGTCTGGAAGAGCGGACGCACATCGCCAATCAGCGCGGAGCCGACCTGTTTCTTTCGATCCACGCCAATTCGTCCCCCTATCGCGCGGCGGCGGGCGTCGAAACCTACGTCCTGAACTTCACGACCTCAAAGACAGCGCTGCAACTGGCGGCGCGAGAAAACGCGACGTCGGATCGATCCATCCATGAGCTGCACAATCTGCTCGAGAAAATCGCACTCAAGGACAAGATTGACGAATCGCGCGAGTTTGCCGCCAAACTGCAGACCTCGCTTTCGGTGGTTTCCAGGAGCGGCACGCAGGGAGCGAAGAACCGCGGCATCAAGTCGGCTCCCTTCGTGGTTCTGATCGGCGCGGAAATGCCGAGCGTGCTGGCTGAGATCGGGTTTTTGACGAACTCCAGCGAAGAGGTGCTCCTGCGCAAGCCCGAGTACCGCCAGAAGATTGCCGAGGCGCTTTATAAAGGCATCGCGGCTTACGCCGATACTTTGAGCCGCATCGACGTCGCCCGCCGAAATTAGTCTTTCTTCCGGAGAACGAACTTAGCCGCTTTCGCGAAGTGCGAAGCCAAGCGAAAGGTGGGCGAGTGGATCACCTTCCGCAGGGTTTCGGTAAACTCCATCTCGCGCTCATACAGGAAGCGAATGTAGCTGTCGCGCCGAGCCATGAGCCCTTGCAGCTCCTTCACGTCCGCATCCGTCAGCGTATAGCCTGGGCGCAAGTGGCCCGGCAGCGGCCGCTGATAGTAAAACGTAGCGTGCGATGGCGCGGCGCCTTGCGCGGGAGCCTCCTTGGTGTAGAAATACACGGCGATGGAGCGCCGCGAGGTGTTGACCCCCGGGGGCAACTGGATCTTGCGGAAGCCGTGCCAGGACGCCTCTGTGGTCTCAAAAATCACAGCGCGGTTGGCAAGCGGAAGCACCGAGCGGCATTCTTCCTCGAAAGGATTCTCCAACAGTTCCAGGTTGCCGCCCCAGGATTCCTCCCACTGCGGATTCAGAAACAAGATCAGGTTCAGCCGCCGATGGGTTTGCTTGGTGGGGTGATAGTTGAAATCGACGTGGGTGTCGAGTTCCTGGCCGTGCAGGTTTTCGTGAGTTCCTCCGCCGATGTACTCGGGATCGTAGAGCAGGTTGGGAATGCTGGTGATGCGGCCGACGAGCGCCAGAAACTCGGGGTCCTGCATCAGGCGATCGAAGCGCACGTAGGCCGGTCCGAGACGGGAGAAATTCGAAAACACCGCCTTCCCGCCGACCTCACCCAGCTCGTTGAGCGCCTTGTCGCGGTCGAACGGCGGAAATTGCGTCATTAAATCCGCGCAAAATCCGGGGTCGAGAAACGGCTCGATCACGACGTGGCGGAAGGGCTTGGCTTCCAGAAATTCGCGGCTCAGTTGATCGACACGTGCGACCGCGCCAGGGTCGAGGGCAGAGATCATCTCCACAGTATGAACTACGCAAGGGCGGGGCAGGCTTCGCCGAAGTAGCCCCCGCCGCCGCAGTAAGTCACGTCCTGGAGCTGCATCAGGATGCCGTCGGGATCAGTGAAGTATAGCTCAGGCGTGCCATCTCTTGCGCCACCACGATCTTCCATGCGCATGCTCACGTAAGACTTTAATGGTCCCACCGGGCCGCGGGCTTCGCCTCTTGGGGTCACGCCGAAATCGGCGAGGGTCTTCAGAACCTTGTCAGGATCGAAATCTCTAATGGTGAAGCAGCCATGCCCGATATTGGGCTTGGCCGCCGGCCCTCCCGTGAACATCAGAAACTGAGGGCCCGCGCCCACTGCGAGAGCCGGCGTCACACCCTGATATGCCTGGATGGGCAAGCCGAATAGCGCCTGATAGAAATCCTGGGAACGCTGCGGATTTGAAACCGCGATGGTGAAGTGACTGAGCTCGTGCAGCGCGAGCAAGCCTTTGCGCGGCGCCGGTTCCGGCTTTGCGAGGCACACGCTGCCCAGGCGACCCGCGCCACCGCAGTAGGTGGTGTCCTGAAGCTGCACCACGATTCCGTCAGGATCGGTAAAGTACAACTCTGGAGTGCCTGCCTTCGCGCCGCCGGTGTCTTCGCGTCTTACCCTTACCCAGGCCTTCAAGGGTGCCGTCGCAGCAGCGTCGGTCTTGGTCACTCCGTGACCCGCGAGCGTCCGCAGAATCCGTTCGGAGTCGAAGTTATCGACTGTCATGCAGAAGTGACGGATGCCGGGCTTGGCGCCGGCGGCGACTTTGCCCACAGCCACAAACTGAGGTCCGGACCCGATCCGTAGAACCGTGGTCGGTCCCTGGCGGGCCTGCACCGGCAGACCGAACAGGTTCTGATAAAACTGCTGCGATCGCGCGGGATCGGCAACCGCCAGCGTCATGTGATTCAAAGACCGCACGCGGATCGGCGGCGCGCCGGCTTGCCCAAGCAAGACGCGCGATGCGGCCAAATAACCAAACGAACCCAAGAGGCTGCGACGTGTAAGTTCGCTCATGCTAGACACTATACGCCGGTTGCAGCTCGAAGATCATGGCGTAGTCAGAGCTGGCATGCTACTGCGTCACGCGGCGTCCTAAACGCGCCGCATATTCAATAGACGGCCGGGAAGTCATCTTTCTTCCAAGTCGGGATAATCGATCAGAGCCTTTCTTGCGGGGTGCCTGCCGCAAGCCGCTGCAGCACATCCCACACCGTGATGCGGAGCCCAGATGCACGGCTGACCGGAACGCTTCCCGATTGGATGGTGATGCGTTCACGCGTCAGGCCTAAGGCTTCACAGTCCACTTCGACGAAACCCTGCGAATGCGCTCCACGGCTTCGAGGATGTTTTCGAACGAACTGGCGTAGCTCAGGCGCAGGTAGCCGTCGCCTTGCGCG